>NZ_JAOWHK010000024.1:0-3514 GCF_030332665.1 Citrobacter sp. Cpo090 | reverse complement strand
GTTGCCGTCCTGCACCGTGAAGGCCACCCCGATCGCAGCCTGGCCGTCGGCCACCGCATTGTTATTGGTGACCACCGGCGAACCTGCAAAGGTTAATTCCGAATCAATGGTATCCATTAGAACCATCAGTAGCTCACCTTTTGATTCATTTCCGTGCGTATCAACAGCTATGGCTTCTAAGCTATAACTAATCTCACCTCGATTTTTTATTATTGGTTGATTTTTTGGTAAGACTATATTGAAGAGGGTACGATCTAAAACGCTTATATTTCCGCCTGCAGAAATGAAATCACTTGCAGTCCATTTAATGTAATCCAAGGGATACTTACCCGACACATTTACACTTATCAAATGTTGTGAACCAGGTACACCCTTAATAATGTTGTTATTACCAAACGACAACTTAATTAAATCCCGTTTCTTATATTCAAGTATGATATCATTATTGCGATCCACAAGATTATGACGAATCTCTTCGATAGAGCGACTGCCAATAACCGATTTAGGAGTAATCTGGGACTTCCAGTCATCTCCAATCCTATATGTGAAATTCATATTAAATGATGTATCATTAGCCCCACCCTTACCCAATTTCCTGTCAATACCAAAGGTTAGTAGTGGGAAAGGCGTGTAATTAAGACCTACCGTTAATGCATAGGGATTATGTTGCAAGTTATCTTTACCAAATAACGCCACGTTCTTTCCAAAGTACTGTTCATAGATTAATTTTCCACCGATTTGGGGGATTTCTCGAAGCCAACCATTAGCTCGAAAATCAATCCCATTTGCTGGACGCTCATTAAAATCATCAAGATTTTTGGATTGACGCCAACTACTCAACCGATGATATCCGTTGATAGAAAACTGCAAGTAATCTGACCAAGCCTCTGCCCCAACCCCAAGGCGAGAATGATCTCCAGTCCAGTCGTAGTCATAGAAAGTATTGATACCGAACATCCAGTCATCATATAATGCTCTGGCACCGACACCCATATTAACAATGTTACGGTGTTCTTTATTTCTTGCACCAACCTGAGTAAATAAAGTCACATTTTTTTTATCGTAAATTGGCATTAACCAATCTAAAGAGCTTCCACTGAGTGACTTGCTTTTATGAACGTTTACTGAGACCTTAGCCGAACCACGCTTGCTTAACCAGCGCTGAATTTCGCCAGTAGCCGCGCTACTGACCAGGGTCGTAACCATATCGGAAGCCGGTACTGTATCAGCAAAACTGGAACTTATACCTGCACTCACATCCTTGCTAACATATTGTTTTTCATATTTATTTTTGGTCTTATCATTTACATAAGATTGGTTTATTTTTTGCAACTCACTCTCCGACACCCCTAAGTTTGTGGTGATGCTGTTTATTTCGTTTGCTACCTTATGGGCAAGCATATCTTCCTTTTTCGCGGCAGAAACAGTTGGTGAAAGATATAACGCAGGAGGAAGGAAAGTTTGAACAAATATGTTTGCCCATACTACCGGAGTAGATTTAGAACTTTTAGAATCATTAACCATAAATAAACCTTAAATATTAAAAATTAATTTTACCAACAACCAACGTTGATAAAACCACTGCTGTTACGCTATGTTTATTACTACCTTCTCTTAAAGTATTCGTAATATGAAGAGTCCATGTATTATCATTTCCTGCAGAAGTGAAATATATTTTGATATTGATCTAGATTATAACCACTGCACCAGTCTCAGTAACTCCCGTTAAAGATGGATTTGTACGTTGGTAATGTTATCAAGTTTATCACCACTATTATCCGTTTCAAGCAAACCAGCGGTTGGTACCCCTAATTGTGTATCAAGTGTAATCTGTTCGGTTTTATATCATATAAGTTATCCGCTCTTTCTTCCACCAGTACAGTATAGTGACTAAGGCCTCTCTACAAGAGGCTGGTGATTTCCAAAGGCCAACCAGCATTAGCCTCGTAACGGTAATGTACGTCTTTTCATTAACCGTTACTCTGACTGTAGAACCGACCTCAGCCAATCCGGTTAATATGGGTGTGGAATCATTAGTAATATCGTCATATTTAATGCCAGCATCGCTATTTTCGTCAAGTCCTACAGTGGGAGGGAGTGCCGAAGTGTCAATAAGGACATATTTGGAAGAATTGGGGTAATACCCGGATGGAGGGAAATGAGAAAAGGGAGATGCCCGACGCAAAATCTGACCAAGAACACTCCTGTAAACATCCGTTCAGGGGGTTACCATCGAGCCGGAGAGTGTACAAACAGATTTCAATGGCACCGCGGTTGTTCAGGTCAGCAGCAAAACTGCAGGCCTTGTCCTGGTACGCGCCACACTGGAAAATGGAAATTCTCTGACTAATGGCCAAGTGATAACGACAGATGGAATAAGTTTTATTCCAAGTGAAAACAATAATCGAGTGCAACGGCAATTTACCTTTATCCGGGCCAATCAGGTCTGGGTCACCGACATCACTTATATCCGTACATGGATGTGCTGATGATGGCGGTCTGGCGACGTAAACCGGACGGCGATATTGTCGTGCACTCCGTCCAGGGCAGCCAGAACGGCAGCGCTTCTGTCGGACCAATAACCAGGCACCCAATATGAGCCGGCGTGGCAAATTCTGTTATAATGCTGTGGCCGAATCGTTCTTCAGTTCGCTGAAAAAAGAAAGGATCAGAAAACACATCTATAAAACTTAGGATCCGGCCCGGGCAGATATCTTCGTGTTCGAAAATCATATCCTTAGCGTCGCAGCCATTAACTCTCTTTCTTTATCAACTGCGTTTCGCATCGCCCCTCTCGGATTATCTTCCTTCTGCAGAACTAAACCTTCGTGGTTGAATACAGCCGCGAAGGCTATTACTCCATAAAGGAATAATAACTAAAAGTTCCAAATTCTGATGTAGCCTCCTTATCAATGTCGACAGGAATAGAGGGCGTAGCCAATAAGCTTTCCAATAGCTTACTATCTTGCTATATAAATCTTATCTTCTTATTATTGAAAGCAATAAGGTCTGTTGGGTACTAAGTTTATTTAATTCCTCAGCATTGACCAAAGCCTCTTTTGATTTGACGCTTCCACATTATCCAGAACTGTTTTTAAATAACTATGATAATCATTAGCAGCCGCATAACTCTTCATTGATACCATTACAAATATCAACAGAAAAATACCTGCGTACTTCATCTGATCAAAATTTCCATTGTGTTTCGAAGGTTCGTTTTAAACTGTTCAAAATTAGTCTTAATTCCGGTTATTTGTTCGCGTTGGTATTTTTATGCTTTCTCTAATTTAAGTTATATATTAATTTTCTTTTGGCTTTTAATAAATCACCCTCCGACATATCCGAAGTGAATGCTTCAAAAATTATTTTATCTCCACCACTGGAGTTTATTTTATAAGTAACTTTATCATAATCATATTTTGGTAAAGAGATAGCACCTTCAAAATAGATGGTGTTTTGATCATAGTTTACTGAGGTGTTCTCTCCTGTGAAATATCTCCCCCCTCCGGTAACG
>NZ_JAOWHK010000023.1:0-142847 GCF_030332665.1 Citrobacter sp. Cpo090 | reverse complement strand
TTCTTTAAGGTAAGGAGGTGATCCAACCGCAGGTTCCCCTACGGTTACCTTGTTACGACTTCACCCCAGTCATGAATCACAAAGTGGTAAGCGCCCTCCCGAAGGTTAAGCTACCTACTTCTTTTGCAACCCACTCCCATGGTGTGACGGGCGGTGTGTACAAGGCCCGGGAACGTATTCACCGTGGCATTCTGATCCACGATTACTAGCGATTCCGACTTCATGGAGTCGAGTTGCAGACTCCAATCCGGACTACGACATACTTTATGAGGTCCGCTTGCTCTCGCGAGGTCGCTTCTCTTTGTATATGCCATTGTAGCACGTGTGTAGCCCTACTCGTAAGGGCCATGATGACTTGACGTCATCCCCACCTTCCTCCAGTTTATCACTGGCAGTCTCCTTTGAGTTCCCGGCCGAACCGCTGGCAACAAAGGATAAGGGTTGCGCTCGTTGCGGGACTTAACCCAACATTTCACAACACGAGCTGACGACAGCCATGCAGCACCTGTCTCAGAGTTCCCGAAGGCACCAAAGCATCTCTGCTAAGTTCTCTGGATGTCAAGAGTAGGTAAGGTTCTTCGCGTTGCATCGAATTAAACCACATGCTCCACCGCTTGTGCGGGCCCCCGTCAATTCATTTGAGTTTTAACCTTGCGGCCGTACTCCCCAGGCGGTCGACTTAACGCGTTAGCTCCGGAAGCCACGCCTCAAGGGCACAACCTCCAAGTCGACATCGTTTACGGCGTGGACTACCAGGGTATCTAATCCTGTTTGCTCCCCACGCTTTCGCACCTGAGCGTCAGTCTTTGTCCAGGGGGCCGCCTTCGCCACCGGTATTCCTCCAGATCTCTACGCATTTCACCGCTACACCTGGAATTCTACCCCCCTCTACAAGACTCTAGCCTGCCAGTTTCGGATGCAGTTCCCAGGTTGAGCCCGGGGATTTCACATCCGACTTGACAGACCGCCTGCGTGCGCTTTACGCCCAGTAATTCCGATTAACGCTTGCACCCTCCGTATTACCGCGGCTGCTGGCACGGAGTTAGCCGGTGCTTCTTCTGCGAGTAACGTCAATTGCTGCGGTTATTAACCACAACACCTTCCTCCTCGCTGAAAGTACTTTACAACCCGAAGGCCTTCTTCATACACGCGGCATGGCTGCATCAGGCTTGCGCCCATTGTGCAATATTCCCCACTGCTGCCTCCCGTAGGAGTCTGGACCGTGTCTCAGTTCCAGTGTGGCTGGTCATCCTCTCAGACCAGCTAGGGATCGTCGCCTAGGTGAGCCGTTACCCCACCTACTAGCTAATCCCATCTGGGCACATCCGATGGCAAGAGGCCCGAAGGTCCCCCTCTTTGGTCTTGCGACGTTATGCGGTATTAGCTACCGTTTCCAGTAGTTATCCCCCTCCATCGGGCAGTTTCCCAGACATTACTCACCCGTCCGCCACTCGTCACCCAAGGAGCAAGCTCCTCTGTGCTACCGTTCGACTTGCATGTGTTAGGCCTGCCGCCAGCGTTCAATCTGAGCCATGATCAAACTCTTCAATTTAAGTTTGATGCTCGTGAATTAAACTTCGTAATGAATTACGTATGTTCACTCAGAGACTTGGTATTCATTTTTCGTCTTGCGACGTTAAGAATCCGTATCTTCGAGTGCCCACACAGATTGTCTGATAAATTGTTAAAGAGCAGTTGCGACGCGCTTTAGCGCTCTGTCGCGAGGTCCCGTATATTACGTTTTCCTCATTCAGAGTCAAGCATTTATTTTTGCTTTTCTCTACGAGATTCTCAGTGGAACCCCGCTGACCCGGCGGCTTGTAATCCGTTGTTCCGTGTCAGTGGAGGCGCATTATAGGGAGTTATTTCAGGCTGACAAGGGGAAATTTAAAATAATCTTCCGAGTGCGTATTTTTTCACCAAAACCACTTAAACTGACAGTTTTTCGAGCGTTTTAAAGCCATAGCGCTGTAGCACGGGCAATAATTGCTCGGCTTCTGTCGTCATTGCCATACAAAATGCAACGTTCTCATCGGTTGATTTCGCATCTGGCGCTTCATGTTCTAATAGCCAGGCCGTACGGCGCGCAATCGCGGCACCAGAATCAACCAGCCGCGTCCCCTCTGGAAGAACCTGCAAAAGCTCTTCCTGTAATAGAGGGAAATGAGTGCAGCCGAGCACCACCGTGTCAGGCGGTTCCGACATCCGCAACCATGGACGTAGAATGCGGCGCAGCTCTTCCAGAGAAACTGTTTCACCGTGCAGTTTCGCTTCCGCCAGTTCCACCAGCTCAGCAGAACCCAACATTGCAATTTGACATTCGTTAGCGAATCGCGCAATCAGCTCATGGGTATACGAGCGCTTCACCGTTGCACGTGTAGCCAGTAACCCCACAATGCCATTCGCCGTGAGCCGCGCCGCCGGTTTAATCGCAGGCACCACGCCCACAACCGGGAAAGCAAACTTCTCACGTAATGCAGGAAGCGACACCGTGCTTGCTGTATTACATGCGATGACCGCAAGAGAGAGGGGATAGCGCTGCTGGACTGCAGTCACAATCTCAACAACACGCTCGACGATAAACTCCTCGCTCTTCTCTCCATAAGGAAAGGCGACGTTGTCGAAAGCGTAGATATAGTGGAGATCCGGCAGAAGACGCCGGATCTCGTCATAGACCGACAACCCACCGACGCCGGAATCAAACACCAGCACGGTGGGACGGGGATCAGAAGGTGTAGCTGCCAGACAAGGTGTATTCCCGTCCTGCAGTTGCGTAGCCATAAACTGTCTCGTAATCTTTATCGAACAGGTTGGCGATTTTACCACGAACTGTCAGCTGTGAGGTGATTGGATATGAGGCAGAGATATCTAACAGGCTATACGACGGCATACGACGCTGTGTGCTGGAAAACTGATTCGAGTTATTATTGTAACTCTTGCCATAATATTGATAGGACAAATCCATATCAAAGCCGAGCATCGTCCAATCCAGTTGGTATTTGTATTGCTGACGGGAACGATGAGCCAAGACTTCATTATCAGAATCCCGACGCGGGTCAAGATAACCCATGCTAATACGATGCGTCACTGGCCCAGTATCAAAGTCTCCTGTTAACTCTACACCTTTAATCGTTGCTGACTGGGTATTGTAGTACACCCCTGTCATACCGTTATCTGGGGAGTAATAATCAATCAGATTTTTAATTTTGTTCTGGTATGCCGCAAGCCGCCAGTTAACCGGTCCTGTCAACCCTTGTAATCCGACTTCAAATTGACCTGATTTCTCGGCTTCCAAATTAGGGTTAGGGGTAATATACAAACGGCTTTGGCCATACATTTGCCCCAGTGTAGGCGCCTGGAATCCTGTGCCATAGGAAATTGTTACTTGGTAATCAGGTACAAACTCCCAGCCTACTGCTGTTTGCCAGGTGCCATTCCAACCAAATTGTTCGTTATCATCTCCACGTAGCGCGCCTTCAAGAGTTACCGTATCCACCTTTTGTTGCGCAGTCAGATAATAACCGGTGTTATCACGCTTATAATCATTAGAGTTATACGTATCAACTGATGTCAGTTTTTGTTGTTGCCAGTCAATACCCGCACTAACCGTTCCTTTCCCTACTATGAAGCTGTTGCCCCACTGGACGTTTTTCTGCGTCATATCATCAAGCGTGGTCCCTGCTTGATACAAGCCTTGCGTACTGGAATAGTTATAGTCTTTATATTTCTGATAACTACCAGTAAGTTGTGTGGAGTAAAAATCATTATTCCATGCAAGTCCTGTTTCATAGGTGTGGTTGTAAACCTGGTGCTCATCACCCCCATCTTTATAGCCTGCATCATAGTCCGTATTGTTGCTATAACCATAACCACGAACAAAAGCGGATAATTCGTCAGTGAATTTGTGGGTCACTCCAGCCCAAAATGTCTTATTACGGAAGCCATCACGGTCACTATCTCCCGAATATGATGAATCGGGTTGAACGTTGTAGCCTTTTGTATCAGTGAAAGAGCCAGCAATCGTCGCCAGTGTATCTTCGCCAAGCTCCTGACGCAGACTCGCATCGTATTGCTGGTAATGATTAGACCCCACCCCAACCTGAACTTTACCGCCGGGTTGCGTATTCTGGGTAATGATATTGATAACACCGCCAATTGCATCCGCACCATAGACTGCCGAGCGCGGGCCACGAATCATTTCAATACGTTGAATCAAAGAGAGGGGGATTTGACTAAAATCGGCAATACCTGTGATTCCCGACTTTGCCAAAGGAATGCCATCAATTAAAACCAAAGTATGGCGCGCTTCTGCACCACGGATATAGATATTACTGGATTGTCCCATCCCCCCATTTTGCGCAACATCCACACCAGGCAGACGACGCATCACATCAGTCAGATCTTTTGATTGCCAACGATCGATATCTTCGCGTGTCACAATTTCAGTAGGTGCCAGCACAGTGTTAACAGGCTGCTGAAAACGGTTGGCAGTAACGACGAGAGTATCTGGGCTAGTATCCTGTGCCCAACCAGAAAATGCCGTGACGGACAGTGCCGTGCACAGCAACGATTTTTTAATCATTGTAAAGCATCCACAATATAAGAAGGATGCCGCAGGTCCCACCGATAGTACGCGATGATGAAAGCCAGATGCGACGTTAGCCGGCAGGTCTTCGGGCTTGGAGGCAACTTAAAGAGACGATAACTTCCCACGGCATGCCGCAGTGTCTGCACCAGGTGCGCTCATCCCCTACCTTCCTTACCGCTGCGCGTCAGCTCCAGATTCACACTGGATTCCCTTTTAACTCACAGGACCGGAAAACGGATGCTACAGTTTGTTACAACCCACTGTCCAGACCACGCATCACAATATCGGAAATCATCAATGACTGGACATCTGTTGAGCAATCCCTACAATCCCCGCGTACTTTTATTTTTCAGGACGCATCATGACCCCCGAACACCTTCCGACAGAACAGTACGACGCACAGTTAGCTGAAAAAGTGGTGCGTCTGCAGAGCTTAATGACGCCATTTTATGCACAGGCTCCGGAAGTGTTTCGCTCACCGGTCAGCCACTACCGTATGCGCGCGGAATTCCGTCTGTGGCATGACGGTGATGATCTGTACCACATCATGTTCGACAGCCAGACCAAAAACCGTATCCGTGTTGACAGCTTCCCGGCGGCCAGCGAGCTTATCAATACGCTGATGGCGGCAATGATCGACGGCGTTCGCAATAACCACATCCTGCGCCACAAACTGTTCCAGATTGATTACCTCACGACCCTGAGCGATCAGGCGGTGGTATCGATGCTGTACCATAAAAAGCTGGATGATGAATGGCGTCAGGAAGCCGAAGCACTGCGGGATGCGCTGCGGGCGAAAAACCTGAATGTGCATTTGATTGGCCGGGCAACCAAAACCAAAATCGAGCTGGATCAGGACTATATTGACGAACGCTTACCGGTGGCGGGTAAAGAGATTATCTATCGGCAGGTTGAAAACAGCTTCACCCAGCCGAATGCCGCCATGAATATTCAGATGCTGGAATGGGCGATTGATGTCACCAGGGGGTCAAAAGGCGATCTGCTTGAACTGTACTGCGGCAATGGCAATTTCTCGTTAGCCCTCGCACAAAACTTCAACCGCGTGCTGGCCACTGAAATCGCCAAGCCATCCGTTGCTGCTGCACAGTACAACATTGCGGCTAACCATATTGATAACGTACAAATTATCCGCATGGCGGCCGAAGAATTTACTCAGGCAATGAACGGCGTTCGCGAATTTAACCGTTTGCAGGGGATCGATCTGAAGAGTTACCAGTGTGAAACTATCTTCGTTGACCCACCGCGCAGCGGTCTGGACAGCGAAACGGAGAAAATGGTGCAGGCGTATCCGCGCATTCTGTACATCTCCTGCAATCCGGAGACATTGTGTAAGAACCTGGAAACGTTAAGCCAGACGCACACTGTTTCACGTCTGGCTCTGTTCGATCAGTTCCCGTATACGCACCATATGGAGTGCGGAGTACTGTTAACGAAGAAATAAGACTGAACGTAGGCCGGATAAGCACTGCCTGTTCAGATTGCCGGATAGCGGCTTTCCCTATCCGGCCTACAGCTATAACTGTTACTCCGCTATTTCCTGCTTACGGTTACGCACTTTAAAGCCGATCCAGAACACCAGAATTACAGACAGTACCGCCGGGAAGAAGTTAGAGCCAATATCCGGATATTCAGCGCGTACCACTGTGCTGTACAACAGAACGCCGAGGATAAAGCAGGCGGCAGCCAGGCCCGGCAATCCCACAGGCATGGTGCGATTTTGATAGCGTTGATGCAGACAATACACCGTCAGCACCAGCGAAATGATCGGGAATACTGAGAATGGCACAATGGAGCTAAACAGCGCCGCAAATGTACCATTGATCGATAAGCCAGCAACCAGCGCCAGCAGCAGCGTACCTTTATCTTGACCTGACTGTTTCATTGCTTGTCCTTCTCGTTACTCGGAGTGGTGCGTCATCTTCTCTTGTTCACGGCGGTACCAATAAAATGCGCCTTTCGCGATCATGCGTAGTTGCAATACCAGCCGCTCTTCCAGCTGTCGACGCTGCTCGGCGCCAACATCCAGTGCTTCTGCCCCGGCGCTGAACACAATGGTTACCATGGCTTCGGCTTGCGCTTCAGTAAACGCACGAGGCATATGGTTTTCGAGTTCCAGATAGTCCGCAAGTTCCGCAATGAAGTGCTGAATTTCACGAGCGACCGCTGCACGAAACGCTGCGGATGTCCCCGAACGCTCGCGCAATAATAAACGGAAGGCGTTGGGATTGTTGCCGATGAACTCCATAAATGTTGAGACCGAGGTGCGGATCACACTCCCGCCCTTCGCAATACGCTGGCGCGCCTGGCGCATCAACTGACGCAGCATCAGACCGCTCTCGTCCACCATCGTCAGGCCGAGTTCATCCACATCGCGGAAATGGCGATAAAACGAGGTTGGCGCAATGCCCGCTTCACGAGCAACTTCGCGTAAACTGAGACTGGCAAAACTGCGCTCAGCGCTCAGTTGACTAAATGCGGCTTCTACCAGCGAACGCCGGGTTTTTTCTTTTTGTTGCGCTCTAACGCCCATCACGATGTCTGAATCCTTCCACATACCTTGCTGGCACTATACCAGAGATTAGGCGGTTGGCATGGCTTTGTGAATGATTGTTTACGCGCAGTTTGTGCTTCGAGTTCGCAAAAAAGCACAACGATAATTGGGTTATCTCAACAACGATGTTACTATTCTGTTGCTTTTATGTATAAGAACAGGTAAGCCTGACCATGTCACATTCTTACGATTACGATGCAATAGTAATAGGTTCCGGTCCCGGCGGCGAAGGCGCGGCAATGGGTCTGGTTAAGCAAGGAGCGCGCGTCGCGGTGATTGAGCGCTATCATAACGTCGGCGGAGGTTGTACCCACTGGGGCACCATCCCGTCGAAAGCTCTCCGCCACGCCGTCAGCCGCATTATTGAATTCAATCAGAACCCACTGTACAGCGACCACTCCCGACTCCTTCGTTCTTCTTTCGCCGATATTCTCAACCACGCTGATAACGTTATTAATCAGCAAACGCGTATGCGGCAAGGATTTTACGAGCGCAATCACTGCGAAATTTTGCAGGGGAATGCCCGTTTTGTTGATGAACACACGATTGCCCTGGAATGTCACGACGGTACGGTGGAAACGCTGACCGCAGATAAGTTCGTTATTGCCTGCGGCTCACGTCCTTATCGACCTGTTGATGTCGATTTTTCGCATCCCCGGGTTTACGACAGCGACTCTATCCTGAGCCTGCACCACGAACCCCGCCATGTGCTGATTTATGGCGCGGGGGTCATTGGCTGTGAATATGCGTCGATCTTCCGTGGAATGGACGTCAAAGTTGATTTAATCAACACCCGCGATCGTCTGCTGGCATTCCTCGATCAGGAGATGTCCGACTCGCTCTCTTACCACTTCTGGAACAGCGGTGTGGTCATTCGCCACAACGAAGAGTACGAGAAGATTGAAGGCTGCGATGACGGCGTCATCATGCACCTGAAATCCGGTAAGAAACTGAAGGCTGACTGCCTGTTGTACGCCAATGGCCGTACCGGTAATACCGATTCGCTGGCGCTGGAAAATATTGGTCTGAAAACCGACAGCCGCGGACAGTTGAAGGTCAACAGCATGTACCAGACGGCGCTGCCGCACGTGTATGCCGTAGGGGATGTGATCGGTTATCCAAGCCTGGCATCGGCGGCCTACGACCAGGGACGCATTGCCGCCCAGGCGTTGGTAAAAGGCGAAGCCACCGCGCATCTGATCGAAGATATCCCAACCGGGATTTATACCATTCCGGAAATCAGCTCCGTTGGTAAAACCGAACAGCAGCTCACGGCAATGAAAGTTCCCTACGAAGTTGGCCGCGCCCAGTTTAAGCATCTGGCACGCGCGCAAATCGTGGGTATGAGTGTCGGAACGCTGAAGATCCTGTTCCATCGCGAAACCAAAGAGATTTTGGGGATCCACTGCTTTGGGGAGCGCGCGGCCGAAATTATTCACATCGGACAAGCGATAATGGAGCAAAAAGGTGGTGGTAACACTATCGAGTACTTCGTTAACACCACCTTTAACTACCCAACCATGGCAGAAGCCTATCGGGTAGCGGCGCTAAACGGCTTAAACCGCCTGTTTTAACGCACTGTCGAAATGGCCATCCATTGATCCACGGATGGCCTCTGCCAGCTGTTCATAACGGCTGCGCAGCGGCGAACCAGGACGGTACACCAGGCCAATCGTACGACGCGGTTCGGGTTTAATGCATGGCAGATAAACGACACCATCACGCTTACGCTCCGGCGGAACGGCCAGCGCAGGCAGTAAGGTAATACCGCTTCCTGCCGCCACCATGTTACGCAGCGTTTCCAGACTGGTTGCCCGGAAATGGGTATCTTCATCAGCACCCGCTTCAAAGCAGAAGCCCATCGCCTGATCGCGCAGGCAGTGGCCATCTTCCAGCATCAGCAGTTTTTCACCCGCCAGATCGGACATCGGTACACAGTCACGATTTGCCCATGGGTGATCTTCATAGATCGCCAGCATCATAGGCTCATCAAATAGCGGTACTTCGATGAACGCCTCACTCTCTTTGACCAGCGCCAGAATGACGCAGTCGAGCTTACCGCTATCCAGTTGCGCCAACAGCTGATGTGTCTGCGCTTCATGGAGATACATTTCCAGTTTTGGGAAGGTCTGGTGCAACATCGGAATAATATGCGGCAGCAGGTATGGCCCCACCGTTGGGATCAAACCAATATGCAGCGGGCCAGACATTGTCTCGCCTTGTTGGCTTGCCATCTCCTTGAGCACTTTGACCTCGCGCAGCACGGTGCGCGCCTGATCCACCAGCAGCAAACCGGCCTGGGTGAACAGCACCTTGCGACTCGTACGCTCCAGCAACATGACGCCAAGCTCATCTTCCAGCTTGCGGATCTGCCCGCTCAGCGTTGGTTGGCTAACGTGACAGGAGTCTGCCGCTCGTCGGAAGTGACGATGTTCGGCTAGCGCCACCAGGTATTCAAGATCACGAATATTCATTATTCATCCTCCATCGCCACGATAGTTCGTAGCGATAGGTAGCATAGCAACGAACGATTATCCCTATCAAGCTTTCTGTTTAATAATGCACCACAGAAACGGAACGGTACCCCTTTAACCCTTGAAGCTACTGTCCGTTTTGAGAGTTTCTCTCATACTCGAAATAACTAAAGCCAACGTGAACTTTTGCGGACCTTGCGTCCGCATTTTTTTTGCATAAAAAAGCCCGGCGTCGCAAAGCTCGGCCGGGTTATGGTTTGGTAGGCCTGATAAGCGTAGTGATATCAGGCAGAACGGCGCACATTGCCGGATGGCGGCTTCGCCTTATCCGGCCTACAGGCGTGCCTTCGCATAGTCGATCGCCTGCGCAACCTGCTGCGGCGAAACGCCACCTTTCGCTGCACGTTTATCCAGACACGATTGCAACGAGAGGATCGGGTAAACGTCATCGCCGATCACCTGGCTAAACTTTTGTAAGTCAGTGAGTGACAGCGCTTCCAGCGGTTTGCCCTGACGAATCGCCTCGACCACCGTTTCCCCCACAATATGGTGCGCTTCGCGGAACGGGACGCCTTTCGCCACCAGATAATCCGCCAGCTCAGTGGCGTTAGCATAACCCTGCTGCGCCGCTTCCTGACAACGCGGACGTTTCACCTGGATGCCATCCAGCACCAGCGCGGCCATATGCAGACAGTCCAGCCAGGTGTCGAGCGCGTCGAACAGCCCTTCTTTGTCTTCCTGCATATCTTTGTTGTATGCCAGCGGGAGGCCTTTTAAGGTCATCATCATGCCAGTCAGCGCACCCTGCACGCGACCACATTTGCCACGGATCAGCTCCAGCGCATCTGGGTTTTTCTTCTGCGGCATCAGAGATGAACCGGAAGTCACACGGTCGGACAGCTCAACAAAGCCCGCTTCGCCGGTATTAAAGAAAATCAGATCTTCAGCAAAACGCGACAGGTGTACCATGCCGATAGAGGCGTCGGAGAGTAGCTCCAGCACGTGGTCACGGTCAGAAACGCTGTCCAGGCTGTTGCGCGTTGCCGAGGCAAAGCCCAACCAGCCCGCCAACTGCTCACGATCGATTTCATACGCCGTACCCGCCAGCGCGCCGCAGCCTAACGGACTGACGTCCAGGCGTTTGAGCGCATCCTGCAAACGGCTCTCGTCACGCGCCAACATTTCAACATAGGCCAGGCACCAGTGAGCAAACGTCACCGGCTGCGCACGTTGCAGGTGGGTGTAACCCGGCATGACGGCGTCCTGGTTATTCTCCGCCGTCACCACCAGCGCAGTTTGCAACTGACGATTGGCCGACAGTAATTCGATAACCGTGTCTTTACACCACAGCTTGAGATCGGTCGCGACCTGGTCATTACGGCTACGCCCGGTATGCAGTTTTTTACCAAGCTGGCCGACTTTATCAATCAGCTTACCTTCCACCCAACTATGAATATCTTCGGCATCGCTTTGCAGAATCTGCTGAGGATTCGCGCGAACCTCTTCCAGCAGGTTATTCAGCGCCTCTTCCAACTGCAGCTGTTCATCGGCAGTCAGTACACCGACCGTTACCAACGCTTTGGACCAGGCCACAGAGCCAACAATATCCTGTTCTGCCAGGCGGTAGTCAAAACGCAACGAGTCGTTGAACTGTTTGAACCGCTGATCTGCTGCCTGTGTAAAACGCCCACCCCAAAGTGCCATAACGAATTTCCTTAATATGATATTTTTGCCCGGTGGCGCTGCGCTTACCGGGACTACAAAACCCACATAGGCCGGATAAGGCGAAGCCGCCATCCGGCACATTAATAGTTAAGCCAGAATACGCGTACCGATTGGCGTGCCGTTAAACAACGCCGGAAGTTGCTCTGCATGACGCCAGGAGGCGATATCCACCGGACGGCCCAACGTACGCGCGGCATCCAACGCCGCATTCACCTTCACAATCATGCCATCGGTAATGATGCCCTGTTCAATCAGCTGTTCCGCTTTCGCCGCAGTCATTTCGGCAATGCGCTGGCCTTTGCCATCCAGAATACCGCTCACATCAGAGAGCAGGATCAGATCCGCACCCAGCGTTGCCGCCAGCGCCGTTGCAGCCTGATCGGCATTCACGTTCATCAGCAGACCATCATCAGTGACGCCAATAGAGCTCACTATCGGCAGAAAACCGTTTTCCAGCAGCGTGTTAATCAGTTTAGGCGAACCCGGCTGCGCCAGTCCAACATGACCCAGTTCTTTATCGAGCGGCGTCACTTTTACGCTGTCGCCATCGCCAAGATACAGCCCCACGGACGCGATGTGATGCTTTTTCGCCCAGGCCAGCAAAGTTTTATTCGCCGTTCCCGCCAGGGCACCGGTAATAATGTCAATTTGATCGGCAGGCGTGACGCGCAGACCATTTTTCTTTTTCACCGGCAGATTCAGCTGCTTCATCAGTTCGTCGACCACGCAGCCGCCACCGTGCACAATGACCAGCGGGCGCTGGTGCGACTCACGATAATTCACCAGTGCGGTAAACAAGCGCTCCAGCGCCTCTTCGCTATCCAGTAAAACGCCGCCCAGCTTGATAATTAATGGATTCATTGTTGCACCCTTAAATAAGAGACTGCGTTTGGACAAAGCCAAAACGAATATTTGCGCACTGCATCGCCTGTGCCGCCGCGCCTTTCAATAAGTTGTCTTCCGTCGCCACCACGATCAGATGCTCACCCTGTACGGCAAACCCGATATCGCAGAATGGTAATCCAACCACATTCTTCAGCGCCGGAACCCCTTTGTCATACAGACGCACCAGCGGTTTATCGCTATACGCCTGTTGCAGCGTCTGAGCCACCTGTGCATGGGTTACGCCCGCTTTAAGGCGGCAAGTGATAGTTTCCAGAATTCCGCGCGGGAAGTTGCCCAGATGCGGGGTGAAAATCACTTCAGCCCCCAGATGAGTGGCGATTTCCGGCTGGTGACGATGGGTAAACACGCCATACGGTTGCAGGCTTACTTCGCAAAAACTATTAGAGATAGCCGCTTTACGGCCCGCGCCGCTCACGCCGCTGGTCGCATTAATTACCGGCCACTGGCTGAGATCCAACAGCCCGGCATCAATCAACGGCTTCAGCGAAAGCTGCGCCGCCGTCGGGTAACAACCCGGCACAGCAATCAGATTCGCTTCTTTCAACTTGTCAGCGTTCCACTCCGCCAGCCCGTAAACTGCCTGCTCCAGCAGATCGGGGTGCTGATGGGTAAAACCATAATATTTTTCATAGAACGCGCCGTCATTTACGCGAAACGCGCCAGAGAGGTCAAACACCACGCAACCGGCCTGCAAAAACTGCGGAGCCAGGTCATGACTTACCTCATGAGCCGTTGCGAGAAACACAACATCCACCCCTGAGCTAAACTCGCTGATATCTGACATTGGCTGCAACGGTAAATCGACAATACCTTTCAACTGCGGATGCAAATCGGAGATTAATTTTCCTGCATCATTGCTTTGCGCTGAGACGGTCAAAGCGGTTATGGTCATATCAGGATGGCGATTTACATAGGTCACAAGCTCTGCGCCGGCATAGCCACTGGCGCCCACAATCAGCGTATTCAACATCGGGGCTGCTCACCTTCTTAGATTCTGTTGCCAGGTATAAGCCTTTATCACCTCACCTTACACTTGGTGGGTTTTATTACGCTCAACGTTAATGTATTTTTATTCACAAATACTGCATGAATATTGATACTATCATGACCCGAGGTGTGTCAACAATGAAAAACAATTTACCGCCATTTATCGAGATTTACCGCGCTCTGATTGCCACGCCATCGATTAGCGCTACCGAAGAAGCGCTCGATCAAAGCAATGCAGGTTTAATCACTCTGCTGGCGGGCTGGTTTAAAGATTTAGGTTTCAATGTGGAGGTCCAGCCGGTTCCCGATACGCGAAATAAATTCAATATGCTGGCGAGCATTGGACAGGGCGCGGGTGGTCTGTTGTTGGCGGGCCATACCGATACCGTACCCTTTGACGACGGACGCTGGACACGCGATCCGTTCACCCTGACCGAGCATGACAATAAGCTCTATGGTTTGGGTACGGCGGACATGAAAGGCTTCTTCGCCTTTATCCTCGATGCGTTGCGTGATGTCGACGTCACGCAGCTGAAAAAGCCCCTCTACATTCTGGCCACTGCTGACGAAGAGACCAGCATGGCGGGAGCTCGCTACTTCTCTGAAACCACTGCTCTGCGCCCAGACTGCGCGATTATTGGCGAACCCACTTCACTGCAACCGGTTCGCGCACACAAAGGTCATATCTCTAATGCGATACGCATTCTGGGACAGTCAGGTCATTCAAGCGATCCGGCGCGTGGTGTCAATGCGATTGAACTGATGCATGATGCGATCGGCCATATCATGCATCTGCGCGATGACCTGAAAGCGCGCTATCACCATGATGCCTTTACCGTCCCGTACCCGACGCTAAATTTGGGCCACATTCACGGCGGCGACGCCGCCAACCGAATCTGCGCCTGCTGCGAACTGCATATGGATATTCGCCCGCTACCAGGTATGACGCTAAACGATCTCAATGGGTTACTTAACGAAGCGCTGGCCCCTGTCAGCGAACGCTGGCCGGGTCGCCTGACCGTATCGGAACTGCATCCGCCGATTCCAGGCTATGAGTGTCCACCTGACCATCAACTGGTAGAGGTGGTTGAGAAACTGCTGGGCGCACAGACTGAAGTGGTGAACTACTGCACCGAAGCGCCATTTATCCAAACGCTTTGCCCGACGCTGGTATTGGGTCCAGGTTCTATTAATCAGGCGCATCAGCCGGATGAATATCTGGAAACGCGCTTTATTAAGCCAACCCGCGAATTAATCACCCAGGTTGTGCATCATTTCTGCTGGCATTAACTGCCTGTCACCCCGCTAATCCTTTAGTGGTAAGCGGGGCGATTTTTTAACATTTCCATAAGCAACGCTTATTTGATTGGATGTGAATTAAATAACGTAAATTCACGGCATTTATTCGTTTGCTGAACCGATTTCGCAGCAATTGACGTCACGTGTTTTACGTGGCTTTATAAAAGACGGCTAAAAAGTTAAGTCCGCAAGATTTCGCGTGATAGTCAGGCGCGAAAGATACAGGACATATTCAAAATAGATGGGGTGTCTGGGTTAATATGAACGAACAATATTCCGCGTTGCGTAGTAATGTCAGTATGCTCGGCAAAGTGCTGGGAGAGACCATCAAGGATGCGCTGGGAGAGAACATTCTTGATCGCGTAGAAACAATTCGTAAGCTGTCCAAATCATCTCGCGCTGGCAATGAAGTTAATCGCCAGGAATTGCTCACCACACTGCAAAATCTGTCTAACGACGAGCTGCTGCCGGTTGCCCGCGCATTTAGCCAGTTCCTGAACCTGGCCAACACCGCCGAGCAGTACCACAGCATTTCGCCAAAAGGCGAAGCAGCCAGCAACCCGGAAGTGATTGCTCGCACTCTGCGTAAACTGAAAGAGCAGCCCAACCTCAATGACGCCACCATCAAGAAAGCCGTAGAATCACTCTCTCTGGAGCTGGTACTCACCGCCCACCCGACCGAGATCACTCGTCGTACTCTGATCCATAAAATGGGTGAAGTGAACGCCTGCCTCAAGCAGCTTGATAATAAAGATCTCGTCGATTATGAACGCAACCAACTGATGCGCCGTCTGCGCCAGCTCATTGCCCAGTCCTGGCATACGGATGAGATCCGCAAACTGCGCCCAAGCCCGGTTGATGAAGCCAAATGGGGTTTCGCGGTAGTTGAAAACAGCCTGTGGGAAGGTGTGCCGAACTACCTGCGTGAGCTGAATGAACAACTGGAAGAACATCTTGGATATAAGCTGCCGGTTGATTTTGTCCCGGTTCGATTTACCTCCTGGATGGGCGGCGACCGTGACGGCAACCCGAACGTAACGGCGGATATCACCCGTCACGTGCTGCTGCTCAGCCGCTGGAAAGCGACAGACCTGTTCCTGAAAGACATCCAGTTTCTGATTTCTGAACTGTCGATGGTGGATGCCACGCCGGAACTGTTGGCGCTGGTGGGCGAAGAAGGCGCAGCAGAACCTTACCGCTATCTGATGAAAACCCTGCGTTCTCGTCTGATGGCAACCCAGGCCTGGCTTGAAGCCCGTCTGAAAGGCGAGAAATTGCCGAAACCTGCGGGACTTCTCACCCAAAACGAACAGCTCTGGGACCCGCTTTACGCGTGCTACCAGTCTCTACAGGCCTGTGGCATGGGCATCATCGCCAATGGCGAATTGCTCGACACCCTTAGGCGCGTGAAGTGTTTCGGCGTGCCGCTGGTACGTATTGATATTCGTCAGGAAAGCACCCGCCATACTGAAGCCCTGGGCGAACTGACCCGTTATCTGGGTATTGGCGACTACGAAAACTGGTCGGAAGC
Source organism: Citrobacter sp. Cpo090 (assembly GCF_030332665.1). Taxonomy (NCBI): domain Bacteria; kingdom Pseudomonadati; phylum Pseudomonadota; class Gammaproteobacteria; order Enterobacterales; family Enterobacteriaceae; genus Citrobacter; species Citrobacter sp. Cpo090. The sequence goes on along the minus strand of NZ_JAOWHK010000023.1, from coordinate 126,765 downwards.
GGATAAACAGGCTTTCCTGATCCGCGAGCTGAATTCCAAGCGTCCGCTGCTGCCGCGTAACTGGGAGCCGAGCAACGACACCCGCGAAGTGCTCGACACTTGTCGGGTCATTGCCGAAGCCCCATATGGCTCCATTGCCGCCTATGTTATCTCGATGGCGAAAACTCCGTCGGATGTGCTGGCCGTGCATCTGCTGCTAAAAGAAGCCGGAATTGGTTTTGCTATGCCGGTCGCTCCGCTATTTGAAACGCTGGACGACCTCAACAATGCCGATGACGTCATGTCTCAACTGTTGAATATAGACTGGTACCGAGGCTTTATTCAGGGCAAACAGATGGTCATGATTGGCTACTCTGATTCCGCAAAAGACGCGGGCGTGATGGCGGCCTCCTGGGCGCAATACCAGGCTCAGGACGCGCTGATCAAAACCTGCGAAAAAGCCGGTATTGAACTGACGCTGTTCCACGGTCGCGGTGGTTCCATTGGTCGCGGCGGCGCGCCTGCGCATGCGGCGCTGCTCTCTCAACCGCCGGGCAGCCTGAAAGGCGGTCTACGCGTGACAGAACAAGGGGAGATGATCCGCTTTAAGTACGGCCTGCCGGAAGTGACCATCAGCAGCCTGTCGCTGTATACCGGAGCAATTCTGGAGGCCAACCTGTTACCACCGCCAGAACCGAAAGATAACTGGCGTCATATCATGGATGAGCTTTCCGATATTTCCTGCGAGCTATACCGTGGATATGTGCGTGAAAACAAAGACTTCGTCCCTTATTTCCGCTCAGCTACACCTGAGCAGGAACTGGGTAAACTCCCGCTCGGTTCACGTCCGGCAAAACGCCGTCCGACCGGTGGCGTTGAGTCTCTGCGCGCCATTCCGTGGATCTTCGCCTGGACGCAGAACCGCCTGATGCTCCCGGCCTGGCTGGGTGCAGGCACCGCGCTGCAAAAAGTGGTTGAAGATGGTAAGCAAAGCGAACTTGAAGCCATGTGCCGCGACTGGCCATTCTTCTCCACACGCCTTGGCATGCTGGAAATGGTTTTCGCGAAAGCAGACCTGTGGCTGGCGGAGTATTACGATCAACGCCTGGTCAAAAAAGATCTGTGGCCGTTGGGTGCAGAGCTACGCCAACGCCTGGCAGCAGATATCGATGTCGTACTGGCGATTGCCAACGACTCACATTTGATGGCCGACCTGCCGTGGATTGCCGAGTCAATTCAGTTAAGAAATATTTATACTGATCCGCTGAACGTATTACAGGCAGAGCTGTTACACCGCTCACGCCAGGCAGAAGAACAGGGCAATTCACCGGATCCGCGCGTGGAACAAGCGCTGATGGTGACCATTGCTGGTGTCGCCGCTGGTATGCGTAATACAGGCTAACATCCCTCCCCCGTCGCCTTCGTGCTATTATTCGGAGGCGACGGCAAAAACCGCTGTTACAACCACTTCATTTTCAATATATTCCCCTCGAATATATTCATTAAATGAATATAACGATGGCAAAACACGATCCTAAGATCGTGATGCTTCAGTTCCTCTTAATGTTTAAGTGCTACTCTTGGCGCTACAATTAAAGACAGGCTTACATTATGCAATCCTTACACTCCCAGTCTAAACCTAAATTTAGCTGGAAAGCCCTGGGTTGGGCGCTCCTCTATTTTTGTTTTTTTTCCAGTTTACTCCAGGTCGTTATTCTCTTATCCGGCTATAGCGGAACTAATGGTTTACGCGACTCCTTGCTGTTCAGTTCGCTGTGGTTGATTCCGGTATTCTTATTTCCAAACCGTATCCGCGTTATTGCTGCCGTCATTGGCGTAATGCTATGGGCGGCCTCACTAGCTGCACTGAGCTATTACGTCATCTACGGGCAAGAGTTCTCGCAAAGCGTTCTGTACGTGATGTTTGAAACCAATGCGAACGAAGCCAGCGAATATCTGAGCCAATATTTCAGTCTGAAGATTGTCTTAATTGCGCTGGCCTATACAGCTGTGGCAATTCTGCTATGGACACGTCTGCGTCCTGTGCATATTCCATCGCCCTGGCGCTATCTGGTGTCGTTTGCACTGTTATACGGTTTGGTTCTGCATCCGATGGCGGTAAACACGTTCATCAAACATAAACCATTTGAAAAAACGTTGAATGGCCTGGCATCACGCATGGAACCTGCCGCACCGTGGCAGTTCATCTCCGGGTATTATCAGTATCGTCAGCAGTTGACCGCGCTGAATAGCCTGCTGAATGAGAACAATGCCCTGCCGCCGTTGGCCAACTTTAAAGACAACTCCGGTGATGCACCGCGTACGCTGGTACTGGTGATTGGCGAGTCAACGCAACGTGGCCGTATGAGCCTGTACGGATACCCGCGTGAAACAACGCCGGAACTGGATGCGCTGCATAAATCCGATCCTAACTTCACCGTGTTCAATAATGTCGTGACCTCCCGTCCGTACACCATTGAAATTCTGCAGCAGGCGCTGACCTTCGCCAACGAGAAGAACCCGGACCTGTATCTGACTCAGCCATCCCTGATGAATATGATGAAACAGGCGGGGTATAAAACCTTCTGGATCACCAATCAGCAGACGATGACCGCCCGCAACACCATGCTGACGGTGTTCTCTAAGCAGACGGATAAACAGTTCTATATGAACCAGCAGCGTACGCAAAGTGCGCGCGAATATGACAGCAATGTGCTGGCACCGTTTAAAGAAGTACTGGCCGACCCGGCACCGAAAAAGTTCATCATCGTTCACCTGCTGGGAACGCATATTAAGTACAAATTCCGCTATCCGGATGGTCAGGGTAAGTTCGACAATAATATCGACAATGTGCCCGCAGGCCTGAGTGACGATGAGCTGGAAGCTTACAACGATTACGACAGCGCGAATGTCTACAATGACCATATCATTGCCAGTCTGATCAAAGACTATAAAGCGACGGATCCGAACGGCTTCCTGCTGTACTTCTCCGATCATGGGGAGGAGGTGTACGATACGCCACCGCATAAAACGCAGGGTCGTAATGAAGACAACCCGACGCGCCATATGTATACGGTGCCGTTCCTGCTGTGGACCTCGGAAAAATGGCAGGCCGCACACCCGCGTGACTTCTCACAGGATGTGAATCGTAAATACAGCAGCTCAGAGCTTATCCACACCTGGTCTGATTTAGCGGGCTTCACCTATGATGGTTTCGATCCAACTCGTGCCATTACCAGCCCGCAGTTCAAAGAGACGACCCGCTGGATTGGCAATCCGTATAAGAAAAATGCCCTGATTGATTACGACACCCTGCCTTACGGCGATCAAATCGGTAATCAATAACCGTCTGCCGGATGCACTACGCTTATCCGGCCTACAGCTCGCAAAGACTTGTAGGTCGGATAAGGCATTAGCCACCATCCGGCAATAATCACTTGAGGGCGGTTGTTTTCAACGTTACTGTTCCCCTGTCTGCTGCCTGCAAGGGATTAACATGTATCACGACATCAGCCATCTGCTCTCTCGCCTGATTAACGGCCCCACGCCGTTGCGCCAGATTTTTTTTGCCAGCACCAGTAGCTCAACGCCAGAACTGGCGTATCAGGTCGATTTTCCCCGACTGGAGATTGTGCTGGAAGGTGAATTCACCGATAACGGTGTTGCTGGCGGATCCGCGACGTTACAGCCTTGCGATGTGTTATTCGTTCCCGCTGGTGGCTGGAACTTTCCGCAGTGGGTCACACCAGTCACGACACTCAGCATCTTGTTCGGCAAACAACAACTGGGTTTCAGCATCGTGCAATGGGACGGCAAGCAATATCAAAACCTTACCCGCCAGCACGTTGCGCGGCGTGGACCACGTATTGGCTCATTCCTGCTGCAAACGCTCAATGAAATGCAGATGCAGCCGCAGGAGCAGCAAACCGCCAGGCTAATCGTCGCGAGCTTACTGAGCCACTGTCGCGATCTGCTCGGTAGCCAGATACAAACCGCATCACGCAGCCAGGCGCTTTTCGAAGCCATTCGCAACTATATTGACGAACGCTACGCTTCACCACTCACCCGAGAATCCGTCGCACAGGCGTTTTACATTTCACCCAATTACCTTTCCCACCTTTTTCAAAAAACGGGCGCCGTCGGTTTCAACGAATACCTGAACCACACGCGGCTGGAACACGCAAAAACGCTATTGAAGGGTTACGAGCTGAAGATTAAAGAAGTGGCCCACACCTGTGGGTTTGTTGACAGCAACTACTTCTGCCGCCTGTTTCGCAAAAATACCGAACGTTCGCCATCAGAATACCGTCGGCAGTACCACAGCCAGTTGACGGAGATAAAAACTAATCCAGAGTAAGATGCGTGTGCTGTGGCGCTGAAAGCAGCTTTCGCACGGCGCTCATCACCCGCTGCGGCTCACGCAGAAATGCGCTAATGCCCGACTGAACGTATCGGCTCTGCGTAAAACGCTCTGCTCCTGCCAGTTCAATATCAGTAATCAGCAACACCACATCAGCGCGGTTAATATCCTCTTCCGTCAGGCGATTTTCGGTACCCAATGCACCCTGAGTTTCGATCTTGATGCTCCATTTTTCCTGCTGGCAGAGTTTCTCCAGCCGCTCAGCTGCCATATAGGTATGGGCCACGCCGCTTACGCACGCGGTGACAGCAACCAGATATCGTACAGGTGCGATGGTCATACTATCCTCCTACTGTTACCTGAAATCCGGCGCATTCTGCCATCTTACGTATACTATCCACCTCTTGCGCCGTCGGTACGGGCACTTCTTTCATCAACCAGGGCAAACCGAGCAGGCTGTATTTTGGCTCGCCATATTGATGAAACGGTAGCAGGTGTACCTGCTTTATGCCTAGTGATGACAACATCGTCAACACATGCTGCGTGTTATCTGAATTCATCGTAAAGCCCGGAATCAGCGGCAGGCGAGGTATGACATTAACCCCTTCCTCCACCAATAACCGTAAATTCGCCAGCACACGCGGCAGATTCATGTTGATGATCTCACGTGCCAAATCTCCATCCATTATTTTGAGATCGAACAGCACCTCATCACACTCTTTTGCCAGCGATAACAAGCGACCGGCCGGCGCATCGCCAGCCGTTTCAATTGCACAGCGCACATCCCAGCGCCGCAGACGTTGCAGGAGCCGTGTGGCAAAGGGCGCTTGCATCAGCACTTCACCGCCGGAAAGCGTCACTCCCCCGCCAGAAGAGCGAAAGAAAATATCATCTTTCATCACTTCATGTTCCAGCTCGTCCAGCGTGATATCACGACCAATACGCTCAAACGCACCGGAGGGACATTCGTCAGCATCACGCAGACAGGGTGTGCAGTGCAGGCATTTACTCTCCCGCCGTACAGTTTCAATACGCGGGGAGAGAGATTCAGGGTTAGCACACCAAGGGCAGGTATGCGGACAGCCCTTAAAAAAGACGACCGTACGAATACCCTGCCCATCATTCAATGAGTAACGCTGAATGTTGAATATACGCGCGACTTCCTCGCCACGAGGGTCAATTACCTCACAGTTGATGCGCGGTGCGGCGAATGATGTCATCCTGGATCTCCTTCGACAGCTCGACAAAGAAGGCGCTGTAACCCGCCACGCGCACCACCAGCCCGGTGAAATCCTGCGGGCGCTGCTGTGCTTCGCGCAATGTGTCGGCATTTACCACGTTAAACTGGATGTGCTGGAGCTTGAGCTGGGTAAATGCCCGCAGAAAATCCGCCAACTTGCGTAAACCGGCCTCACCTTCCAGTGTGGCTGGCGTAAACTTCACGTTCAGCAACGTCCCATTGGAAAGTAGCGTGTTATCCAGCTTGCTGACCGACTTCAATACCGCCGTCGGTCCTTGCATATCCTGTCCCAGCATCGGCGACAGGCCCCCGTCTGCCAGTTGTTCCCCGGCGAAGCGGCCATCCGGTGTTGCCCCAACGACCGAGCCCAGCGGCACGTGCGCAGAGACGGTATACGAACCCGGCGTAAATTGCCCGCCGCGTGGATTGTGGTATTTCTCTACCTCTTTGCAGTAATGACGCAGCAGTTCGGCGCTGATGTTATCTACATCATCGATATCGTTGCCGTATTTTTCGAAGCGATTGATCAGCCTGGCGCGAACTTTCTCGCCTTCCGGGGTAGCAAAGTTATCTTTTAGCACCAACAAAAGCTCATCAAAAGATAAGCGCTGTTGTTCGAATACCAGCCCATTGAGCGCATGCAGCGAATCGCTCAGGTTTGCAATACCGATCCCCTGTACGCCGGAGAAGTTATACCGCGCGCCGCCGTCAGTAATATCGCACCCTTTATCCAGACAGTCGCTAATAAACGAGGAGAGCAGCGGCACCGGCGCCCAGTCGCGATGACCGATGTCGCAGATATTACTGCCCTCGACCATCAACGTGATGTAGTGGCTGATTTTGGCACGAATATGCGCCAGGAGATCGTCGTACGTCAGCGTGCGATTGCCTTCGTTCTCATGCAGACAGATTTCCATCACTTTCAGCAGATTAAACATGGCGATATCGTGCAAACCGTATGTTCTGCCTGGAATAGACAGCTCGACACAGCCTACTACCGCGTAATCCCGCGCATCTTCCAGCGAAACACCGCGATTCAGAAACGCGGGCACCACCACTTCATCGTTAAAGATTTGTGGGATGCCGGTACCAAGACGAATGGTCTGTGCTGTTTTCATCAGGAACGGTGTATCGATCAACGCGTTCGTGCGCACACCGAGATTTGGTTGTGGCAGCTGTACATTCTGATACGCATCAAGGCAGAGGAAAGACAGCACATTTACCGCACTACGACCATTCTCCGTTAATCCCCCCAGTAGCGCGGTGTAGCCTGTTGGGAAGCCAGCAAAATAGCGCGCGCTGCTGGTGGATCGCAGTAGCACAATGTCATTACATTTTACCCACAGGGATTCGAGGATCTCTTGTAAGAATGCCGGGTCTTCCCCCTGCGTCAGCGAGGCCTGATAAAACGGCAGCATATACTGGTCGAAGCGGCCGAGTGAAAGCGAACTGGCGTTGGATTCATATTGCAAAATAATGTTCATGTACCAGAACAGCTGACATGCCTGCCAGAAGGTTTGCGGCTTGCTGTGGGCGTTATACCGGGAGTTTTCAGCAATCGTCAGTAATTCCTCGCGTCGCTGCGCATCCGGGCAGCTTTCCGCCATCTTCTCTGCCAACATAGCGTAACGCAGAATATGGTTTTGCGAAGCCTCAAGCAGCAACAGCGCAGCCTGATAAAAGTGATTATCCGGCTGTTGCAGACAATGCGCCCGCATCTGCGCTACCAGCTCGCCAAGCCCGTGATTCAACAGGCGTGGATAATCAATAATGATATGTCCCTGACCTTTGTCAGTCTGGTTAATGCTAAAAATCTGGGTACTGACGGCGGCTTTTACCTCATCGGTCATCTGACCGTTGATGAAATCTTTCATCGACCGCTTTTCCCAGTATGGATACAGCACATCACGATAGCGATGTTTATCCTCTTCGCTGATGTCAAAACGGTCCTGCGGACGGGTTGGAAACTGCTCCAGCTCTTTAAGCAGCCAGTAAGGATCCATTTCCGGCGACATAATGCCCGCACGCGGTTTAACGGTACGGTTTCCGGCAATCAGTTCCTCATCACGAATCGAAATCTCAACGTGCTCAAGAATATATGCGGTGGCTTTCGCCCGACGCAGAATAACCGGCTCTCCCTCCGTCTGCTGGTGGCTGGCGGTATATAACAGCGCACGCTCAAGCGAAATTTCACGGTTGTTCTGAAACAGAGCGTTTTTTAAACGTTGGATACGGTTAGTCATGAGGAACTCCCAGGAACCTGTCCATCAAGCTATCTTATTTGTCATTTTGAGCCAGGGCAGTGCTCGCGCCCCTCACGTACTGCGTGTACGCTCGGGTTCCTGCGCGCTGTCCGTGTTCAAACTGCCTGCAACGATAACGCCTGATGAAGCAGGCTCTAAAAATGAAAAGTTAAGCGGTTTGCGCCAGATGCGCGCCAATCTTGTTCATGATGGCGTCGGCACGTTTCACTGCATCGCTGATGTTGACGCGAACGATAGTTTTGCCCGCAAAACGTTCTTCAAATTTAATACCAATGTCCTTGGTCAGAATAACCATGTCGGCTTCCGCCACATCCGCCGCGGTCAGTTCGTTTTCCAGACCGATCGACCCCTGAGTCTCAACCTTTACTTGCCAACCTTTGGCTTTAGCGGCGCTTTCCAGCGCTTCGGCTGCCATATAGGTGTGGGCAACGCCAGAAGGACATGCGGTTACTGCGATAATCTTGGTCATGACTCATTCCTCACTTAATTCATTTCAAAATCTAAATCCAGGTCATCTTCTTTCTGATCGACCTGAGACACTTTTTTCCGCGCCAGACTTTTCAGTACGTTAACGCACACGGCGGTCACTACAGCACCAACGGCAACCGCCGCGATATAACCCAGTTTTCCTTCCACTACAGGCAGAACAATCAGCCCGCCCCAGCCGGCATAACACTGCGCACCAAACAGGGCGGCGGTTACCGTGCCGCAGGCGGAACCCACCATAATCGATGGGATGACGCGCAGCGGATCGGCTGCAGCAAACGGAATCGCGCCTTCTGTTACGCCAACGCAACCCATTACCAGCGCAGCTTTACCGGCTTCGCGTTCTTCAGAAGAGAAATTCTTACGACCAATCAGCGTCGCCAAACCTAAACCCAGCGGCGGCACGCAGATCCCCACTGCAGCGATTGCCACCACGGTATAAACCCCCTGTGCCACGCAAATCAGCATGAAAGCGTAGGCAACTTTGTTAATTGGCCCTCCCATATCGAAGGCCAACATCAGTCCCATAATTACCGCCAGCAGTACGATGCTGCCCTGCTGCATCCCCTGCAGCCACTCGGTCAGGCTCGTGGTTAACGCGCCAACGGGTTCTCCCAAGCCCCACATCATGATGCCTGCGGTGATAAAGGTGCCGACGATAGGAATAACGAAGATGGGCATTACCGAGCGCAACACCTTATGAACCGGGATCTTCTTCAGATAATGAACGACGATACCGCCAATGATCCCGGCGATTAATGCGCCAAAGAAACCTGCACCGAAGCTGTTTCCCACCCATGCGCCAATCGCACAAGGGGCCAGAGCAGAACGTTCAGCAATGGAATAGCCGATATAAGCGGCAAGAAATGGCACCATCAGCGTCAACCCGGCGACGCCAATATCAAAAAGCTTTTTGAGATTAGGATCGGTCGCTGCATCCGGTACCGCGCCCTTGCCATACAGCATGACGGAGACAGCCAGCAAAATACCGCCCGCTACGACGAAGGGAATCATATGCGAAACACCGGTCATCAGGTGCTGACGAGTATTTTTCAGGATTTGTACCAACTCTTTCATACGTCGCTCCCGGGCTGCCTAAAGCCCATATCCATAAACTTGTTGCGGAAAACAATAGGCAATCCGACGCGACGCAAACAGTGGATAAAAAGGCCATTTACTGGACTTTTGTAATGTCAGTACAAAAATGCGATCCGCCTCATAACTTGCAGTTTCTCGGAATTTATAGGGGATACGCTGACTTGTGAGGGATGTCTCACTTTGATGGTTACATTACATTTATCCAGTTTTTGGCAGATTTGTCACATGGCAGGCTCAGGCGTTGCCCTTTTATCCTGTAGCGAGAAATCGTTATGGGAGATGAGGCTATGGCCCTGATTGTGGAATTTACCTGTGAGCTACCCAATGGCGTACATGCACGCCCGGCAAGCCACATAGAAACGCAGTGCAACACCTTTACTTCGCACATTGAGTGGCACAACCTGCGTACCGAACGTAAGGGCAACGCTAAGAGCGCGTTATCGCTGATTGGCACCGATACTCTGGCGGGTGATAGCTGTCAGTTGCTGATTTCCGGTACAGATGAACAGGCAGCTCACCAGCATCTGAGCCAATGGTTACGTAATGAATTTCCGCACTGCGATGCACCGCTAGCGGAAGCCAAAAACAACGAGCTGGAGCCACTTCCGGCATCGCTCACCCATTTAAATCCACAGCTTTTCCGCGCTCGCGCCGTCTGCAGCGGCAGCGCAGGAGGCGTTCTGAGTCTGCTTTCTTCGCTGGATCTCAACGCGCTCAGTAACCTTCCATCCGCTCAGGATATTGAAACCGAGCAAGCGGCACTGGATAACGGTTTAACGCTGTTGATGAAGAATATTGAGTTTCGATTACTCGACAGCGACGGCGCTACCAGCGCGATTCTGCAAGCACACCGCTCGCTGGCCAGCGACCTCTCACTGCGCCAGCACCTGCTCGCCGGCGTATCACGCGGGTTAAGCTGCGCCCAGGCGGTTGTTGAAAGTGCCGGACATTTTTGTGATGAATTCTCCCGTTCAAGCAGCAGTTATTTACAGGAGCGTGCGCTGGATGTACGCGATGTTTGCTTCCAGCTTCTGCAGCAAATTTATGGAGAACAGCGCTTCCCTGCGCCGGGAAAACTGACCCAGCCTACGGTTTGCATGGCGGATGAGCTAACACCGAGCCAGTTCCTCGAACTGGACAAAACATTGCTGAAAGGCTTGCTGTTAAAAAGCGGTGGTACTACGTCACACACGGTGATTCTCGCCCGGTCATTCAACATCCCTACGCTGGTTGGCGTAGATATTGAATCTTTGATGCCATGGCTGCAGCAAACAGTTTATATCGATGGTAACGCAGGAGCAGTCGTCGTTGCCCCTGATGAATCCGTCGTACGTTACTATCAGCAAGAAGCCCGTATTCAGGATGCCATTCGGGAACAGCAACGTATCTGGCTGACCCAGGAGGCACGCACGGCTGATGATATCCGCATGGAAGTCGCCGCCAACATCGCTCACTCCGTGGAAGCGCAGGCAGCCTTTAGTAACGGTGCGGAAGCGGTTGGCCTGTTCCGTACGGAAATGCTGTATATGGACCGTACCTGCGCCCCGGATGAGAACGAGCTATACAACATTTTCTGCCAGGCGCTGGAACCCGCACAGGGACGCAGCATTATTGTGCGCACCATGGATATCGGCGGTGATAAACCCGTTGATTACCTGAATATTCCTGCTGAGGCCAACCCGTTCCTCGGTTATCGTGCGGTGCGTATCTATGAAGAATATGCCGCATTGTTTACCACGCAACTGCGATCGATCCTGCGCGCCTCAGCGCACGGTAGCCTGAAAATCATGATCCCAATGATCTCCTCCATGGAAGAGATCCTGTGGGTCAAAGAGAAACTGGCTGAAGCCAAACAGCAGCTACGAAGTGAACACATTCCGTTTGATGAGAAGATCCAGCTCGGTATTATGCTGGAGGTTCCGTCTGTGATGTTCATCATTGACCAATGCTGCGAAGAGATTGATTTCTTTAGTATTGGCAGCAATGACCTAACGCAATACTTACTGGCGGTCGACCGCGACAACGCCAAAGTTACCCGCCATTACAACAGCCTGAATCCGGCCTTCCTGCGTGCACTGGATTACGCCGTGCAGGCAGTACATCGACAGGGGAAATGGATTGGCCTGTGCGGTGAACTGGGTGCCAAAGGTTCTGTGCTGCCACTGCTGGTGGGACTGGGTCTGGACGAACTTAGCATGAGCGCACCCTCCATTCCCGCCGCCAAAGCGCGGATGGCGCAACTCGACAGCCGCGCCTGCCGTCAGTTGCTGAATCAAGCGATGGCTTGTCGAACTTCGCTGGAGGTCGAACATCTGCTGGCCCAGTTCCGCATGACCCAACAGGATACTCCGCTGGTTACCGCCGAGTGCATCACGCTGGATAGCGAGTGGCGCAGTAAAGAAGAGGTCATCAAAGGGATGACCGACAACCTCCTGCTAGCAGGCCGTTGCCGCTATCCACGTAAACTGGAAGCAGACCTGTGGGCTCGCGAAGCCGTCTTCTCTACCGGATTAGGTTTTAGCTTCGCCATTCCACACAGCAAATCCGAACATATTGAGCAGTCCACCATCAGCGTAGCGCGCCTGCAAGCGCCGGTACGTTGGGGTGATGATGATGCGCAGTTCATTATTATGCTGACGCTCAACAAACATGCCGCTGGCGATCAGCATATGCGTATTTTCTCGCGTCTGGCGCGCCGCATTATGCATGAAGAATTCCGTAACGCGCTGGTTAGCGCCGCCTCAGCCGACGCTATCGCCAGCCTGTTGCAACATGAACTTGAACTTTAAAGAGGATGTTTTTGTATGGAACTTTATCTTGATACCGCCAACGTCGCGGAAGTCGAACGTCTGGCACGCATCTTCCCTATCGCGGGTGTTACCACCAACCCAAGCATTGTAGCGGCAAGCAAAGAATCCATCTGGGATGTACTGCCGCGCCTGCAAAACGCCATCGGCGAAGAGGGTATTTTGTTTGCCCAAACCATGAGTCGAGACGCGCAGGGCATGGTGGAAGAAGCTAAACGCTTGAGCAATGCGGTGCCTGGTCTGGTAGTGAAAATCCCGGTGACATCCGAAGGTCTGGCCGCGATTAAGATGCTGAAAAAAGAGGGCATCACCACGCTGGGAACCGCCGTTTACAGTGCATCTCAGGGGCTACTGGCTGCACTGGCGGGAGCTAAATATATCGCGCCTTACGTTAACCGTATCGACGCGCAGGGCGGCGACGGAATTCGCACTGTACAGGAACTGCAAACGTTACTGGAACTGCATGCGCCAAACAGCATGGTACTGGCCGCCAGCTTTAAAACCCCGCGTCAGGCGCTGGATTGCTTACTGGCAGGATGTGAAGCAATCACCCTGCCATTAGACGTAGCGCAACAAATGCTCAATACCCCTGCGGTAGAGTCAGCAATAGAGAAGTTTGAGCAGGACTGGAACAACGCATTTGGTCACATCAACCTGTGAGGGAAATAAAGTATGGATCGCATTATTCAATCACCTGGTAAGTACATCCAGGGTGCCGATGTTATTACCCGTCTTGGCAGCTACCTCAAACCATTGGCAGAACGCTGGCTGGTCGTTGGGGACAAGTTTGTCTTAGGTTTTGCCCAGGGCGCACTGGAAAAAAGCTTCCAGGATGCCGGACTGGCGCTGGAAATTGCACCGTTTGGCGGCGAATGTTCACAAAACGAAATCGACCGTCTGCGCGGCGTGGCGGAAAAAGCGCAGTGTGGCGCAGTACTTGGTATTGGCGGCGGTAAAACGCTGGATACCGCCAAAGCGCTGGCGCACTTTATGGGCGTGCCTGTCGCCATTGCGCCAACCATCGCCTCTACCGATGCGCCGTGCAGCGCGCTGTCCGTCATTTACACCGATGCCGGTGAATTCGATCGCTATCTGCTGCTGCCCAACAACCCGGACAGGGTCATTGTTGATACCAAAATTGTCGCGGGCGCACCGGCGCGTCTGTTAGCTGCGGGTATTGGCGATGCGCTGGCGACCTGGTTCGAAGCCCGCGCCTGTTCACGTAGCGGCGCAACCACCATGGCGGGCGGTCAGTGTACTCAGGCGGCGCTGGCGCTGGCAGAGCTGTGCTTTAATACGCTGATCGAAGAAGGTGAAAAAGCGATGCTGGCAGCCGAGCAGCACGTGGTGACTCCAGCACTGGAGCGCATCATTGAAGCTAACACCTATCTGAGTGGCGTTGGTTTTGAAAGCGGTGGTCTGGCAGCGGCTCACGCCATTCATAACGGTCTGACCGCAATCCCGGATGCGCATCACTACTATCACGGCGAGAAAGTGGCTTTCGGTACGCTGACGCAGTTGGTGCTGGAAAACGCGCCGGTCGATGAAATTGAAACCGTGGCGGCGCTGTGTCATTCCGTTGGACTGCCAATTACCCTGGCGCAACTGGACATCAAACAGGATATCCCAGCGAAAATGCGCATTGTGGCTGAGGCAGCCTGTGCCGAAGGCGAAACCATCCACAACATGCCTGGCGGCGCAACGCCGGACCAGGTATATGCCGCCCTGCTGGTGGCTGATCAGTACGGTCAACGTTACCTGCAAGAGTGGGAATAAGCTCCGCAAACGCTCCCGGTCTACCCGGGAGTGTTCTTTTGTGTTCCTTTTAACGCACGTTGCCTGGAAAGCGTGTGTGCTTTATAGTGCGCTTTTCCTTCCGACGAAGCGTGACTATGCAATCATCAGACAGAAGAATGAGCATTTACGCCATTCTGCAGCAAGATAAAAAAGTCGTCGTTAACGAACTCGCAGAAAAGTTTGGCGTCACCAAGATGACCATACGCCGTGACCTCTCTTTCTTTGAAAAACAAGGGATTGTCAAAACAACCTATGGCGGTGCTTACCTGACCAGCGGCGCCAGCGTGGAGCCCAGTTTCCAGCTTAAATCCGTGCAAATGGTCGATGATAAACACCTGATCGGCCAAAAAGCTGCCCAACTGGTTGAAGATGGCGATACCATCATCATTGATTGCGGCACAACGCTGCTGGCTTTTGCCCAGTTCCTGTTTGATAAAAAAATCATGGTGATTACCAACTCTATTCCGGTGGTCAATCTGCTGAAAGGAAGGCGTGGGATCAAACTGATTGTCGCACCAGGCGAATACGAAGACGATACACAGGGCATGATATCTTCCGCCACGTCTGATTTTTTCAATAATATTCATGCCGATAAAGTCTTTCTCAGCACCCAAGGCATCAACGAAACTGGTGAAATAACGGTACCCAAGCTGGCGGACGCCCATGTAAAACAGGCTCTCCTGCGCGCAGGACGACAAAAAATTCTGCTGGCAGATAAGAGCAAGTTTGGACAGACATTCCTTGCCGGACATGGCCGGATTGCTGATTTTGATTACATCATCAGTCAGAGTGGGATTCCTGATTCCCTTATCACACAGCTTAACGAACATGTTCAGTTACTGTTAGCCGATACTCCCTCCTGATTTTTTTATCTAAGCGCACACCATGTTGTGCGTTTTTGTGCTTTTGAAATGTTCCTTTTGTATTTTTATGTGATCAAAAGAACAAAATAGATCATGATCTGATTGACAATCGAACACCTCAGGCGTGGAATACAAAAAACCCTTCCTGCCACGAGGTCTTTATGAACGGATTACTCAGCTTTACCCCCACCAATAACGATTGCGATTTCGCCAGAATTGCGAACAAGCAAGATCAGATGTTCCATCGCGTCGCAACGCTATGTCCGGAACGCGCAGAAATCATTACCGAGTCGTTTAAACGTTCTGAAGGCAAACCAATTGTTATCCGACGGGCTCTGGCACTCGCCGACATTCTTGCCAACATGACCATTTACATCGAACCGGATATGTTAATCGTCGGTAATCAGGCCAGCGCCAACTTCGCCGCACCGGTCTTCCCCGAATTTTCCTTCAACTGGGTGATTGAAGAACTGGATGAATTTGATAAACGCTCCGGCGACAGCTTCCAGGTTTCTGAAGAGACCAAAGCACGTCTGCGCGTTTTACAGGATTACTGGCAGGGCAAAACCCATCAGGACGAAGTGCTGGCCAATCTACCGCAAATCAATCGTCTGGCGGAAAAACAGGGCGTTCTACACCGCGGCGGCATCAGTATGTCCGGTGATGGCCACATCATCCCGAACCATGATTTTGTGCTCGAAGTCGGCTACGGCGGCATGCGTGATATCGCAAAACAGCACCTGGCGGAAGACCAGAATCTGACTGACGAGCAAAAAGATTTCTATCAGGCCGTCATTATCACCATGGAAGCCGCGCTGAACTACTGCAAACGCTTCTCTGTCCTCGCCAAAGAAGAAGCCGCAAAAGCCCCCGATGAAAAACGCCGTGACGAACTGCTGGCAATGAGCGAAATGTTTGCCCATCTGATGGAAGGCAAAGCACAAAACTTCTGGGAAGCGGTGGAAACCGTCTATCTGACCCATCTGCTGATGATGATCGAAAGCAACGGTCACTCCTTCTCCTTTGGTCGCTTCGACCAGTATATCTGGCCGTTCTACGAAGCAGATATTAACTCCGGCAACATCAGCAAAGAGAAGGCGCTGGAGATCCTGACTCACTTCTTCATTATGACCAACAGCCTCAACAAAGTGCGTCCATGGGGCCATACCCAGTATAGCGGTGGCTACCCACTGTATTCGAATTTAATGGTCGGCGGCATGAAGCCGGACGGAACAGACGGCACTAACGACCTCTCGTATCTGGCGCTGGAAGCGATGGCGCTGACCGGATTACCGGAACCCAACCTCAGCGTCCGTTTCTCCAAAGACACACCACATTCACTGATGCAGGACTCGGCAAAGCTGATTCGTAAAGGTTTTGGTATGCCGTCCATCTTTTGTGATGAAGTGGTGATCCCTGCGATGATGACCCTCGGGCTGAGCGAAGAAGTGGCTCGCGAATATGCCTCAATGGGCTGTGTAGAAACCGCGATTCCAGGTCGCTGGGGCCACCGTGCTACCGGTATGACCTACGTGAATTTTGGTAAAATTCTTGAGCTGGTAATGAACAATGGTTGCGATCCAGCAACCGGAGTTCAACTGGTGAAGGTGAACGGTAAAGAAGGCCGGGAGATAAACTACGCGTCTTACGACGAAGTGTGGGCCGCGTGGAATCAGCTGCTGGAGTTCTACTCTGATCTGGCGGTAGATTGCGATCTGGTATGCGACCGCGCGCTGAAATATCACGATGCCGATGCTTTCGCCTCTGCAACCATCAACTGTTCGCTCGAACGCGGAAAAACCCTTAAAAACGGCGGCGCGGAATATGACTTCGTCAGTTCCTCCAACATTGGGCCTTCAGTCGTCGGCGACAGCCTCGCGGCGGTGAAAAAGCTGGTCTTTGATGACAAAGTACTGACGCTCAAGCAGCTGCGCGACGCCATGGATTGTAACTTCGAAGGCATTGAAGGCGCACGCGTGCGCAAACTGTGTCGCAACGCGCCTAAATTTGGTAACGATATCGACTATGTCGATCACATTGTCGCCGACGTGTTCGAGTCCTACCTGAAACTGCTGCCTAAGTATAAAACCGATCGCGATGGCAAAGGTCCGAAGGGCTGCGGGTATACCATGTCGACCTCCAACATCACTTCTTACGTGCCGAATGGTTTTGACGTTGGTGCCACACCGGACGGTCGTCTGGCAACTTTGCCGCTAAACGAAGGCGCATCGCCATGTCTGGGGGCAGACAAAGAAGGTCCGACGGCAGTCATCAATTCGGTAGCGAAGCTGCCGAACCAGAAAATCGCCGGCGGCCAGTTGCTGAATATGAAATTCACCCCAAGTGCGCTGGAAGGCGATGAAAACCTGGAGAAATTTACCCATTTCATGGAAGCCAGCCGGGTGAAAAATATCTTCCACAACCAGTTCAACATCATCGATTCGAACATTCTGCGGGCAGCGAAGGCACACCCGGAAGACTACCCGAACCTGATGGTACGCGTAGCGGGTTATTGCGCCCTGTTCTCGACGCTGATGCCAGAAGCGCAGGATGCGATTATCGCCCGTACTGAGCTGGCATGGTAAGTACGGAGGTAATATGAAAACTGGCCTGATTTCCCGTATTCAACGTTACTCCACCAAGGATGGTCCAGGAATACGTACCACCGTGTTTATGCAGCAATGCAACTTACGCTGCCAATGGTGTGCGAATCCGGAAACCATCAGGCCTGGTTTCAACGTGTTCTGGTTTAAAGAACGCTGCCGTCAGTGCGGCACCTGCGTTCAGGCTGCGACAAACAACGCGATTACCCTTGCAGCACCGGGCAACGGGGTCAACATCGACAGGAAAAAATGCACTAACCTGTTGGATATTGTTGAACTTTGCCCTTACGACGGCTACGAAAAAGTGGGCAAAGAGATGACGTCCCATGAACTGGCCGACCTGCTGCTGCGTGACAAAGCGTTTTACGATGAAAGCCACGGCGGTGTCACTTTTTCCGGCGGTGAACCGGCGCTCCAGGCAGAGTTCGTCAGGGAAACCGCCCTGCTATTGCAGGCTGAAGGCGTTCACGTCTGCCTTGATACTGCCGGGGCTATTCGCTGGGAGAAGCTGCGTCCGCTGATTGAAATCGTTGATTTGGTCTCTTATGACTTTAAAGCCTTTGATGCCGAAATCCATCTCAGCTGTACCGGCGTCGATAACCGACTGATTCTGGAGAATGCCAAAGCAATCGCCGCCATGGGCAAGCCGATCCTTGCGCGAATGGTAATTGTACCAACGCGCAATGACGATCCCACCGATATACGTAAACGACTCGATTTTATCCGGACGCTGGGTAGTGCTGTACAGCAAGTAGATATTCTTGAATACCACATTTATGGCATCGGTAAATATCAGAAATTGGGTATGCCTTACTTGTTAAATGATATTCCACCATGCTCACGTGAGATGACCGAAGAAATAAAACACTACGCCAGTGAAATTGGCTTGAAAGCCACTATTGGCGGTTAAAGGATAAAAATGCTGAATTTTATTATTACCGAAACCTACAGCGCAATGAGTATACTGGCGGCGAATCGCGTCGCCGCTGCTCTGATCAATAAACCGGATCTTGTGATGGCTATGCCAACGGGCGGAACGCCCGTTGGCATGCTGGCAGAAATGAGTCGAATGGCCAAAGAAGGTGAAGCTGATTTCACAAAAACCTTTTCCTTTAATATCGATGAATATATTCCGCTAGCGAAAGACGACCCACAAAGTTATTACTCTTTCCTGCAACACCACTTTTATCAACACGCCCATATCCCCACCGAAAATACCTTTGTTCCCGACGTTCAGGCTGCAGACTTGACCGCAGAATGCATCCGTTATGAACAAATAATTGTGGACCACGGCGACTTTGATATAACGATTCTCGGCATTGGTCACGATGGTCACATTGGCTTTAACGAACCGCACGCCACTCATAGCTCAGTCTGTCATCTCATTGATCTTAAAACGGAAACTATCGAAGCCAACACCCGTTTCTTTGCCAGCAAAGACGATGTGCCGAAGCAAGCGATTACGCTGGGTATGGGAACCATCTTGCGGAGCAAAGAGATTGTTCTGATAGCCAACGGTGTCTCGAAAGCTGCGGTGATGAAGCAGCTTTATGACTGCACCCGCATCGATCCGCTGTTTCCGGCATCGTTCCTGCTGCTGCACCCAAATGTGACGGTGATTGGCGATCGCGAGGCAGCATCACTATTTAACCTTTAATTCATCCTGAGGCGCTTATGATTATTCAAAGTGAACGGGTATGGCTTTACGGGCGTTTTTTTCCAGCACACATTACCGTTGAGAACGGGAAAATTTTCGATATTAACATCGGGTTAATCACCGACGCCGAATATGATTTTGGTCAGCGCCGTATCGTACCGGGATTTATCGATATGCACACGCATGGTGGATGGAATTACGATACCAACGAAGATGACGCCGTAGGCCTGCATCGTTGGGCATCGCGATTACCGCAGGAAGGCGTCACTGCTTTTTGCCCCACTACAGTAACAGACGATCATCCCGTCCTGCTGGCAGCATTACGCAATATTGCGCAGGTAATGCAAACCCCATCAAAGGGTGCGGAGATCCTGGGCATCCATCTTGAGGGCCCTTTTCTCAACCCTTTGTATCGCGGCGCGCAGCCAGAAAAGGCCATCCGCCAAACCAACATCGCCGATTTCACAGCTTATCAACAGGCGGCCAGGGGGCACATTATCGCCGTGACGCTGGCGCCGGAGATGGACCCCAATTACCAGTTAACGCGTTATTGCACAGAGAGGAATATCGTCGTCAGCATGGGGCATTCCGACGCCTCATTCGATCAGGCGCTGGAAGCGATGAGCAACGGCGCAAGTAGCGTCACTCACGTATACAATGGAATGGCGAAATATATCAACCGTGAACCCGGTTTGCTGGGAGCCGCGTGGGGTCTGGATGGGCTGTATGGCGAGCTGATCGCCGACGGTATTTTTGTGAGTCTGGTCTCTGCTGCACATTTATTCCAGGCCAAAAGTGATGATTACATCATTATGATAAGCGACTCCATGAAGGCCAAAGGCGAAGCGCCTGGCCGCTACATGTTTGGCGGCGAGCCGATGATTCTCGCTGACGACGGCGCGACCCGGCGAGAAAACGGCGTGCTGGTAGGCAGCACATTGCAGATCAACCGTGGTCTGTACAATATGGTCGAGAGGGCGATGGTACCCTTTAGTTCGGCGTTAAAATCCTGCACGATAAACCCTGCTCGCCTGCTCGGCCTCGACGATCGTAAAGGTAAACTACAGCGCGGATATGACGCTGATATTGTAGTGCTGGAAGATAATTACCAGGTCAATACCACTTTCTGTAAAGGAGAAATATCCTGGTCAATTAATTAAATAGTATTTGGCATAACTATATTTATTCTGCGGTTGTGAAAAACAACCGCCAGGAATTATTTGCTTTTTATTATGAATAGAAATTAATTTCATTTAAAAATAAAAAACGAGATATAGATAACATTAATTCACCACATAGTTTTTTAAAAATACCGAACTAAATAATAAGACCCACCCACCACATTTATCTCCCATCGCGAACATTATTTACCAGCCAGCAATGTTTTTGCTGGTTGATGATTTTTATCTGCTTACAGGGAATATTATGAATATTTTAGGATATTTACAAAAAGTGGGCCGTGCATTAATGGTTCCGGTAGCAACCTTACCCGCTGCGGCTATTTTAATGGGCATCGGATATTGGATCGATCCCAATGGCTGGGGTAGCACCAATGCGCTTGCTGCCTTATTTATTCAGTCAGGTTCGGCCATCATTGACAATATGGGCGTACTGTTTGCTGTCGGTGTGGCATATGGGATGTCAAAAGATAAAGACGGTGCAGCAGCATTGACGGGATTTGTTGGCTTTCTGGTATTAACCACACTCTGTTCACCCGCTGCGGTGGCGATGATCCAGCACATACCTCTCGAGCAAGTACCAGCGGCTTTTGCCAAAATTAAAAACCAGTTTATTGGCATTATGGTGGGCGTCATCTCCGCCGAACTGTACAACCGTTTTGGCAGCGTCGAACTACCAAAAGCACTTTCATTCTTCAGCGGGCGTCGACTGGTTCCAATCATCACCTCTTTTGTGATGATTGTGGTTGCTTTTATCATGATGTTCATCTGGCCTATCGTTTTCAGCGGCCTGGTCGGTTTTGGCGAACATATTCAAAAACTCGGGTCCACCGGCGCCGGTATTTACGCCTTCTTCAACCGATTGCTAATCCCCGTAGGATTGCACCACGCACTTAACTCCGTCTTCTGGTTTGATGTCGCCGGAATTAATGATATTCCTAATTTCCTCGGCGGCGCGCAGTCGATTGAGTCCGGAAAAGCGGTTGTCGGTATCACCGGACGTTATCAGGCCGGTTTCTTCCCGATTATGATGTTTGGCCTACCGGGTGCTGCACTCGCGATTTATCAGTGCGCTCGCCCGGAAAACAAAGCCAAAGTATTAGGCATCATGATGGCAGGCGCGTTCGCCTCGTTCTTCACCGGCATCACCGAGCCGCTGGAGTTCTCGTTTATGTTTGTCGCACCGATACTGTATGTTATTCACGCGCTGTTGACCGGCATCGCCGTATTTGTTGCGGCCAGCCTGCATTGGATAGCCGGTTTTGGTTTTAGCGCCGGTCTGGTCGATATGGTGCTCTCTTCACGTAACCCCCTTGCCGTACAGTGGTATTTTCTCATCCCGATGGGTCTGGTATTTTTTATCATCTACTATCTGGTGTTTCGGTTCACCATCATCAAGTTTAATCTGATAACTCCAGGGCGCGAGCTGACGCTGGCTGGAAGTGCCGCCGACGGCCAGGACATCAATATTGGTAACCCTAAAGATCTGAACATTAGCGAGCTTGCGCGTCAGTACATCGCCGCCGTTGGCGGCACGGATAACCTGACCGGCATAGATGCCTGTATCACCCGCTTACGCCTGAGCGTCAACGACTCCTCTCGACTCAATGACGCCCTGGCAAAGCGGCTGGGCGCCACCGGCGTGATCCGTCTGAATCACACCAGCGTGCAGATAATCGTCGGATTTGCGGCAGAAAAAATCGCTAATGCGATGAAAACCACAGGCTACGTAGAAGCCGCCAGGGCCGTTGCCGTCGACACCGCACCCACATCGGCGAAACCGCTGATGGCTAAACCCGTCGCCGCCATCGTTGAACTGGTCGCACCGGTCAGCGGCGAGGTAATTATGCTGGAACAGGTGCCGGATGAAGCCTTCGCCAGTAAGGCGGTTGGGGACGGTATTGCCATTAAACCGACAAGCAACATCGTCCTTTCACCCGCCGCTGGCACCCTCGTCAAAATATTCAATACTAACCACGCATTCTGTCTGGCAACACCCGCAGGTGCAGAGATCATCGTCCATATGGGGTTGGATACCGTCGCACTTAACGGACAGGGGTTTAGACGTCTGGTAGAAGAAGGGATGGAGGTTGTCACAGGCCAGCCGATACTGGAGATGGATCTCGATTTCCTCAATGCCAACGTCCGTTCGATGTTAAGTCCGGTGGTATGCAGCAATATTGAAGATTTTACGGAGATAGAGTTCAGGGCGCCAGACGGTAACGTTATTGCGGGACAGACGCCGCTCTACATCATCAAGGGATAAACGACAAAATCAGCGACTGCCTTTGGCAGTCGCTGATTTATTGAGTTACAGCAGATCGAAACGATCCAGGTTCATCACTTTCACCCATGCGGCAACGAAATCTCTCACGAACTTCTCGTGGGCATCGCTGCAGGCATAAACTTCAGCCACTGCGCGCAGTACAGAGTTAGAACCGAACACCAGATCGGCGCGGGTTGCGGTGTATTTTACTTCACCGCTCAGACGGTCACGACCTTCGAACAGCTCTTGTGACTCATCAACCGCCTTCCACTCATGACGCATATCCAGCAGATTGACGAAGAAGTCAGTGCTGAGTACGCCTGGACGATCGGTAAAGACGCCGTGCTGGCTACCATCAAAGTTGGTGCCCAGTACGCGCATACCGCCCACCAGCACGGTCATTTCCGGTGCGGTCAGCGTCAGCTGCTGTGCTTTATCAATCAGCAGCGACTCGGTGGTCGACACGTCAGGACGAGAGCGGTAGTTACGGAAACCATCAGCAATCGGCTCGAGCAGTTCGAACATCTCAATATCCGTTTGATCCTGGCGCGCATCCACGCGGCCCGGTGCAAAAGGTACCTTAATGCTGACACCCGCAGCGCTAGCCGCCTGCTCTATACCGACAACACCTGCCAGCACGATAATATCGGCTAACGAAGCGGTATGGGCTGACTTATAAATGCCTTCCAGCACAGGCAGTACGCGTGCCGCGGTAGCATTCACATCCCAGCCACGCTGTGGGTCCAGCGCCAGACGCGCACCGTTAGCGCCGCCACGTTTATCCCCACCGCGGAAAGTTGATGCGGAAGCCCACGCTACCGATACCAGTTCGCCCACGGACAGCCCGGAAGCGGCGATGGTCGCCTTCAGCTTCAGAATATCTTCTTCGCTTGGGTTGAAGAACGCATGCGGCAGCGGGTCTTGCCAAATCAGATCTTCTTTTGGCACTTCCGGTCCGATGTAGCGCGATTTTGGCCCCATATCACGGTGCGTCAGTTTAAACCACGCACGGGCAAACGCTTCGTTGAACGCCTGTGGATCGTTCAGGAAACGACGGGAGATCTTCTCGAATTCAGGATCGAAACGCAGCGTCAGGTCGGTAACCAACATTGTTGGCTTACGTTTTTTCGACGGATCAAACGGATCGGGAATAATTTCTGGCGCGTCAACGGCTTCAAACTGAATCGCGCCTGCCGGACTGCGAGTTTGCACCCACTCATATTTGAACAGGTTCTCGAAGAAATAGTTGCTCCATTGGGTCGGCGTCTGCGTCCAGACCACTTCCAGACCGGAAGTAATTGCGTCTGCGCCCGCGCCGCTGCCGTAGCTGCTGGCCCAGCCCAGGCCCTGCGCTTCAATCGGCGCGGATTCTGGATCGGCACCTACGTGCGAAGCCGGTGCTGCACCGTGGGTTTTGCCCAACGTATGACCGCCGCCAATCAGCGCCACGGTTTCTTCGTCGTTCATGCCCATGTTACCGAAGGTCGCACGAATCGCCGCTGCCGCAGAAAGCGGTTCGCCGCTATGGTCCGGCCCTTCCGGGTTCACATAGATAAGGCCCATTTCGGTTGCGCCCAGCGGCGCTTTCGCCAGCTCTTCCGGATGACGGTGGGTCAGCCAGGCTTTTTCATCACCCCAGTTTACGTCGAGATCCGGTTCCCAGACATCTTCACGACCGGCACCAAAGCCGAAGGTACGGAAGCCGGAGTTTTCCAGCGCCACGTTGCCCGCAAGGATAAACAGGTCGGCCCAGGAAATTTTTTGACCATATTTCTGCTTGATTGGCCACAGCAGACGACGCGCTTTATCCAGGCTGACGTTGTCCGGCCAGGAGTTCAGTGGTGCAAAACGCTGCTGTCCGCGACCCGCGCCACCGCGTCCATCGATGGAACGATAGGTCCCTGCACCGTGCCATGCCATGCGGATAAATAATCCGGCATAAGTTCCCCAGTCAGCGGGCCACCACGGTTGAGATTCGGACAGAAGGGCTCTGAGATCCCCTTTCAGGGCAGAATAGTCGAGTTTGCTAAACTCTTTACGGTAGTTGAAGTCCTCACCCAGCGGGTTTGAACGATTGGAATGTTGGTTTAAAAGATCAACGCGGAGTTGGTTAGGCCACCAGTCGCGGTTATTCGTTCCTGCTCCCGCGCTGTGATCCGGCCCGCCCTGATGAAAAGGACACTTACCGGCAGTTGATGCGTTCTGGCTATCGTCGGACATGCTCATCTATATGCTCCCTTTACAGTGTTCTGACTACGATATACACCACCAGAGATAAGATATAGTCGAAATAACCCACAGATTCGATAGCTAATTCCTTTTATATTTTAAGTTACAGAGATGTAGATCAAAATGATCAATAAAAAGCCCTCCGTAGAGGGCTGGGGCATCTGTTTAATTCGGTCTTACACCTAGTGTATGACAAATAGCGTAGCTCATCTCGGCGCGATTTAGGGTATAGAAATGAAAATCTTTCACCCCTTCGCGACTGAGGATCTTCACCATGTCCATGGCGATATTCGCTCCCACCAGCTTGCGGGTTTCGGCATCATCATCCAGACCATCAAACATGGTCGACATCCAGGAAGGGATACGAACATTGGTCATATCGGCAAATTTTTTCGCCTGTTTAAAGTTAGAGACCGGCAGGATACCCGGAATAATTTCCACATCGATACCCGCAGACACGCAGCGATCGCGAAAGCGCAGATAGCTTTCTACATCGAAGAAAAACTGGGTAATCGCGCGGTTTGCACCGGCATCTACTTTGCGTTTCAGGTTCAGCAGATCGGCCTGAGCGCTCTTCGCTTCTGGGTGTACTTCCGGATAAGCCGCAACGGAGATATCAAAGTCCGCAACGTCTTTCAGCAGAGTCACCAGGTCAGAGGCATACATATCCGGTTTACCGCTTCCCGGCGGTAAGTCACCACGCAGAGCAACAATATGACGAATACCGTTATTCCAGTAGTCCTGAGCAATGGTCCGCAGCTCATCGCGAGTTGCATCAATACAGGTCAGGTGCGGAGCCGCTTCAAGGCCAGTGCGATCCTTAATGCCTTTAATAATGCTGTGCGTGCGGTCGCGCTCACCAGAGTTTGCACCGTAGGTGACTGAAACAAACTTCGGCTTCAGGCTGCTCAGGCGATCGATGGAGTTCCACAGGGTTTGCTCCATTTCACTGGTGCGCGGCGGGAAAAACTCAAACGAAACGTTAATCTGACCCTGTACTTCCGCCAGGCTCTGATTCAGGGCTTCCCGCTGGTTGGCGTGAAAAAAGCTCATACCTTACCTCATCAATCTTTTGTCGTTATATGTTGTGTTGTGAACTGCTATACGTTTAGACGTCTAGATGTAAAAATGACGGAAAAGCATGCTGGCGTCAACACAAAAATCATCGTTAAAGGTGAGGAATACTCAGCCAACGTGAAAAAAATTCACATCAGCCTGAAATAATGAGGGATTGCGTCATGGCCGTCTGCAGCCACGCTAATTTTGTTACGTTCTCAGGCAGCATCAGCAACCCCGTACTAATACGTAATTCGGTATCGGTAAGCGGAAGAAAGGTCACGCCCTGACGCTGGATAGCCGAAAAGGAGGCCGGAATCAGGCTCAGACCGTCACCCTGCGCGATCCGCGCCAGCAGCACGTCATGTTCCAGCGGCTCTTCAATACAGGCAGGCGAGTAACCCGCACGACGAAAAATGTGTCGGGTGTAATCAAAGAAGGCGGGGTTGCGTTCACGTTTGAACCAGAACAGTGGCCGGTGGTTCAGCGCCGTTAACGAGAGCGACGGCAGCGTCGCTTCTGCCCACTGCGCGGGTAAAGCGGCGATCATCGATTCTTGCCAGCCAAGCGGCGTGACGCTAAGCCCCGAAGTTTCAAGCGGTAGAGCCACCAGAGCGGCATCCAGTTTTCCCCGACGCACCTGGCGTGCCAGTTCAGGCGAACTATGACGGACAACATGCAGCTTCTGTACTCGCGTAATAAGCTGTGACTCAAGTGCAGCGAAAACGCCCTGCTCAAACGCCGTACTTAGCCCTAAGCGCAGAGATTGCTCCCCCGTTTTCGCTAGCTGACTCAGCGCCGTCCAGGTTTTATCCTGTAGCGCCAATAGCGGGAGCACGATATCAAGCACGCGCTGGCCGTCCTCCGTCAGCGTAAGCCCACGGGTATGACGGACAAAAAGCGTCACTCCCAGGCGTTCTTCAAGCTGGCGAATATGGCGACTCAGCGGCGGCTGCGACATAAACAAACGCTGCGCCGCCCGACTCATATTGTTCTCTTCCGCGACTACGGCAAAGTAACGCAGCAGGCGAATATCCAGAGAGTGCAAAGACGGGGTTGTCATACCGAAAAGGTATCACGGAAACGGTATTATCCCAATCATTCCGCACGCTCTATCCTCACGCCACAGACCACATGAAAGAGGAAGAAATGATGCCTTCAGAACGCTTTATTACCGGTCAGAAGATGTTGCAAAAAGTGGATGGTAAAGGGGGCGATGCAGTCGTCGAAAGTCTGCAAGATATTGCCCCAGATTTCGCCCAATACCTGATTGAATTTCCTTTTGGCGACATCTATTCAAGACCGGGGCTGGATTTACGCAGTAGAGAAATCGCTACCGTCGCGGCATTAACTGCGCTGGGTAACGCCGCACCGCAGTTGAAGGTACATATTGGCGCGGCATTACACGTAGGTTTAACGCAGGATGAGATCGTTGAAGTGATTATGCAGATGGCCGTATATGCTGGCTTCCCCGCGGCACTCAACGGCTTGTTTGCCGCAAAAGAGGTGTTTGCCTCCCACAAAGGCTAAAACAACAGGCCAGCGGAATATCTGCTGGCCTGAGCTCACTACGGTTTCACATCTTCCACACGCATGCCTTTGAGTTGCTCATCCGTCAGCGTATTTCCTGCTTTGAAAAAATCAACGACAGCATTAGAGACATAGTAACCGCCGGATGTGTTACGCGCTTTACCTTCGGTAAATGTTGTAAAACCATCACCGCCGTCTGCCAGGAAGCTATTTGTGGCAATGTGATAAACCGTGGCATCCTCAATGGGTTTGCCGTTTAACGTCAATACGGTGACCCGCTGACCAACCGGTTTACTGCTGTCATACTTCATCTCCAGTCCTTTGGACACCTGCAATACACCGTTGCTTAAACTCGCGCCATGCTCCATCAGGCTACGCAACTGCTTACCGGTAAGATCCATGGTTGCCAGCTCATTCGGGAACGGGAAGGTGCTAATGACTGCGCCCATGGTGATGGCTCCAGCAGGGATTTCATTCCGGATGCCGCCCGAGTTAGTGAGCGCTAACTGGGTCTCTTTACCCGCCGCAGCCAGCAACGCATCTGCCGCCAGATTTCCCAAGGAAGAAGATTCACCGTAAGCACGCGTCAGCTCAACCGGGGAGTTGGCAACCGTTTGTTGTACCACTTTATCGAGCTTTTTATTCCAGCCATCAATGACCTGTTTCGTCTGCGGGTCTGGCTGCCACTCATCAGCAAAAATGGTCTTCAGCTCGAAGTTCTTCACGGTAAATTGATGCGGTTTCTGCTGGTAATCCAGCACCAGTTTACCCACATCAATACCACCGCTGTCGGTAGAAAGTATCAGGGTGTTACCGACTTTAATCGGCTCCGGCGTGCCCACATGCGCATGACCGGTGATCAGGATATCCAGCCCCTTCACCTGGCCTGCGGTCTGGATGTCTTTATCCAGCGCACGGCGCACATCGGTGCCCCCCAGACTGGACTGACGTGCTGGCGTGCCTTCATGGATCAGTGCCACGGTAAGATCGACTTTGCCTTTAAGCTCATCGATATAGCGTTGCAACCACTTCACTTCATCCCGCGCCTCGATCCCGACACGTGTCGCAGCGGAAACCGTATCATCAAAAGCAAACACGCCGTGCAGGCCAATCACGCCAATCTTCACGCCATCTTTCTCAATGATGGTGTAGGGCTGATCCCAAAACTTTTTGCTGCTGTTCTGATAAAAGATATTGCCCTGCACAATAGGGAATTTCGCCTGACTCAGCTGCAACAACGTATTGTCCCAACCGTGATCGAATTCATGATTACCCATGGTGACAGCATCAAAATTCATGGTGTTCATGATATCGATAATCGCCTTACCCTTGGTCAGGCTGCTGATATATGGCCCGGTAAAATAGTCACCAGCATCAAAAAACCAGGTGGCGCTATTTTTCGCTTTCTCCTGCTTCACCATCGTCGTGATATTGGCCCAACCACCAATGTCACGTGAGCCATTGGCAATCCATGGGACTTTATAAGGTTCGACATGGGCATGGAGATCGTTGGTATAGATAATCGTGACATCTTTAGCACTGGCCCAGAGCGGCAAAGAGACCAGAACACCAACAGCAAGCATTTTTAACTTCATAATCAATCCCTTTCAGTCATATAAAGAATCGCTACGTTACGTTCTGAAAGGTTTTTTTATGTGAGAAAAATCACATCCGTCAGGGATAGTCGCGGGTCAAAATCGACGACCCTTAAAAATCGTTGGTAATCCGATGATGCCTCTGTTCACTATCAATTGCTGCAAGTCCTTCGGCTGTCAAAATTTGGGACAGGATCGTTCAGTTGATTACCATTGGCCAGATTATCGGCTGGGTTATGCCGCACTGCATTGCCGGGCATGCGGCAGCTATCCCCCGCTGTTTAACGAGGAACAGTTCCATAGCTGGTTGTCGGCATATTTAGCGGATTTTGCGATCAATAGAGGTGAGTTTTGCCCACATTGTTATCAGCGGAAAACCATCCGCTATGGGCACAATCCCCAGGGCAGCCAGCGTGTTCAGTGTCGGAACTGCAAACAAGTCTGGACACCAAAGCAGCAGCCGCTCACCACCATTGTTCCACCAGAACAAATAGCGACGGTTCCCTTAATCGTGCCTTTTCAGGGAGCCAGCACCGACCAGAAACTTTATGTATTGCTCAGTTTTGACGCTATTCGCGGTGATGTGTTGCATGTTTCCAGTAATTTCACGCCCCATCCCATTGGAGACTCATTACGTTACCGCTGGCGCGGCATCGGTGAAGCAACTGCAACGCATGATGATATTGTTGAGCGAGTCAGCCAGCGGGAAACCCAGTTTTTACGCCGCAGCCAGTTTGACGAAATTCAGTACGGCAGCGCGATGCTCAAACGTAACGCCAGCGGCGCGATTATACGTCCGGTAATTGCTGCCCATGGGCATTTCCGTCTGCTGAGCCATCTGTGGCCGGAGGTAAAAACTCACATTATTGCCCACGAATGTTTTCTGCGCGGCGCGGCGATTACCGCATGGGCGGAACAGTTTCGCCATCATCACGCCTCGCTGTGGTTTATTGATGAAGAAATCAACAACGATAAGCGCACGCTGCCCTGGCAATTGCAGGGTAAAACCTATCAGGGGTGGTGGCGAAACCAGTGGCAGATTTGGCAACGAGGCGATTCGCGTAAAATGGTGTGTTTGTTAACGGAGGGGCAGGTTGAAGAAGGCGCGTCAATAACCCTGGCGGCAAGCCATCATTTTCTCGCCTGGTTGCGGCAACAGACGGAATTTCAGCAAAGCCCCCGTTACTCCGCCCATTCGGTGTTTCAGACGATAAGGACGCTGGTAGATCAATACAACGCCCTGATCACCCTGCGCGATTTGCCCGGTGGCGCTGACCGGGCCTACGGTTCATGAAATATGTAGGCCGGATAAGCGTAAGCGCCATCCGGCAACGCAAACTACAGCAGCTGCGCCAGACGGTTGATGTCTGACTGAATCGCTCCGGCGGTGACGTCACGACCTGCGCCCGGTCCACGGATCACCAGCGGGTTATCGCGATACCAGCGGCTTTCAATGGCGAATACGTTATCGCACGGCAGCAGCGCTGCCAGCGGGTGTTCAGGGCGAACCGCTTCAACGCCAACGCGTGCTTTACCGTTAGCATCAAAACGCGCCACATAGCGCAGCACCAGCCCCATTTCACGCGCCGCTTCCAGACGCTGCACCATCTGCTCGTTCAGCTCATCGCCATTCTCAAAGAAATGGTCAATAGAGCCTTCTTCACAGTGCGCAGGCACCAGCGATTCCACGCGAACCTGGCCCGGTTCGATGTCGTAACCGGCTTCACGCGCCAGAATCACCAGCTTACGCATCACATCTTTGCCGGAAAGATCTACGCGCGGATCGGGTTCAGTCAGACCCTGTTGCCACGCCTGATCCACCAGATCGGTGAACGGGACCGTGCCATCAAATTGCAGGAACAACCACGACAACGTGCCAGAGAAGATCCCACTGATCGACAGAATGGTATCTCCGCTATCAATCAGATCGCGCACGGTATGGTTGATCGGCAAACCTGCACCCACGGTGGCGTTATACAGCCAGTGGCGACCGGTTTTTTCAAAAGCGTCATGAATTTGGCGATAATTATTACTGCTGCTCGCCCCCGCCAGTTTGTTGGCGCTGATAACGTGGAAACCATGGCTGGCAAAATCCAGATACTGATCCGCCAGTTGCTCGCTGGCAGTGACGTCCAGCACCACTAAATCATCATACGGGTGAGCACGCATCCACAGGAATAGAGACTCTTCATCCTGCTCTACCGCCTCATCATCAAAGAAGGCTAACGCGCGGCTGGCATCCAGTCCTTCGTAATTCAGCAGGCTACGACGGCTATCAACCACACCCGCCAGCACAAACTCGAATCCGGTACGCGCCGAGAGCGTGCTCTGCTCGCGAGCGAACAGCTCCAGCCAGCGCGAGCCAATGTTGCCTTTGCCGAACAGCACCAGACCAATGCGTTTTTCCGCGCGGAAAATTGACTGATGCAGACCCTGAATCAGGCTCTCCGTTGGCCCAGTACGCAGTACCGCGACCAGGCTGATACCCTCTTCCGACTGCCAGGTGAATTCAACCGGTTGACCTTTCAACTGTTGCCAGAAACGGTGGCAGTGCAGCGGATTACGGGTGACGCCCGCCCCGACCATCGCCACCAGCGCCAGCCCCTGGCGCAGACGCAGTTCGCCCGGCAGACCAGCTTCATCAAGAATTTTCAGTGCGCCGTCAGCGACTTCGGAGGTATAGCAAAATTGCAGCAGTTGGCGGTCAGGATGCACACCCACTGCCAGCGGACGCACCTGGGTACGTTTTAAAACCTGGTCGATCTCTTTATATGCCAGCTTAAAGTCCTGGCCAGTCGGAACCAAAAACTCAATCAGGCAGACGTCATCATGACTGGTCACAATACGCGCCCCGGTACCGGAGGCCAGTACGCGTTCAATGCGCGTTGAACCTTGCTCCGGCGTATAGCTACAACGCAGTTGAAGATCGATATCGCTACCGGAAACCGGCTGTAAGGTACGGGCATGGAGAACCGGCGCCGCCAGACGCGCCAGCTCGCTGGCTTCATCCAGACGCAGCAGCGGCAGCAAACAGGCGTCTTTTACTTTACGCGGGTCCGCGCTGTAAACCCCGGCGACATCGCTCCAGATAGTTACGCGGGAAACGCCCGCCAGCGCGCCAACCTGCGTCGCCGAGTAGTCGGAGCCGTTACGCCCCAGCAGGACCGTTTCACCGGCATTGCTGCGGCTAATAAAGCCGGTCACCACCAGCCGTTTACCCGGATGCTGCGCCAGCAGTTGCTGTAGCAATGGGTAAGAAAGACCTTCATCTACCTGCGGCTGAGCACCGCGTTCAGCACGTAAAAAATCGCGCGCATCCAGCCAGGCTGACTCCAGCCCCTGTTGGTTAAGGACGGCAGACATCAAACGCGCGGACCATACCTCACCATGCCCAACAACTTCAGCATAGACGGCATCGTTCACACCGCTGTCGAGTAATCCGGCCAGACGCTCCAGATCGTGAATAAATGCGCCAATCAGTCCATCCGCTACCTCAGGAGGTAACAAACCGCTGATAAGCTCGCTCTGATAGCGACGTAACGCCTGTTGAACCTGATGCGCAGAAAGGCGATCGGTCTGGCTTAATTTCAGCCAGCTAATCAACTGGTTAGTGGTACTGCCTGCGGCTGAAACAACCATCATGTCATCAGGCTGCGAGTACTCCGCCATAATGCCTGCGACACGCAGATAACATTTCACGTCTGCCAGACTACTACCACCAAATTTGTGCAGTTGACGACCCTTCGCCCCTGCCTGCGCAATCACACTCATGTTTACCCCTTGTTTGCAGCCCGGAAGCCATTTTCCAGGTCGGCAATTAAATCTTCGCCATCTTCAATACCGGTGGAGATACGCAGCAGCGTTTCGGAAATTCCGGCAGCTGCACGCGCTTCTGGCGCCATGCCCGCGTGTGTCATGGTTGCGGCGTGGGAGATCAGACTTTCAACGCCCCCTAACGATTCCGCCAGCGTAAACAATGACAACCCGCCGAGGAAGCGGCGCAGCGTTTGCTCATCACCATCCAGTTCAAAACTTAACATCGCGCCAAAGCCTTTTTGCTGACGCGCGGCAATCTCATGGCCCTGATTATCCGGCAATGACGGGTGATACAATTTTTTCACCAGCGGCTGAGTTTGCAGATAATCGACTATCGCCTGAGCATTACGTTGCGCCACCTCCATACGAGGAGACAGAGTACGCAGGCCGCGCAACAGCAGATAACTATCAAACGCGCCGCCGGTCACACCAATATTATTCGCCCACCATGCCAGTTCAGTGACCGTTTCCGGATCTTTCGCTATCACAACACCAGCCACCACGTCTGAGTGACCGTTTAAATATTTCGTGCATGAATGCAACACCAGATCGGCGCCCAATGCCAGTGGATTTTGCAGTGCCGGGCTTAAAAAAGTGTTGTCGACCACGCTGACCGCGCCAGCTTCACGCGCCAGCTGGCAGATTTTCGCAATATCCACCACGCGCAGCAGCGGGTTGCTTGGGCTTTCTACCAGCACCAGCTTCGGTTTTTCCGCCAATGCGGCCTGCAATGCCTGCTCATTTCCTTGATCGACAAA
Organism: Citrobacter sp. Cpo090; assembly: GCF_030332665.1. Taxonomy (NCBI): domain Bacteria; kingdom Pseudomonadati; phylum Pseudomonadota; class Gammaproteobacteria; order Enterobacterales; family Enterobacteriaceae; genus Citrobacter; species Citrobacter sp. Cpo090. Next base: position 93,183 of record NZ_JAOWHK010000023.1, on the reverse strand, counting down.
CAGGACGCGGTAACAGCCACGTTTTGCCAGACTGTCAAACAGTCGGTAGCTCCCGCCGTAGCAGTCATGCGGTGCGACCAGCAGATCGCCTGGCTTGAGGAAGACCGTGGTCACCAGATGAATCGCCGACATGCCAGTATTGGTCAGCACAGCACCTGCACCGCCTTCCAGTTCCGCCAGCGCACGCTGAACAACATCGCGCGTTGGGTTACCGCGACGCGAATAGTCATGGGCGCGAGGTTCATTAAATCCGGTAAAGTTATAGGTGCTGGAGAGGTGAATCGGCGGGACAACGCAACCGTACTGTTCGTCGTCATTTAACCCGCTACGCACTGCGATGGTGGCCTGTTTACGCGTCATATTGAGGAGATCCTGGCTGAGTCGGTGAAAAGTCAGACACCAGAGTAATCATAGTTACGATAGCCGTCAATACATCTGGACATCTAAACTTCTTTGCGTATAGATTGAGCAAACTGGAAATAGCCGTTAAAATTATATGCATTAGCGTACATCTGCGTCGGCTTACTTCGTGTCAGGGCCACGCCACTACGATAAACTACGCGCAATTATGGTCCGGGCTCAGGTTCTGGCCTCAATATTAATGACGAAGAGGATTAGGTATCTCATGGCTGAATGGAGCGGCGAATATATCAGCCCATACGCTGAGCACGGTAAGAAGAGTGAGCAAGTCAAAAAAATTACGGTTTCCATTCCTCTGAAGGTGTTAAAAATCCTTACCGATGAACGCACGCGTCGTCAGGTGAACAACCTGCGCCACGCCACTAACAGCGAACTGCTGTGTGAAGCGTTTCTGCATGCTTTTACTGGGCAACCCTTACCCAACGATGACGACCTGCGTAAAGAACGCAGTGATGAAATCCCGGAAGAAGCAAAGGTAATCATGCGTGAACTGGGTATCAACCCGGAAACGTGGGAATACTGATAGTTAGAACGGCAATGGGCGTGTAGAGGCGGGAATGCTCCCGCCTTTTCTCACTGTGTTACTTACTAATACCATTGAGTTTATTCAATTTTTCTTCCATTTTGAGCGTTTCCGTACGGTTCAATGGGTAGAAATAAATCAGAATGACCGCCGCCAAAAACAGGCATAGCGCCGGCAAGAGATTAGCCATCGTATAAATATTTTCCTGCACAATGCTGGTTTGTACTGCTCCACCTGTTGACGATGATTGATAGCCAATGATAGCCAACATAAAGCCACCAATCGCCCCTGCGCATGCCTGACCAACCTTGCGCGCAAAGAAATTCACACCATAAACCGTGCCATCCTCGCGATCGCCTGTGACATACTGGTGGTAGTCACAAACATCAGTCATAAACGCCCAAATCATCAGGTTGAATAACCCTGCTCCCAGCGTCGCCAGGAACAAGAAAACCAGATAGACCTTGGCATCCGTAATGTGGACAAAGTACATAATCACATACATGACCACGGCAAAAAGCAACGCGCCTACGCTGGCTTCTTTTTTACCAAACCGCTTCGTGAGCCAGGATGCTGATGGCGCCAGCAAAACCAGGGAACCAAAGGTAAACAGCAACGCGACTGACATCGCCTCTTTATTGTGGAAATAGTCATTAAACAGGTAAGTCATGTTGGTACCGGACAACCCCTGATTAATTACAATCAGCAAATCCACAACCACTAAAACAATCAGCGCCTTATTGCGTGCCAGTCCCTTCAGCAACACCGAAACAGGCATGCTCTCTTTTCTCTCCACGCGCACGCGTTCCGTCGTTAAATGACAGGTCAAGGATAAAAAGATCAAGCCCAGCACTGCGCAACCAATGGAAATCCAGAAGAAGTGTTGCCCGGAAATCACCTGGCTTCCGTCCACCAGGGTGGTGTACATCAGGATCGGAATGAAAAAGCCGGTTGTCCCGCCACCGATGGCTGACCCAACGCTACGCCAGGTTGAAAGCGATACACGATCATCCGGATTCGAGCTAATCGCCGCAGACATAGCACCGTACGGAATACTCACGGTCGATAACAGCGAACCGTAAATGAAATAGGAGCAGCAGATGTAGATAATTTTCGCCGTATAAGAAAAATCATTCACAAACGGCAGGAACAGGACAACCGCAATGATGCAAAATGGATACTTCATGCGACGCACCCACGGGTTAAAACGTCCATGTACCGTCAGTTTAGAGGTATCGCATAAGCGCCCTACACCAACATCGACGAATGCATCAAAGAGTTTGGTGACAAAATAGAGTGAGCCAACAATAACGCCGGAAATACCGAGGACGTTAGTGTAATAAATCATTAAAAAACTATTAACTAAGCCAAGAATAAAACAGGTTCCGAGGTCACCACATAAATAACCAATTTTATCCCGAATTCCGAAAGGTCTGATGGCAGTGGTTTCATTATTTCCGATAATAGTTCCATCATTAGACATGATGTCAACTCCTTAGACATATTATTCACACAAACTATGCTTATCGACGTAATCAGCCGATACGAAAACTATTACCGATTAGAAGTTATAACCAAGACCGACACGATAACGGGTCTGACGATCGTCTGTGGTGGTAGTGTTATAACCCGAGGAAACGTTGCCAACTTCAACAAATGGAACCCATGAGCCTAGTTTATACGCCACGCGGAAGTTATATTCATAATCATCTTTCCGGTTGTTATATAAATCTTCACTATCGGCAATTTTATAAATCCCATTTAGCTCAAACATCCAGTCATTGACGTTATAACCAAGCCAAGCTTCCGGACGATAAACCATGCGGTCATCTTTGCCGTCAGTGTTTCTGCGCATGTACTCCTGGCGATAGCGGAACGCGGTCCACCAGCTGTCGTTGATGTTGTACTGCACGCGGATATAAGGCTTATAAATCGCGATATTATCGCCCGTTTCGATCGCAATGCCGGGCTGCCAGACAAGACCCTGCCAGGTGAACTGGTAGCTTGCGGTGTACTCGTTGCCGTTACTTTCCATATTATTCCACGCATCATTTGATTGCGTGTTTTCGGAACGAGAAATGGCTTCTACTGCCACACCGAAACCCGTAGCAAAACGGTGAGACATATAAACACGATCGTAATTACGTCCATCGTCATAATATTCATGCCGGTAATCAACATAACCTGCTTGTGCGGCCGCAGAGAATAATGGAATCAGTAATAACGCAGATTTCAATTTCATGACAATCCCTCTTCATACTCAATAACGGAAATTATCCATTTCGTTTTGTCCATAAAATGGGAAAACAAAAAGGCTTTTAGATTAATTTTATATTTCCACAAAAGTGTATTTTAGAAAGAAAGCAGAAACCTTTGGCATTTTGCCAGGAACTGGTAAAAGTGGCAAAAGACAGAAGATAAAAAGGACGCAGATCACCAGTACAAATATTTAATCGAAAAAAAATAAAACAATGCTTTACTTATTGAATAAAATAGATCATTCAATACATCAATATATATTTCAGTTCTGAACCGCAGAAACAAAAAAAGCGCCATAAGGCGCTTTTTTCTGACAGCTGAAACTTACTTGCTGCCTGGGATGCTGAAACGCTTGTTGAAGCGATCAACACGGCCACCGGTAGCAACATCACGCTGCTTGCCAGTATAGAACGGGTGGCACTGACCGCACACGTCCAGGTTCAGATCGTGACCGACGGTAGAGCGGATTTTCATGACGTTACCGCAAGAGCAGTTTGCAGTAATTTCTTCGTATTTCGGGTGAATATCTTTTTTCATGGGAAAACCTCGGTTTAAGGCCGCGTCGCTCTTCCAGCCCTAACGCCAGACACCACGCGATGTTAATTATTCCCCGTCACCTTTCACGCTGCATCAACAGCCTGAAACTCTCGGGTAATGGTCAGTATTTGACGCAATCAATTTGCATCAAAGGCGGCGAATCATACAGAAATTAACCTGCCCATGCAAACTGATCCGCATTCTACCCTCCACTAATGTGTATACTAACCCGCCAGATTTCAAGTCAGGATGATTCAATGCCCGTTGCGCACGTTGCCTTACCTGTTCCGCTACCTCGCACCTTTGACTACCTCCTGCCGGACGGCATGAGCGCCAAAGCAGGGTGTCGTGTACGCGTGCCCTTTGGCAAGCAGCAGGAGCGCGTGGGTATCGTCCTTTCCGTCAGCGAGCACAGTGAACTGCCGCGGAGCGAATTGAAAGCCGTTCTCGAAGTGCTGGACAGCGAACCCGTCTACTCGACCTCTGTCTGGCGTCTGCTGTTGTGGGCGGCTGATTATTATCATCATCCCATCGGTGACGTACTGTTTCACGCTCTGCCAATTTTACTGCGCCAGGGACGCCCGGCGACAAACGCGCCCATGTGGTACTGGTTTGCTACTGAAGAAGGCCAGGTTATTGACCTCAACAGCCTGAAGCGTTCTCCCAAGCAGCAACAGGCGCTGGCTGCATTACGCCAGGGGAAAATCTGGCGCGACCAGGTGGCTGAACTGGAATTTAATGACGCCGCATTACAGGCACTGCGGAAAAAAGGGCTGTGCGATCTGGCGAGCGAAACGCCAGGCTTTAGCGACTGGCGTACGCACTATGCGGTTACCGGTGAGCGTCTGCGGCTGAACACCGAGCAGGCCACCGCGGTCGGGGCGATTCACAGCGCCTCAGACAGTTTTAGCGCCTGGCTATTAGCGGGCGTAACGGGATCAGGCAAAACAGAGGTCTATCTCAGCGTTCTGGAAAACGTCCTGGCCCAGGGCAAGCAGGCGCTGGTGATGGTGCCGGAGATTGGCCTGACGCCGCAAACTATTGCCCGTTTTCGCGAACGTTTCAATGCGCCGGTCGAAGTCCTGCACTCCGGTTTAAACGACAGTGAACGTCTTTCCGCCTGGCTGAAAGCAAAAAATGGCGAAGCGGCAATTGTTATCGGCACACGCTCGTCGCTGTTTACGCCGTTTAAAAATCTCGGCGTGATTGTCATCGACGAAGAGCACGACAGCTCTTATAAACAGCAGGAAGGCTGGCGCTATCATGCGCGCGACCTCGCGGTTTACCGCGCCCATAGTGAGCAGATCCCGATTATTCTCGGTTCAGCCACCCCGGCGCTGGAAACGCTGTGTAACGTGCGGCAGAACAAATATCGCATGCTGCGCCTGACGCGTCGCGCCGGAAATGCGCGCCCAGCCACTCAGCACGTGCTGGATCTCAAAGGTCAGCAGGTGCAGGCTGGGCTCGCCCCTGCGCTGATCGCCCGGATGCGTCAGCACCTGCAGGCGGATAACCAGGTGATCCTGTTTTTGAACCGCCGGGGTTTTGCGCCTGCGCTGCTGTGCCACGACTGTGGTTGGATTGCCGAATGTCCGCGTTGCGATCACTACTACACGCTACATCAGGCGCAGCACCACCTGCGTTGCCACCACTGTGACAGCCAGCGCCCGATACCGCGTCAGTGCCCTTCCTGCGGCTCGACGCATATGGTTCCGGTAGGGCTCGGCACCGAACAGCTTGAACAGGCGCTGGCACCTTTTTTCCCCGGCGTGCCAATTTCACGCATCGATCGCGACACCACCAGCCGTAAAGGGTCGCTGGAGCAGCATCTGGCAGAAGTGCATCGCGGCGGCGCACGAATTCTTATAGGCACGCAAATGCTGGCCAAAGGCCACCACTTCCCGGACGTCACTCTGGTGGCGCTGCTGGACGTTGACGGCGCGCTGTTCTCCGCAGATTTCCGGTCAGCGGAACGCTTCGCCCAGCTCTACACGCAGGTCTCTGGCCGTGCCGGACGCGCCGGGAAACAAGGCGAAGTGGTACTGCAAACGCACCATCCTGAACATCCGCTGCTGCAAACCTTGCTGTATAAAGGCTATGACGCGTTTGCCGAACAGGCGCTGGCCGAGCGACAAACGCTCCAGCTCCCACCCTGGACCAGCCATGTGATCGTGCGGGCAGAAGATCATAACAACCAGCATGCGCCAATGTTCTTGCAGCAGCTACGGAATCTGATCCAGGCCAGTCCGTTGGCCGATGACAGACTCTGGGTGCTCGGCCCGGTTCCCGCCCTGGCGCCCAAACGCGGTGGTCGCTATCGTTGGCAAATTTTGTTGCAACATCCATCACGAATTCGCCTGCAACATATCGTCAGCGGCACGCTAGCGCTGATCAATACACTACCCGATGCACGCAAGGTTAAATGGGTGCTGGATGTCGATCCCATCGAGGGATAACCCCTCACGATGCGAGGCGGATCGTAAAATTAAAGATCCATCACACTTTTTATGAAAATTCTGTAACCGCTTCCATTCACTATCTGATAAAAATGTTTCAGATGAAGGTCATCCAGGGACGAGTCTGTGCCAGCAGCTCTCTGGCGAGGAGAAAGAGTGAAACCGAATAAGCAGGTTGCCGCCGCTACGATGAAAGATGTTGCTCTGAAGGCGAAAGTCTCAACGGCAACCGTATCCCGCGCATTAATGAACCCGGACAAAGTCTCGCAGTCAACCCGTAACAAGGTTGAGCAGGCAGCGCTGGAAGTGGGATATCTACCCCAATCAATGGGACGCAACGTCAAGCGTAATGAGTCGCGTACCATTCTGGTGATTGTGCCCGATATCTGCGATCCGTTTTTTAGCGAAGTGATTCGTGGTATCGAAGTGACTGCCGCAGAACAGGGATACCTGGTGCTTATTGGCGACTGCGCGCACCAGAACCAACAGGAAAAGACGTTTCTTAACCTCATTATCACTAAGCAGATCGATGGCATGGTACTGCTCAGCTCGCGCCTGCCGTTTGATGCCAGCGTGGAAGAACAGCGCAATTTACCGCCAATGGTCATGTCCAACGAGTTCGCGCCAGAGCTGGAACTCCCTACCGTCCACATTGATAACCTCACCGCCGCCTTTAACGCGATGAATTATCTGCTGGAACTGGGGCATAAACGCATTGGCTGTATCGCCGGACCCGAAGATATGCCGCTGTGCCATTATCGTCTGCAAGGTTACGTTCAGGCATTACGTCGCAGCGGAATTACGGTCGATCCACATTTCATCGCGCGCGGTGACTTTACCTATGAAGCGGGAGCCAATGCGTTGAAGCAGCTCCTTGAACTACCGCAGCCGCCTACCGCTGTCTTTTGTCACAGCGACGTCATGGCGCTGGGCGCACTCTCTTACGCCAAACGTCAGGGTCTGAAAGTCCCTGATGATTTATCCATTATTGGCTTTGATAACATTTCGCTCACGGAATTTTGTGATCCACCCCTGACAACCGTCGCACAGCCGCGTTTCGATATCGGACGTGAAGCTATGCTGTTACTGCTCGATCAATTACAAGGGCAGAGCGTCAGCAGTGGCTCACGTTTACTGGACTGCGAGCTTATTATTCGGGGTACTACCCGGGCACTGACGTAAAGTAAAGTGCTTTCGGACTCCCCTGTCTGGTCAAAGGCCCGCCGCTTAAGTAACATGGCGGGCTGACGAACGAATAAATACAGCGAAACGATAGTGGCACAACGAGATTATGTACGTCGCGGCCAACCGGCACCTTCGCGGCGCAAGAAGAGCACATCACGGAAAAAACAACGCAATACGCCTGCGGTATCGCCCGCAATGGTTGCTATTGCTGCAGCCGTACTCGTGACCTTTATCGGTGGTCTGTACTTCATTACGCATCACAAGAAAGAAGAGTCCGAAACGCTGCAAAACCAGAAAGTCACCGGTAATGGCATTCCACCAAAACCGGAAGAGCGCTGGCGATACATCAAAGAGCTGGAAAGCCGTCAGCCTGGCGTACGTGCGCCTACCGAACCGTCTGCGGGCGGCGAGGTGCTGAACGCCGATCAGCTAACCAATGAGCAGCGCCAGCTATTGGCGCAAATGCAGGCTGATATGCGTCAACAGCCGACACAGCTCAACGAAGTACCGTGGAACGAGCAAACGCCTGAACAGCGCCAGCAAACGTTGCAGCGTCAGCGTCAGGTGCAACAGCAGCAGTGGAATAACGCACAGCAGCAGGCTCAGCAGCCGCGTCCGCGGGCAACGGAACAGCCTTACCAGCAGCAGCAAACACGTACAGCGCAAGCCGCACCGGTACAGCAGCCGAAACCGCAGCCAAAACCGGCGGCGCAACAGCCGTATCAGGATCTGCTGCAAACACCGGCGCATACCGCCGCAGCTCAACCGAAAACGCAGCCGGCCGCGCCAATAACCAATGAAACGCAGCCGCCAAAACAGACGGCTGAGAAAAAAGATGAACGCCGTTGGATGGTTCAGTGCGGATCATTTAAAGGCGCTGAGCAGGCAGAAACCGTACGGGCACAGCTGGCCTTTGAAGGCTTTAACTCCCGTATTACCACCAATAACGGTTGGAATCGTGTGGTCATTGGTCCGGTCAAAGGCAAAGAGAATGCCGACAACACCATCAGCCGCCTGAAGGTTGCTGGTCACACAAACTGCATTCGACTCTCCACTGGGGGTTGAAACCCCCAAAATCCCCCCCATCTATACTTGCATTACGCCCCGCACACTGTGCGGGGCCTGTACATTGCATTTGTAACCAAGGGGTCTGCTCGTGACAACAATAGTAAGCGTACGCCGTAACGGCCATGTGGTAATCGCCGGTGATGGTCAGGCCACACTGGGTAACACCGTAATGAAAGGCAACGTGAAGAAAGTCCGCCGTCTGTACAACGATAAAGTCATCGCGGGCTTTGCGGGCGGTACTGCGGATGCATTCACGCTGTTTGAACTGTTTGAACGCAAGCTGGAAATGCACCAGGGTCACCTGGTGAAAGCTGCCGTTGAACTGGCAAAAGACTGGCGTACCGACCGTATGCTGCGCAAACTCGAAGCGCTGCTGGCCGTCGCAGATGAAACTGCATCGCTCATCATCACCGGTAACGGCGACGTCATCCAACCAGAAAACGATCTGATTGCTATCGGCTCCGGCGGTCCCTACGCCCAGGCTGCTGCACGCGCTCTGCTTGAAAACACCGAGCTTGGCGCACGCGAGATTGCTGAGAAAGCGTTGGATATTGCAGGGGATATCTGCATTTATACCAACCACTTCCATACCATCGAAGAATTGAACTCCAAAGCGTAAGGATCCCCCATGTCTGAAATGACCCCACGCGAAATTGTCAGCGAACTGAACAAACACATCATCGGCCAGGATAACGCGAAGCGTTCCGTGGCGATCGCCCTGCGTAACCGCTGGCGTCGTATGCAGCTCAACGAAGAGTTGCGCCATGAAGTCACGCCGAAAAACATTCTGATGATTGGACCGACCGGCGTCGGTAAAACCGAAATTGCCCGTCGTCTGGCAAAACTGGCCAACGCGCCGTTCATCAAAGTCGAAGCAACAAAATTCACCGAAGTCGGCTATGTTGGTAAAGAAGTTGACTCCATCATCCGCGATCTGACCGATGCTGCCATTAAAATGGTCCGCGTGCAGGCAATCGAGAAAAACCGCTTCCGTGCCGAAGAGATGGCGGAAGAGCGCATTCTCGACGTGCTGATCCCACCGGCTAAAAATAACTGGGGACAGTCAGAGCAGCCGCAGGAACCTTCTGCAGCACGTCAGGCATTCCGTAAAAAACTGCGTGAAGGCCAGCTGGATGATAAAGAGATCGAAATCGATCTCGCGGCCGCACCGATGGGCGTTGAAATTATGGCGCCTCCGGGAATGGAAGAGATGACCAGCCAGCTGCAGTCCATGTTCCAGAACCTCGGCGGTCAGAAACAAAAACCGCGTAAGCTGAAAATCAAAGACGCGATGAAGCTGCTGATTGAAGAAGAAGCGGCCAAACTGGTGAACCCGGAAGAGCTGAAACAGGAAGCTATCGATGCCGTTGAACAGCACGGGATCGTGTTTATCGACGAAATCGACAAAATCTGTAAGCGCGGTGAATCCTCCGGCCCGGACGTGTCCCGTGAAGGCGTACAGCGCGACCTGCTGCCGCTGGTTGAAGGCTGTACGGTCTCCACCAAGCACGGCATGGTGAAAACAGATCACATTCTGTTTATCGCTTCTGGCGCATTCCAGGTAGCCAAACCGTCCGACCTGATCCCGGAACTGCAGGGTCGTCTGCCGATTCGTGTCGAGCTGCAGGCGCTGACCACCAGCGATTTTGAGCGTATCCTTACCGAACCGAATGCCTCCATCACCGTACAGTACAAAGCGCTGATGGCGACTGAAGGTGTGGACATCAACTTCACTGAGTCCGGTATTAAACGCATTGCCGAAGCGGCCTGGCAGGTCAACGAAACAACCGAAAACATCGGTGCACGTCGTCTGCATACCGTTCTGGAACGTCTGATGGAAGATATTTCCTATGATGCGAGCGATTTGAACGGCCAAAGCATCACAATTGATGCCGAATATGTGAGCAAACATCTGGATGCGCTGGTCGCAGATGAAGATCTGAGCCGTTTTATCCTATAATCGCGTTCAATGCATTTTCATCACTGTTGATGGGGCTGATAAAGCCCCATTTTTATTGGCGCTAAATATGACTGAACAACAACAAATTAGCCGCTCACAAGCCTGGCTGGAAAGTTTACGACCTAAGACCTTACCGCTCGCCTTCGCGGCGATCATCGTCGGTACGGCATTAGCATGGTGGCAAGGATACTTCGATCCGCTGGTTGCTCTGCTGGCACTGATTACGGCAGGACTGCTGCAAATTCTGTCCAATCTTGCTAACGACTATGGCGATGCCGTCAAAGGCAGCGACAAGCCCGACCGTATTGGACCGCTGCGCGGTATGCAAAAAGGGGTCATCACCCAACAGCAGATGAAGCGCGCGCTGATCGTCACCGTGGTGCTGATCTGTCTGTCCGGGCTGGCCCTGGTTGCTGTAGCCTGTCACACGCTGGCGGATTTTGTCGGTTTCCTGGTGCTCGGCGGCCTGTCGATTATCGCCGCGATCACCTACACCGTGGGTAATCGCCCTTACGGATATATCGGCCTGGGCGATATTTCTGTGCTGGTATTCTTCGGCTGGCTCAGCGTAATGGGAAGTTGGTATCTGCAGGCGCATACGTTGATTCCAGCGCTGATTCTGCCTGCCACCGCCTGCGGCCTGCTGGCAACCGCCGTGCTCAACGTCAACAACCTGCGCGATATCAACAGCGACAGAGAGAACGGCAAGAACACGCTGGTCGTGCGTTTAGGCGCCGTCAATGCCCGCCGCTACCACGCCTGCCTGCTGATGGGGACGCTAGTCTGTCTGGCACTGTTCAACCTGTTCTCACTGCAAAGTCTGTGGGGATGGCTGTTTATTCTCGCCGCTCCGCTGCTGATCAAACAGGCTCGCTATGTAATGCGCGAGATGGACCCGGCAGCAATGCGTCCGATGCTGGAACGCACCGTAAAAGCGGCATTGTTAACTAACCTGCTGTTTGTCGTTGGAATTTTCTTAAGTCAGTGGTCCCTTTAACTGACAAATATCAATTAACAATTGATGATTTTGCCAACAGTACACATAGCGCGATATACTAAAAATTCTCGCAGCAACTGAACGTTAAGCCTATGAAATACGATACATCCGAGCTTTGTGACATCTATCAGGAAGATGTCAACGTCGTGGAACCGCTGTTCTCTAACTTTGGAGGACGGGCGTCGTTTGGCGGACAAATCATCACGGTAAAATGTTTCGAGGACAACGGGTTGCTGTACGATCTGCTCGAACAAAATGGCCGTGGTCGTGTTCTGCTGGTCGATGGCGGCGGTTCTGTTCGTCGTGCGCTGGTCGATGCCGAACTGGCACGACTGGCCGTACAGAATGAATGGGAAGGTCTGGTCATCTACGGCTCTGTCCGCCAGGTAGACGATCTGGGAGAGCTGGACATCGGCATTCAGGCGATTGCCGCGATTCCGGTAGGCGCCTCAGGTGAAGGCATTGGGGAAAGCGATGTGCGCGTCAACTTCGGCGGCGTAACGTTCTTCTCCGGCGACCACCTGTACGCCGACAACACCGGGATAATCCTCTCCGAAGACCCGCTCGATATCGAGTAATCAAAAAAGGCCATCAGCAAATTTGATGGCCTTTTTTTCATTCATTTGATTCGTAATGAATGACTTTAATATCATACTTTTCATATTTTTCTTCGACAACGATACTCATCGTCTCACGACTGACAGGATAAGTTTCGATATAAGCATTTAATTTATCCTCAGCTATCTGAATGCCACTCTTTTGTATCCCGGTAAAAATTATCTCACTGCGTTGAAGATGACTACCATTATCTGCATAGCTTACAAAAAACCAGTCGTTAGATATCCTTGGAACCTGTTTAAGAAGTTTCGGTGTTAGCAGATGATAAAATAATAAATTCTGCTGAGTGTAGAGTTTTTCTGTATAGATGCTCACCATAAAATGACAGTAAAATAACGCAATAAAAAGCATAAACACAATAATAAAGCCTGATCTCCTGGATTTCATATATGGATTTCCCGAACATAATCAGGATTAGCAATAGGTCTTATTACATCCATAAATAAAGGTAATTCACCCGAATAGGGTTCATGTCTCTTATCTTTATTGATAGGGTCAGGAAATAGTAACGGAATAACACTTTTATTCTTAAACTCACCAACTGGGCCATAGAAGTCCCAGATTCGATAAGCCTTTTCTTTCGAGCATATCTGAAGGTAAGAGGTGTAATCCGCATAATTTACCGCTTGGTAAAAACTAAATAGATTTGAGACCAAATCTTCAGCACTATAACCACTATCCGTTAAATAAACATAAGGCCAAAAGTCCTGTAAGGACTCAAAGCGATGTGACGTACCTAAGAATATTGATAAAGCAATACCTTGTAAGGTTCGCTCCTGCAATCCTCGGCGCACCATAAATCTACGATATATACCAGTATTGATAGTTATGCCATGAATGTTTTTGGACATACTTTGATGATAATTCACTTCATAAAAATCACTATCACCACCACGAGGCCTTGTCATTTCAAACCATAATTTTTCAGCCCCTGCCGGATTAGCATGGCCTAAATCAATCCATCCTAAATTCTCTGTATAGATAAGACCATATCTAATATCTCTGGTGATAAGTCGATCCGAATCATCAATAATATCGTTTCTTTTTGTCATATCGTATTCTTTGATATTTAAAAAATACGATATCCTAATCTCTACATAGCAAAAAGGCATCCATTATGGATGCCTTTTTCAAGAAATCAGAATTAGACTTCTTCCATACGACCCAGCAGGGCATGCAGACGATCCTGCCAGCCGTTCTGCTGTTCTTTCAGGCTGTTGTTCTCACGCTCCAGTTCTTCACGCTGCTGCTGTGCAGACTGAACTTCCTGCGACAGTGAGTTGTTCTTTTCTTTCAGCTCTTCGATTTCCATCTGTAACAGCGTGATGGTATCAATCGCCTGCTGTACTTTTGCTTCCAGTTTCTCAAACACTTCTAATGACATCGTCATACCTCTCCTGAATTGCAAGGCGTTGATGGATAAAAATCCTCGTCCCGATAACCGGCGACGCCTTAATAAAAACGAGCGCACTCTACTTAACACCGATTGTATGAAGCCGCGTCATCCCTGTCCAGCGGCATCCCGCGCAGATTGCGGTTTGCAACACTTTTAGTCTTTCTCCTGGTGACATTACTGTCATAACTCTTAAGTGTTAACAGATTGTTCAGTGAAATGATTCAGCTCACACTATTTTTGTATAACAAATACCGCACAATGGCGCGAAAACGCTCATTTTGTTGATGCAGTACACACATTTTAATTTCGATATTTCTCGTTTTTGAGCGTTAACGATAAATTAACAGTGTGCCTACCGGCTCCGGGGATGTCAGTGACCTTCTCGCACACAATAAACATTAAACTCTCTTCAGGATCCGATTATGAGTCAAACCTCAACCTTAAAAGGCCAGTGCATTGCTGAATTCCTCGGTACCGGGTTGTTGATTTTCTTCGGTGTGGGCTGTGTCGCTGCACTCAAAGTAGCTGGGGCTACTTTTGGTCAGTGGGAAATCAGTATCATCTGGGGTCTGGGGGTAGCGATGGCTATCTATCTGACCGCAGGCGTTTCTGGTGCACACCTGAATCCCGCGGTAACCATCGCACTCTGGCTGTTCGCCTGTTTTGATAAACGCAAAGTTGTTCCATTTATTATTTCGCAAATTGCCGGCGCCTTTTGCGCAGCGGCACTGGTTTACGGGCTTTATTACAATCTTTTCCTCGATTTCGAACAAACTAACCATATCGTACGCGGCAGTACCGAGAGCCTGGGTCTGGCAGGTACTTTCTCCACTTATCCGAACCCGCATATCAATTTTGTGCAGGCCTTCGCGGTTGAAATGGTCATTACCGCTATTCTAATGGGGCTGATTCTGGCTCTGACCGACGATGGTAACGGTGTGCCTCGTGGTCCGCTGGCACCGCTGCTGATCGGCTTGTTGATTGCCGTTATTGGTGCTTCCATGGGTCCGCTGACAGGTTTTGCGATGAACCCGGCACGTGACTTCGGACCGAAACTCTTCGCCTGGATGGCCGGATGGGGTGAGATTGCCTTCACGGGTGGTCGTGATATCCCTTACTTCCTGGTTCCGGTGTTTGGCCCGATTACCGGCGCGATTTTGGGCGCATGGGCATATCGCAAACTGATTGGTCGTCATTTACCGTGCGATGTCTGCGCGATTGAAGAGAAAGACGTTGCGGCCAACACTCAACAAAAAGCTTCGCAGTAATGTGACTACGGGACAAAAAATTATGACTGAAAAAAAATATATCGTTGCGCTCGACCAGGGCACCACCAGCTCCCGCGCGGTCGTAATGGACCACGATGCGAATATCGTTGCCGTTTCACAGCGCGAATTCGAACAAATCTACCCGAAAGCAGGTTGGGTAGAACATGACCCGATGGAAATTTGGGCGACCCAAAGCTCCACGCTGGTAGAAGTTCTGGCGAAAGCCGATATCAGTTCCGATGAAATTGCAGCGATCGGTATTACCAACCAGCGTGAAACCACCATCGTCTGGGAACGCGAAACCGGTAAACCAATCTATAACGCCATTGTGTGGCAGTGCCGTCGTACCGCGGATATCTGCGAAAAGCTCAAACGTGACGGTATGGAAGAGTACATCCGTAACAACACCGGTCTGGTTATTGACCCGTACTTCTCCGGTACCAAGGTGAAGTGGATCCTCGACCACGTAGAAGGCTCGCGTGAGCGCGCTCGTCGCGGCGAACTGCTGTTCGGTACCGTAGACACCTGGCTTATCTGGAAAATGACGCAGGGGCGCGTACACGTAACGGATTACACCAACGCCTCGCGTACCATGCTGTTCAACATCCACTCCCTGGACTGGGATGACACGATGCTGGATGCGCTGGATATTCCGCGTGCAATGCTGCCTGAAGTGCGTCGCTCTTCTGAAGTGTACGGTCAGACCAACATCGGTGGTAAAGGCGGTATTCGTATTCCTATCTCCGGTATCGCCGGTGACCAGCAGGCGGCGCTGTTTGGCCAGCTATGCGTGAAGGAAGGGATGGCGAAAAACACGTACGGTACCGGCTGCTTCATGCTGATGAACACCGGCGAGAAAGCCGTTAAGTCCGAAAACGGGCTGCTGACCACTATCGCCTGCGGACCGACCGGGGAAGTGAACTACGCGCTGGAAGGTGCGGTATTTATGGCTGGCGCATCTATCCAGTGGCTGCGTGATGAAATGAAACTCATCAGCGATGCGTTCGACTCCGAATATTTCGCGACCAAAGTGAAAGACACCAACGGCGTGTATGTCGTTCCGGCATTTACTGGCCTGGGCGCACCGTACTGGGACCCGTATGCCCGCGGCGCCATCTTTGGTCTGACCCGTGGGGTAAACTCCAACCACATCATCCGTGCAACGCTTGAGTCTATTGCATACCAGACTCGTGATGTTCTGGAAGCAATGCAGGCTGACTCCGGAATTCGCCTGCACGCCCTGCGCGTCGATGGCGGTGCGGTCGCCAATAACTTCCTGATGCAGTTCCAGTCCGACATTCTCGGCACGCGCGTTGAGCGCCCGGAAGTCCGCGAAGTCACCGCATTGGGTGCGGCGTACCTGGCCGGTCTGGCAGTAGGCTTCTGGCAGAATCTGGATGAGCTGCAGGAAAAAGCGGTCATCGAGCGTGAATTCCGCCCAGGCATCGAAACCACCGAACGTAACTTCCGTTACAGCGGCTGGAAAAAAGCGGTCAAACGCGCCCTGGCGTGGGAAGATCACGACGAGTAATACGTCATTGCCGGATAGCGACTGTGTCTTATCCGGCAATATCTTCGTGCGGGGGCAACCCCGCACACACATCAATAATCTCGCCCCCTCCCCTGTGCTACACTTCGCGCCATTCCTTTCAGCTACGAGTTTGCAATGAGACGAGAACTTGCCATTGAATTTTCACGCGTGACCGAAGCGGCCGCGCTGGCTGGCTATAAATGGCTGGGCCGCGGCGATAAAAATACCGCTGACGGCGCGGCGGTAAACGCCATGCGTATTATGCTCAACCAGGTCAACATTGACGGCACCATCGTGATTGGCGAGGGCGAGATCGATGAAGCACCGATGCTGTTTATCGGTGAGAAAGTCGGGACCGGTCTTGGTGATGCGGTCGACATCGCCGTCGATCCTATCGAAGGCACGCGCATGACGGCAATGGGTCAGGCAAACGCGCTGGCGGTGCTGGCTGTGGGCGATAAAGGCTGCTTCCTGAACGCACCAGACATGTACATGGAAAAACTGATTGTCGGTCCTGGTGCAAAAGGGTCTATCGACCTGAACCTGTCGCTGGAAGCCAACCTGCATAACGTTGCCGCTGCACTCAATAAGCCGCTGAGTGAACTGACCGTCACCATTCTGGCCAAACCGCGCCATGATGAAACGATCGCCGAAATGCAAAAACTGGGCGTGCGCGTCTTTGCCATTCCAGACGGTGACGTTGCAGCCTCCATTCTGACCTGCATGCCAGACAGTGAAGTTGACGTGCTGTACGGCATTGGCGGCGCACCGGAAGGTGTGGTTTCCGCGGCCGTTATCCGTGCGCTGGACGGCGACATGCAGGGCCGTTTACTGGCGCGTCATGATGTCAAAGGCGACAGCGAAGAGAACCGTCGTATTGGCGAACAAGAACTGGCTCGTTGCGCCGCCATGGGTATTGAAGCGGGCAAAGCGCTGCGCCTCGATGAAATGGCGCGTAGCGACAACGTCATTTTCTCCGCCACCGGCATCACCAAAGGCGATTTGCTGGAAGGGATTAGCCGCAAAGGCAATATCGCGACCACCGAAACGCTGCTGATCCGCGGCAAATCACGTACGATCCGCCGCATTCAGTCGATTCACTACCTCGATCGTAAAGATCCCGATGTGCAGGCGCACATCCTGTAATTGATTTGATCAATAGAGCCTTCCAGCCCATATGGGCTGGAAATCTTTCGTCCAACGAACGAAGATAAGGCAATCAAAGCAGACAGGAGAAAACCATGGCAGATTGGGTAACAGGCAAAGTCACGAAGGTACAGAACTGGACCGATGCCTTGTTTAGTTTGACCGTGCGAGCTCCGGTTCTTCCTTTCACTGCAGGTCAGTTCACTAAGCTTGGCCTTGAGATCGACGGCGAACGCGTCCAGCGCGCCTATTCTTACGTCAATGCCCCTGATAACCCCGATTTAGAGTTTTATCTGGTGACGGTTCCCGACGGCAAACTCAGCCCTCGTCTGGCAGCACTGAAGCCAGGCGATGAAGTCCAGGTGGTAAGTGAAGCTGCTGGTTTCTTCGTGCTGGATGAAGTCCCCGATTGCGACACGCTGTGGATGCTGGCAACCGGCACGGCTATCGGCCCATATTTGTCGATTCTGCAATTAGGCAAAGACCTGGATCGCTTCAAAAATCTGGTGCTGGTCCACGCCGCGCGCTATGCCGCCGATTTGAGCTATCTACCGTTGATGCAGGCGCTGGAAAAGCGCTACGAAGGTAAATTACGCATCCAGACGGTGGTCAGTCGTGAAACGGCCGCTGGCTCGCTGACCGGCCGCGTCCCCGCGCTGATTGAAAGCGGTGAGCTGGAAAAAGCAGTGGGTTTGCCGATGGATACCGCCACCAGCCATGTGATGCTCTGTGGGAACCCACAGATGGTGCGCGATACCCAGCAGTTGCTGAAAGAGACCCGGCAGATGACCAAACATCTGCGTCGCCGACCGGGCCATATGACTGCTGAGCATTACTGGTAAGAGCGTTTTACTGCCCGGTAAACACCCGGGCATTTTGCCGGATGGCGCTTACGCTTATCCGGCCTACGAGTCAGCTCTGTACTTTACGTCCTGCGTATCCTTACCATATTTATTTGCGTCCTGGGTGCCAATAAACGCCCCCAGATCGATAAGCATACCGACCAGAATCAACGTTGGAACAAAGCGGCCTACCGCCCATTGCCAGACGCCGGGTAACATCGCCCAGTTTCCGGCCAGCAGCATCCACGCCAGAATCATTAACAGCGCCCACGCTCCGGAACGCCCCCGGTCATGCAGACGTTTTACCGTCACTGCCGCCGTTGGCCATAACAGACACACCAGACAAAAAGCCGCGGTCTGAATATCAAGTAATTGTTTGCTCGCCAGCGAAAACAGAACCAGCATGCTGACGATCCATAGGCCAATCCAAATCCAGAAATCACGGCGCCCGATGCGCCCTTTAAATGAGAATAACCACTGCTGTATGGTCATGTAAGTTCCTTTATTATTACCTTCCAGAACAGTTTACCCTTTTGACAAGCTCGACGGTTATCGTTTTAATCGTGGTCAGTCATAACGAAAGGTACGATTGATGAAGCAAGGATTTACACTGTTTTTATTATTGTTTTCAGCCTTAACCGCGAGCACTGCGGCACTGGCGGAAGAGCCATCGACAGCAACCACAGCCCCCTATTTACTGGCGGGCGCGCCGACCTTTGACCTGTCGATTAGCCAGTTTCGCGAAAACTTTAATACGCAGAATCCGAAGCTTATCCTGAATGAATTCCGCGCCATCGACAGCAGTCGCGATCGGGCAAATCTCACCCGCGCGGCCAGTAAAATCAATGAAAACCTGTATGCTTCTTCCGCTCTTGAGCGCGGCACCCTAAAAATCAAAAGCATGCAGATAACCTGGTTACCAATTCAAGGGCCAGAGCAAAAGGCAGCCAAAGCGAAAGCGCTGGAATACATGACCGCCGTCATCCGCACCGTCGCACCGCTACTGACGAAAGAACAGAGCCAGAAAAAGCTGCAAAAACTGCTCGCCGCTGGCAAAGGAAAGCACTATTACGCCGAAACGGAAGGTGCAATTCGCTATGTCGTTGCAGATAACGGCGAAAAGGGGCTGACCTTCGCTGTTGAACCGATTAAGCTGGCACTATCTGAAAACCTCGAAGGGTCGAATAAATGACAAAAAGCAAAGCCTTCGGGATGATCAATCTCTATACTGTTTCACAGACCATGCTGCCCTGACGGGCGGCCATATTCCTTAATTCGCTGACAAGCGTGGAGAAATGAAATGCGACATCCTTTAGTGATGGGTAACTGGAAACTGAACGGCAGCCGCCACATGGTAAACGAACTGGTTGCTAATCTGCGTAAAGAACTGGCTGGCGTTGCTGGCTGTGCAGTAGCGATTGCTCCACCGGAAATGTATATCGACCTGGCGAAACACGCCGCTGCCGGTAGCCACATCATTCTGGGCGCGCAGAACGTTGACCTGAACCTGTCTGGCGCATTCACTGGTGAAACAAGTGCTGAAATGCTGAAAGATATCGGCGCGCAGTACATCATTATCGGTCACTCTGAGCGTCGTACTTACCACAAAGAGTCTGACGAGCTGATCGCTAAAAAATTCGCTGTGCTGAAAGAGCAGGGTCTGACTCCGGTTCTGTGCATCGGTGAAACCGAAGCAGAAAACGAAGCGGGCAAAACTGAAGAAGTTTGTGCACGTCAGATCGACGCGGTTCTGAAAACTCAGGGCGCAGCAGCATTCGAAGGCGTCGTTATCGCTTACGAACCAGTATGGGCTATCGGTACCGGTAAATCTGCAACTCCTGCTCAGGCTCAGGCTGTTCACAAATTTATTCGTGACCACATTGCTAAAGCTGACGCGAAAATCGCTGAGCAAGTAATCATCCAGTACGGCGGTTCTGTAAACGCAGCTAACGCGGCAGAACTGTTCGCTCAGCCGGACATCGACGGTGCGCTGGTTGGCGGTGCTTCTCTGAAAGCCGACGCCTTCGCAGTCATCGTTAAAGCAGCAGAAGCCGCTAAACAGGCTTAAGTTGTTAAGGCGGGAGGAGCACTCCTCCCGCTGTATTAAATTTACCAGTATCCCAACCAGTGCCACCAGAAGGCACCGGTCACACCCCAAATAGTCAGGTTGACCACACTCATCACCAGCCCCGTTTTCCACCATTCAGCCAGCGTGACATAGCCCGAACCAAAGATGATCGGCGCAGTACCCGTACCATAGTGCGTGAGCGACATCATCAAGGAGGAGGAGAAACCGAGCATTAAACCAAGCAGCGCTGGCGGCGCGCCGAGGCCTAATCCTGCGGCGAAGAATGCAGCGAACATCGCCGTAATATGCGCAGTAGTACTGGCAAAAAAGTAGTGCGAGTAAACGTAAAGCAGAATCAACAGCAGCGTTGCAACGCTCCAGTGCACGCCAAGATGATCGATTGCACTACCAACGCTGGTTGCCAGCCATCCCACCAACCCCAGTTTGCTGAGAAAATCCGCCATCATCACCAGCGCGGCGAACCAGACTATCGTATCCCATGCCCCGCGGCATTTAAGAATGTCATCCCAGCTCAATACGCCCGCCATCAATAGAATCGATAAACCAATTAACGCGGCGCTAGTGGGGTTTACGCTCCAGGCACTGCCCATCAGCATCGCTGGAACACCCGCCCACAGACAGAGCAGCAGAATGAACACCGCCAGGGTGATTTTTTCTGCCAGTGATAATGGACCGAGCGCATCCAGTTTTTGCCGCGCGAACTGCGGCGCATTTGGCGTGCGCGTGATAGCGGGCGGATAGAGCCACCAGATTACAATCGGCATGACAACCAGTGATACCAGAGCGGGAAGAAGCGCCGCAATAGCCCACATTCCCCAGGTCATGTTCAGCACGCCATCCGTCCCCTTCGTCAAAAAGCTGACGATTAACGGGTTAGGTGCGGTCGCGGTGATGAACATTGCCGAGCTGATCGGGTTTATGTTGTAGTTCACCAGCGCAAGATAACGGCCCGTTGAGCCATTCTCAGCATGGCCTGGCTGCGAGCCAAGGCTTTCCGCAATCGCCCGCATTACCGGGTGGATAATTCCGCCACCACGTGCGGTATTGCTTGGCGTTACGGGTGCAATCAGCGTTTCCGCAAGGGTTAATGCCCACGCAATACCCAGCGTTCTTTTACCAAATAGCGCAATAAACCCGTAGCCAATACGCGCCCCCAGACCGGTCTTTAACAGACTTTGCGACAGCATAATGGATAAACCGATCAGCCAGATTAGCTGGTTAGAAAAACCACTCAACGCATCGTTCAACGCCGCGGAGGGTTTGCCGGGGTTAGTAACGCCAGTCATCGCCACCAGCATAATCGCCACAATCGCAATTGCGCCAATCGGCATGGCTTTACCGATAATTGCGGCGATCGTACCAATAAACAGTGCCAGCAGGTGCCACGCTTGCGGGGTTACGTCAGGTGGACACGGGATAACAAACCAGATGGTCAGCGTAATTACGAGCGAGATGATGGCAGGCCAACAGCGGATGGGGGTCAAACTGTCCATGAATCAATCCTTGAATTTCCAGTGCGCAAATCTGCGCTCAGGCATTAACCAATATTGCCGCGCATAATACAATTCACCCACTCACAAAACAAAAAATTAACATTTTGATACAGCTACAGTTTTCCCAACACCGTAAACCAGGCGTAATCCAGCGGCAGAAGAATCAAATACGTTGCCGCCGCCAGTGCGATACACAGCAGCATCCCCGCCCTTGCCGGTACTTTCCCGAGCGCCATCGCCACCACGATCGGTGAAGCCTGATACGGCAACAGTGGTGTGGAATAACCCAGCACCTGGATCATAATCACCGACAGCAGCGGGAATCCCGTCGCATCGGCAAAGCTTTGCGCCAACGTGGTATACAGCGCCGGAACGCCGTTCGCCGTCATAATAAAATTAAGCGCAGTGGTAATACCGGTCAGCGCGAGGAAACTGGTAAACGGCTTTTCCGCATCCAGCGGCATCACCTGTAACAGCGCTTCGCCAACGGCGCTACCAATACCGGTCTGCGTGACGGTGATCGCCAGCCCCAGAATACCCGCCACATAAATACAGGTACGAATGTTGACCCCAGTGGAAAACTCGTCGCCATTGATAAAGCCAACCCGTGGTAGCAATGTGATAACTGCCGCCGCCAGCCCGGTCCACGCGGGGCCAATGCCGTGCCAGCTTTCGCTTACCCACAAGAACAGCACCACCGCTAACATCCAGGCCAGACGTTTTTCATCCCGGCTCATCGGCTCCGACGGCGTAAGATCGCGCGGCGCATGCGGCTTGCCAGGGAACAGCCAGCAGATAAGCACAATGAGCACCGCGCCTTTAAGCCAACCCAGAATCGGCGTATGCAGCAGCAAATAGGGAAGATAATTGAGGTGGATGCCGTAAGAGCCTTCCGCCGCGCCGCTCATCACCAGATTCGGTACGTTAGCGGGTAAAATCGTCGCAGAAAGCTGGAACGTCCCAAACCCGACGGCCAGTGCCAGACCATACCAGGCGCGCGTGCCGTCGGTAATTCCGGCTCGTTTCGCCATCGCCGCGACAATCGGCATCAGCAGCGCAATGCGGCCCATGTTGGATGGCATTACAAATGCCAGCGCGTAACTCAGCAGCACTACGCTCGCCACCATTAACGGCCAGGAATCGGTCAACCGCGATGACAGCGCCCTCGCCGCCCTGTCCGCCAGCCCCGTTTTACGAATCGCAATACCCAGTACAAAGCCGCTAAACACCAGCCAGAACGCGGAGGACGCAAAGCCGCCAAAAATAACATCCGGTGGTGCGATTTTGGCCACCATTGCCACGGCAAAGAACAGCAGCGCCGTTATAAACTCCGGCAGCAGAGACGTAGCCCAGAGCAGAATGGTGATGCCAACCACCAGAGAGGGGATAAACAGAGGGTGTGTAAGCCAGAGCGACATGCCTGTCTCCTGTTGTTTTTTTCAACAAGAATACGGGGACAGGCATGCGGAGTAAACGCCAGATTAGGTGGGGTTAGCGCAGAATATCACATTGATGATCCTGAATTTCCTCAGCGGAGGCAAGATTCAGTGCCAGCAGATTGCGCTGAGTAGCCAGCAGAACAAAGGATTCATCGCTCTGGCGCACCATCGCCAACGCATAGCTGCCCATATGCTCACGTGCATCCGGCACCTCTTCTGCCAGCATCATAAACGGGCTGCGTTGTGCCAGCTCATTTTCCGTGACGCGACGCGCCAGATATTCATGACCGCGCAGCCCACCCGGTAATGGTAGCCAGCGGGTGCTGATTTTCGCCAGGTTGTCATCCAGCTGCTTTCTGACATCGGTTCGCAGGCAGGAGATATGAATATGCAGGTGATTTTGCGTACGCCCGCTACGTGAGTTAATGGTCAGAGAGACTGCTTTGTCAGGGATTTCCTGGCCGTATTTTTGGCTCATAAAGCTACGCGCCTGCCAGGCCAGCCAGAAAAAGTTCGGCGTGCCTGATTTCAACAGCAGCGGACTTTCCGTACCGTTGATCCGCCAGGTCGGCATCAACAGATATTGCAGTGGGCCGTTACGGTCTTTGAACACCACATATCCGGCATCCGGCTTCACTTCTGCGCATGGTGCAGGATCCTGCTGTTGCAGCTGGTGCGGCAGGCATTGCTGAAGAACGATCTGGCGTAATGCGTCCGGGTTGCCGGTGAATTTCCAGTACCCGATACCTGCAGCGGCGGCGACCACAATCACCGCCAGTAAAAGATAGCCTGCTTTTTTCATTACGCGTTTCCTGTATCCCATTGAAGGGCAAGAGTAACGCAAAACCATGACAAATAAAAAACCCGGTCGCGTTAGGCCACCGGGTCGGTAAATCACAGACTTATTTATCGTTTACTGATCTGGTCGAACGTACCGCCGTTAGAGAAGTGCTCTTTCTGCGCTTTCGTCCAGCCGCCAAACTCTTCATCGATAGTGAACAGCTTCAGCTTCGGAAATGCGTTTTCGTATTTCTTCGCGACTTCTGCATCACGTGGACGATAGTAGTTTTTCGCTGCAATTTCCTGACCTTCCGGAGAGTAGAGATACTTCAGGTAAGCTTCCGCCACCGCTTTGGTGTCTTTCTTTTCCACTACTTTGTCGACTACGGAAACGGTCGGCTCCGCGAGGATAGATTCACTCGGCGTCACTATCTCGAATTTGTCTTTGCCCAGCTCGTTCGTTGCCAGCAGCGCTTCGTTTTCCCAGGCGATCAGTACATCGCCGATACCGCGTTCAACGAAGGTATTGGTTGAGCCACGTGCGCCAGAATCGAGTACCTCAACGTTTTTATACAGAGCCTTCACAAAGTCTTGTGCCTTGGCCTGATCGTTGTTGTTGTGGTGCAGGGCATAGCCCCATGCCGCCAGATAGTTCCAGCGAGCTCCACCGGAGCTTTTCGGGTTTGGCGTAATGACCGACACGCCCGGTTTGATCAGATCGTTCCAGTCATGAATTTGTTTGGGATTGCCTTTGCGGACCAGGAACACGATGGTGGAGGTGTAAGGCGCGGAGTTATCCGGCAGGCGTTTAATCCAGTTTTTATCAATTCGACCACGTTCAGCAATGGCATCCACGTCGTAAGCCAGTGCCAGCGTCACGACATCGGCTTCAATGCCGTTGATGACGGAGGTCGCCTGTTTACCCGAACCACCATGCGACTGGCGGATCACGACATTGTCGCCCGTTTCCTGCTTCCAGTGCGCGCTGAAGGCCTTATTGTACTGCTCGTACAGTTCACGCGTTGGATCGTACGATACGTTAAGTAACTGAATATCCTTTGCCAGAACGCTGGTCGATGCCAGCAATAATGTTAACCCTACGCCCCATTTGTTCATCGCCCAGCTCTCTTATGTAATGTTGTGATGAGCAAAGCGTGCCAGAAAGGCATCCAAACATTAAAGAATAAAAAAAGATTTGCTATAACTTGGGGGAATATATGGAGTGGGGTTTTTGCCGGATGGCGCTACGCTTATCAGGCCTACGATTTGCATCATGTAGGCCGGATAAGGCGCAAGCCGCCATCCGGCAATTGCAATTAGTACAGTTTCTTCGCGCAGTCCAGCCAGTCACCTTTGAACGGACGCTTCATGTTTTCGATAGCGTCGATGATGTCATGGTGAACCAGCTGCTCGTTCTGAATACCGACACAGCGACCGCCGTGACCTTCCAGCAGAAGTTCAATGGCATAGGCACCCATACGGGATGCCAGGATACGGTCGTAAGGAACCGGGGAACCACCACGCTGAATGTGACCCAGCACGGTTGAACGCGTTTCGCGGCCAGTTTCCTTCTCGATGTAATGCGCCAGTTCGTCAACGTCACACATGTGTTCAGTGATCGCTACGATTGCGTGTTTTTTACCTTTCGCGATGCCCGCTTTGATTTCAGCAACCAGATCGTCACGGCTGAATTCAACTTCCGGAACTACCACGAACTCACAACCACCGGCAATTGCAGCCGCCAGGGTCAGATCGCCACAGTAGCGGCCCATCACTTCGACGATGGAAATACGCTGGTGAGAAGAAGAGGTATCACGCAGACGGTCAATCGCTTCAACAACGGTACCCAGCGCAGTGAAGTAACCGATGGTGTAGTCGGTACCCTTGATATCGTTATCGATAGTGCCCGGCAGACCGATGCATGGGAAGCCCATTTCAGTCAGGCGTTTTGCACCCAAATAGGAACCGTCACCACCGATAACAACCAGCGCGTCAATGCCACGCTTCTTCAGGTTTTCGATCGCCACCGCACGTACGTTCTCGTCGCGGAATTCCGGGAAGCGAGCTGAACCGAGGAAAGTACCGCCACGGTTGATCATGTCGGACACACTGTAGCGATCAAGCTGGACCATACGGTCTTCATACAAACCCAGGTAGCCATCATGGATCCCCATGACTTCCAGCCCTTCCGTCAACGCTGCACGTACAACACCACGGATTGCTGCGTTCATGCCCGGCGCATCACCGCCGCTTGTCAACACACCGATTTTCTTAATCATGACTACCTCTGAACTTTGGAATGCAAAATGAAATCTGCTGCCGGAAGTCGATTCCGCATATCGAAACGATCCAACGAATATGCAGATAGTATAACAATCACTTCCTGCTGAATTGATTCAGGTCAGGCCAAATGGTGGTAATTTATACACAAAATGCTGGCCCGGTTCACTTTTTTTACAACGAATTATGAAAGCTCAAACATCTTGCCTTCCTTGGGTACGACTGAACAGGGATCCTGATGAATGATGACATCCGATCCCGGGAAACGCCGTAAAATTGCCTGCTCAACCTGTTCAGCCACTAAATGCGCCTGAACGAGCGGCAGATTATCTTCCATTTCCAAATGAATCTGAATAAAGCGGGTCGGCCCTGACTGCCGCGTGCGAAGATCGTGGGCGCCGCTGACTCCAGGCCATGACGTCACGATATCAATAATTTCCTGACGTTCCTCATCGGGTAAAGCGCGATCCAGCAAAGATTGCACTGCCTCATACCCCATGCGTAATGCGCTATATAAAATATAGATGCCAATCCCGAGCGCAAACAAGGCATCCGCACGATGCCAACCGTACCATGCCAGCCCGAGCGCAATGAGAATCGCACCGTTCATCATAACATCAGACTGATAATGAAGCATATCTGCCCGAACGGCCTGACTTTGCGTGCGCTTCACTACCCAGCGCTGAAACGAGACCAGAATGATTGTACATACTAACGCAATGATGGTGACAACCACCCCGACGCCCGGATCTTTCATCGGCGTGGGTTGGATGAGATGCTGAATCCCGGTCAGGAATAAAAACAGCGCCGAACCGGAAATAAACATGCTTTGCGCCAGCGCCGCCAGCGATTCCGCTTTTCCGTGTCCGAACGTATGTTCATCATCGGCGGGCTGCAGCGAATAGCGCACCACCAACAGGTTGGTTAATGACGCCGCGATGTCCACCAGAGAATCCACCAGTGCAGCCAGAATACTGACCGATCCGGTGTACCACCACGCAAAAATTTTGATCAAAAGTAACAGCGATGCCATCACGGTTGCCGCGATTGCCGCCCGGCTCACCAGCCGCCCATAGGTTTGATTCATAAACACTCCTGCCAGGATATGCCGCTAGTATAACGGATGAAGTAAAACAGTCAGGCAATAACCGAGGGACAAATTTTGGGCAAAAAAAAACCCCACATCATATGGGGAAAGACAAGGATGGAATGTTGCAGCAATACGTCACCTGAATACGTTTTATTCTGAATTTTTAAGGCCTCTCTGTAACACTTCTAATCCTCATTTACTTTAGGTGTACGATAAACGCTCAATCAACATATCTTGAGGGATTAAGATGGCGTATTACCCTAATTCTATTGACTGGAAACCGATCCAAGAAGGAGGTCTGCGTAGGTTAAGGCTTGGCGAGATAAATCTTGCAAACTCGCTCTTTGGCTTCAGCATTCTTTACCATCAGGTTTGGGTTCATCTGGAAAGTTATCTTCCTTTTGATACTCAAAACCCAGGTCAGGCGATGACGCCTGACGGCGAAATGTGGTTTAGAACAATAAAATACGAAGATGATTTCTCGATGCCAACAAAACAGCCAACTCCAAATGCCCAGCATCTTTTTTTGCATGAAATGATGCATGTTTGGCAGCACCAATATGGAATGTGGGTACGAACACGTGGGGCGTTCTCATGGGCAGCTGACTATACATACAGCCTAAATGAAAAAAATCTACTTGATTACGTACTGGAGCAACAAGCATCCTTAGTCAGCGATTACTGGTTGTTAAAGCACTATGGGTTTGATGGGCATAGCGATCTGTATGTTTACCGTGATTATGACCCAGAAGAACCGGCGCTGGAATTAATGCAGAAATATGAAAAGGTACTCGGGAGCTTTCCGATATGAAGAAATCGTTCTTTTTTCTCCCTTTACTTTTATTTCTGGCCGGGTGCCCAGGGAAAGGCAGAGAGGGTGCAGAGTCCGGTGAACGACAGGCGATCTACGTAGATGGCAATCGTGTTTGCTTTACCATAGATAAAAATGATGTGTTAAACCGCTATATTCTGTCAACTAATGGTAGAGAAGATAAAAAATTATTAGTCGGCGATTTTAAACATCTCATCTACCCAAGTACCTGCTTCACGGTCAATTTAGAAAAAGGGGTGGTGTATGGTGCAAGCTATACCTTAAATGGAAAAAATCACTACTACACATTTATCATTACCAATGATGGAAAAGTGTTGGATTTAGGAAAAAGCTAAGCATTATTATCAGATCACGCCGCTCTACATAAAGGCAGTAAGTTACATTGAAGTCAGCCACACATAACAAAAGCTGTTTTCAGCTCCAAATACTATCTGCAAGTAGCTGTTTATCTTTGGTAATTCACTGTAATTTTAGGCAAAAAAAACCCCCACATCATGTGGGGGAAGACAGGGATGGTGTCTATGGCAAGGAAAACAGGGTTACTACTGGGAACGTGAGTTGCTACTACTCAATAAATTCAACGATGAGCTTTTTTTCCAGTGCGCTACGTCGCGCAGTTGCTCCATTCGTTGTTCATGTTTCTCATTTAAAACCGCTTGCTGCTCTGGCGTTAACAGGCGATACATCTGGTTGCGGATCCTGGCTATTTCAACCTGGCGGGCAACCTGTTCTTGCGCCATTCTTTCTGCCTGAGCGCGCACTGCGCTTTCATCAAATTTCTCTGCGGTGACAAGGCGATGCATTGTCTCCATTTCGCTAACATTAACAGGAGGCTGTTCGTGTCTTGCCTGCTGCATTAAATCTCGCATCTGTTGACGTTGATGTTCGGTTAAACTGATACCGTCAAACATGTGGCTCTGAACGCTGCGTTGCGATGAGCCTTCACCCAGGTGCCAGTGATCGCCTGTGACGACTTCAGCTGCATGGCTAAATGTACTGAGTGCCAGCGTTGAGGCCATGACGGCAGCGGTAACTTTGCCCATCACTTGCTCCCAAAATCTTTTCTGTCGCGATTCAACGAGAGACAGTTTACGATTCGGGCTGCAAACATGCGTCAGGGGGTGTAAAACAACGTAAAGTCATAGATTAGCGACGCCTGATGACGTAATTTCTGCCTCGGAGGTACGTAAACAATGAATAAAATCCTGTTAGTTGATGATGACCGAGAGCTGACTTCCCTGTTAAAGGAGTTGCTCGAAATGGAAGGTTTCGATGTGCTGGTTGCCTATGATGGGGAACAGGCGCTTGAGCTTCTGGATGACAGCATCGATTTACTTTTGCTCGACGTCATGATGCCGAAGAAAAACGGCATTGATACGCTGAAAGCACTTCGTCAGACACACCAGACACCCGTAATCATGCTGACCGCTCGCGGCAGCGAATTGGATCGCGTACTTGGCCTTGAGCTGGGCGCGGACGACTATTTACCTAAACCGTTTAACGACCGTGAACTGGTCGCGCGCATCCGCGCTATTCTGCGTCGCTCGCACTGGAGCGAACAGCAGCAGAACAGCGATAACGGCTCGCCGACTCTGGAAGTAGATGCGTTAAGCCTTAATCCGGGTCGCCAGGAAGCCAGCTTTGACGGGCAAATTCTGGAGTTAACCGGCACCGAATTCACCCTGCTCTATTTGCTGGCACAGCATCTCGGTCAGGTGGTTTCGCGTGAGCACCTGAGCCAGGAAGTGCTGGGCAAACGCCTGACGCCTTTCGATCGCGCGATCGATATGCATATCTCGAACCTGCGTCGTAAGCTGCCAGAGCGTAAAGACGGACACCCGTGGTTTAAAACTCTGCGTGGTCGCGGCTACCTGATGGTCTCCGCTTCATGATAGGGAGCTTAACCGCACGCATCTTTGCCATCTTCTGGTTGACGCTGGCACTGGTGTTGATGTTGGTACTGATGTTACCCAAGCTCGACTCACGCCAGATGACCGAGCTACTGGACAGCGAGCAGCGCCAGGGGTTGATGATTGAGCAACACGTTGAAGCTGAACTGGCGAACGATCCACCCAACGATTTGATGTGGTGGCGTCGCTTGTTTCGGGCGATAGACAAGTGGGCGCCGCCAGGACAGCGGTTATTACTTGTTACGACGGAAGGACGCGTGATCGGCGCAGAACGCAACGAAATGCAGATCATTCGTAACTTTATTGGTCAGGCCGATAACGCCGACCATCCGCAAAAGAAAAAATACGGTCGCGTTGAGATGGTCGGGCCTTTCTCCGTCAGAGACGGTGAAGATAACTACCAGCTGTATCTCATACGACCTGCCAGCAGCTCACAATCTGACTTTATCAACCTGCTGTTTGACCGACCGCTGTTGTTGCTGATCGTCACCATGTTAGTCAGCTCTCCGCTATTGCTTTGGCTTGCCTGGAGTCTGGCGAAACCAGCGCGTAAGTTGAAAAACGCGGCGGATGAAGTGGCCCAGGGCAACCTGCGTCAGCATCCGGAACTGGAAGCCGGTCCGCAGGAGTTTCTGGCGGCAGGCGCCAGCTTTAACCAGATGGTGACAGCGCTGGAACGGATGATGACCACACAGCAACGCCTGCTGTCGGACATCTCTCACGAGCTGAGAACACCGCTAACGCGTCTGCAACTGGGCACAGCTCTGCTGCGCCGTCGTAGCGGTGAGAGCAAAGAGCTGGAGCGCATTGAAACAGAAGCTCACCGACTGGACAGCATGATCAACGACCTGCTGGTGATGTCACGTAATCAGCAGAAAAACGCGCTGGTCAGTGAAACGGTGAAAGCTAATCAGCTGTGGGGCGAAGTGCTGGATAACGCCGCCTTTGAAGCTGAGCAGATGGGTAAATCGCTCACGGTGAATTTTCCGCCGGGTCCGTGGCCGCTGTACGGCAACCCAAATGCACTGGAAAGCGCGCTGGAAAACATTGTGCGCAACGCCCTGCGCTATTCACACACCAAGATTGAAGTTGGTTTCGCGGTGGATATCGACGGGATTACCATTACCGTAGACGACGATGGTCCGGGCGTAAGCCCTGAAGACAGAGAACAGATTTTCCGTCCGTTCTATCGTACCGATGAGGCGCGCGATCGCGAGTCTGGCGGAACAGGTCTGGGCCTGGCGATTGTTGAAACCGCAATCCAGCAGCATCGTGGCTGGGTGAAGGCCGAAGACAGCCCGCTGGGTGGTTTACGGCTGGTGATTTGGTTGCCGCTGTACAAACGCGCTTAACAGGCTTCCCCGGTAGCCTCGTGCCGGGGAAGCTCTCACCTTATGCTGTCACTTCTGCAGCCGCTAGCTTTTGCTTTTTAATCCGCTTCACCAGAATGGTCGAACAGATAAAGCCCATTAAGCTGAATGCAATCATCACGCTAAAGACATAGTTGTAGCCCGTGATGCCGCTATTGGTATCCAGTAAATAGCCGTATAACGTGTACGCAAACATCGCTGGCATATATCCGATGATGCAGCCAAATGCCATTGCTGAACCCGCGTACTCACGTGGGGTACCAATCTCATCCATTGGCGCGAAGAAAATGGCGCGCTGTGAGAAGATAATCGCTCCAAACCCTAATGTCGCCGCCATACCGATATACACGTTCATTGTTTGATGCGGTAACTGCATGAACACAAGCATCGCAACAGCAGAGATCAGGAACGTCCACTTCAGATACACTGTCGGTGATTTAGCAACTTTATCTGCCAACATTCCACCAATCGGCCCACCTACCATTTTTAACGCATACTGGTTGATGATGCCGTACGCACCAACGAGTGCTACCGGCAGCATATAGATATCTTTTAAGAACGGAATAAAGTAAGTCAGGCCACAGTACGCGGCGTAAACGAAGAAAATACCTAAAGAAGCCAGCCAAACGTTAGGGCAGGACAAAACATGTTTGATACCCTTTAACACTTCCATGTTGGCACTGGTTTTCTCGCCGCCTTTCACTTTGTCATCATCGACAATAAAGTACGTCACAATACCTGCCACAAGCGTAATTACCGTATAGAACAACAGGCCCGCCTGCATCCCCGCTTTACCTTCACCAAACTGGACGAAGACAAACAGAGCGCCAGAAGCAACGATAACATCCACCACGCCACGTCCGGCTTCTAAAAAGCCGAACATGCGTCCTTGTTCTTCTTTCGTGCCCAGCAAACGAACAGCTTTCAGCAATACCGGCCAATAAACCACATCGGCAAAGAACGCCATCGCGGCAAAGCAAATGAGATAACCGGTAAATGACGGTAGGGTCGCTAAATATAAACCACATAACCCAACGCCAATCAGACCGAACGGTAATAATATTTTCTTGGAGTAACGGTCTGCGATATAGAGAGAAAGAAAAAGCCCGGTTGTCTGAACAATCGTATAAACCGTAAAGCTCAACCCAATTTGCGTATTGGTTAACCCCCAGTCATTCTGCATTGGCACATAGAAAACATCTTTCATACTTGAAAGCTTAAATATCGTGCCGCCGCCTAAAATCAAAAAACAAAGCCTTGCCCATTTATTCATGAACATGATTAAACCCTCATTGCTTGTTGAGAGAAATATCTAAATTAGATTATATAATTAATAAAGCCAGGGGATTATTTTCATAATCCTTTCCGTATTTAATAATATTTTAAGAAAACTAATTAATTGCCTATAAACTTGTCACACATATCACGAATGTATTTTATTTGGGCAAGAGCATGTTCTTTTTCCTGCGCCAGTCGCGCATCGATCATGTCATTGTCGGGCAACGGTGTATAACTTGCATCGCGCCATGGGATCCAGGGGTTATCACCCTCATCGTCGAAGCGAAATGCAGGGGCATAATATTCAACTTCTTCTTCCAGACCAAAAGCATGTACTTGCGGTTTATCTTCACCTAAAAGTAATAATGCCTTGAGCATCTCTTCCATGGGTAAATCGCCGTGTCCTGAACGACAAGCCTCATGCCCCCAGCCTTTACCTTCTTTAATAATTTTAGCGTCTTTGATATGCACCTGAGTGATCAGAGGAGACATAACCTCTAACGCAGAAAGCGGCTGTTCATTAGCATTAATCATGTTGCCAAAATCAAACAGAATAGAGAGATTTTTCATCCCGCTATTGTTCACCAGCGTCACCAGCTCATGGCCTTGCAGATCTTCATGCTGTTCGATAGTAAAGCTTAGTCCGCAATCGTCATACTGAGACAGCCACGCAATATCATTGGCAATCTTCGCCATAACATCGTTCAGATGCCCTTCATAACGCGGGTAGAAACGCACTGAAGTTGCACCAGTAGCAACAGCAATACGGATGGCATCCGTCAATGTCGCCTTATCCGATGCGCTCGTTTCGATATGCACATCCAGATTATATTTTTTGGCCTTCTCTTTAAAATCGTGTAGCTGCTGATCGTTCAGTTTCTGCAGTGATTGGGACTCACCATCCTCAACATGTATTTTTACACCCTTCAATTTTTGCTGATGCGCAATATCCAGAAGATCCCCCGGCAGGACTCTCTCATAGCGCATATTCAGATGAAAAGCATAAGCATGTAGGTACAGCGGTATATTTCTCGCGCGTTCCGCAAGAAGTTCTTGGTTACATTTTCCCATTATTTTTCTCATTCATCGCGAATAACAAGTTCCACTGATTCAAGTCGCCAGTATTCAAAATCAACCTGAACCACTTTTTTATCTCGGGTAGCCCGATGTTTTTCTACTAAAATTCCATACGTATTAGGCGCAACACCCAGCTCTTTGCAGGCCACTTCTGGCATATTAACCGGTTTAAAAATCATTTCTTTGATATTTAAAACATGGCCAAACGCATCTTCCCAGACGCTGGCAAAAGACTGATTGCCCAATTTATTAATGAATCCTGGCGCAACAGCGGCATCAATATAGGATTCATGGTAAAACACTTTATGTGAATCAAGACCGCACCAGCCGGTAACTAAATAGCGATCGCCGGAGGAGAGAAAAACATCATCAACATGATGCGGAACTGTATCAATGGTTTCTTTGGTTAAATAATCCCAAAAAGGCTTACGTCCCTGAGCACAGGCTTCAGCATTGAAGCTGGAAAGTGATTTAGGGTTATAAATAAATCGCTTCGACGAAATAAACCAACCACTGCGGTTCTTGCGGAAAATACGCGCATCGATCTCAAGCTCAATCAGAACCTGACGTAAGGTCATACGCTTTGCATCCAGCAGCTCACATAGCTCCCTTTCTGAAGGCAATTTGGACCCCGCTGGTAAATTCTTCTCGTTTAACCAGCTTTCAAAGCGCTCTCTGAGCACATCAACATTGTTTTTCTTTTTCATTTTGCTCATCTGGTTTAAACCAATTTGAAGCTAAGATATTTGAGTGCAGGAAATACTCAAGTTTTTTTTCAACGCAGAGTTTCTTTTTGTGGACCAGGTATCAAGAATGGCTTTGAAGCAAACCGTGACCGTCAGGTTTTTGCCCGGTTTGGTACGCAGAGAGATGAACCACGGGGAGAGGTAAATCAGGTGTCGCCACCTGATTTAATTGCAAGATTAAGGTGGGTTTATTTTCCCCACAAACGGCGGGAATTGTCTTCGATCTTGCCGCTTAAACGACGCTTTTGCATCGTTCTGGTCCAGCTTTTTGATAACCCGGCAGCCGACAGTAGACGGTGATATTGCGAATCATCAAACGGCATATGCCAGGCGATAGCAATTGCCTCCCGCACGCTGACGTCGCTTACGCGTGACGCCAGGATCAACGGCGCGTCTGCTGACACCTGACCAGGCGCGATGACGCTGCACAGCCAGCCCGTCTTACCTGCATCCTGCATCTGGCTGGCCATATCGCTGATGCCAAAATGGAAATTCAGCTTAAAGCACGGCGAGCGCGGCTGCGTGACCTGAATCAGCGCCTCTCCCCACTGGAAAATGTCACCAATATACACATTCTCTTCAGTCAGCCCCTCAGTAGAGAGGTTCTCACCAAACGCGGGCGCGACAAATAGCTCCGCCTGCTCCGGGAACGCTTGTCTCCAGTGCTGATAGTGTTCACGCGGATAGTGACACAGCGCGCGATCCGGCCCGCCATGAATTTTCGTTTCCGCCTGTTCATCCCCCGTCAGCCCCAGTTCGGTCAGCATCAACTCACCGTCAATCTGGACTTTAGCAATCGCGCTGGGACGGCTTCCCGTGTAGTCCCGAACTTTGCCCGTAAAAACATCGACCGGATATCGCATCTGTTCCCTCTCCCGATAAATTTCCCCCATTACACCACATTTATTTTACCCCAGTCGCTCAAAATGAGAGCACGGTTCACATGAAAGTTAGGGACACATGCTATCAATGTAATCTGGTTTTGAAACATCATTTCAAATAAGGAGTCGACAACGTGACTGGTCAATCGCAATTTGCTGGCGTCTGGTGTCCTTCCATTACGCCAATGGACAATGACGGCAAGATCGATCTCAACGGTCTGAGCCAGCATCTCAAACGCCTTACCGAGGCCAAAATCGACGTGATTTTGCTGATGGGCAGCATCGGGGAATTTGCTTCCTTTACGCTCGAAGAAAGGCTGCTGCTGATCCGTGAGGCCCGCGCCATGAGCTCGCTAAAGATGGTCGCCAACGTCTCATCCACCTGCCAGAATGATGTTTTATTGATGGCACAGGAAGCGTATCGCTCAGATTACGATGCCGTGATGATCCTGCCGCCCTACTACTACGGACAAACGGCGAAACAGCTGCTGAGCTACTTCCGTCAGTTGGGGCAGAAACTCAGCGGTAAATGGTTTGCTTATAACTTCCCGGCACGCACCGGCTGCGATTTAACCCCCGAACTGGTAGCCACCCTCGCCGCCGAGTTCCCGAATTTTGCTGGCATTAAAGACACCGTCGACTG
This sequence comes from Citrobacter sp. Cpo090, assembly GCF_030332665.1. Classification (NCBI taxonomy): domain Bacteria; kingdom Pseudomonadati; phylum Pseudomonadota; class Gammaproteobacteria; order Enterobacterales; family Enterobacteriaceae; genus Citrobacter; species Citrobacter sp. Cpo090. The sequence goes on along the minus strand of NZ_JAOWHK010000023.1, from coordinate 57,069 downwards.
TCAGTCCCATACCCGCAGCATGATTCAGACCACCCGCGCCGTGCGGGAGGATTTTGCCGTGCTGTCCGGCTATGACGAATACTACATTCCCAACCTGTTGGCAGGTGGCGCGGGGATTATTTCAGGGTTGAACAACGTCATGCCGGAACTGTTTGTCAGCGCGCGGGAGGCGTTTAAACAGGGCGACCTGGCAGCGCTTCGCGATATTCAGGACCAGATTGGCACCTACATGTCCATCTATGCCATAGGCGAAGATTTTGTCACCACCATCAAAACCGTGGTATCGCGTAAGTTTGGCTATTGTACCGGCGTGTCACGTAATGCCGGTGGAGAGTTGAACGAGAGTGAGTGCCGAACAATCGATGAGGTGTTTGTCGTCAAAGGGTAAATAGTTAAGCCGGATGGTGCAGACCATCCGGCTTAAGAGACTTACTTCACGGTACCACGAATATCAATTTCCGCCGCCCTTGCTTTGGCCCTTTTCGACCAGATAGACGTGATAATCGGCACCAGAATGGAGGTCACAATCACCGACGTGGCGACCAGGGAAGTTGCTGCCGGTGCCATCGGTTTAAATGCCGGAACCATTTCAGCAATTAGCACAGGCGTAGCCACCGCCGCACCCGCAGAACTGGAAGCGGCAATCCCCGCCGTACCATCGCCACCACCAATCAGCTTATCGGCGATAATCAATGGAATACCAGTGATGATAATCACCGCCACGCCCAGCAGAATACCCAGCACGCCGGTCTGCGCAATCACGCTCAAATCAATGGTGTTACCTAATGCGAAGGCAAAGAACGGGATCAGCGTCTGCACCGCTTTGCTGAAGAACTCCCGCAGTTCAGGGTCCAGATTCCCCAACGCAAAGCCAATCAGGAACGGCAATACTGCACCAACAAATACGTGCGGTTCAAACGAAGCGATCCCGGCGGTTCCCAGAATCACCATGGTCATCAGCGGACCAGATTCCAGCGACATCAGGACAAACGCCCCGGCCTCTTCTTTGGTGCCGTACTGCTGCATAATCGAGGCATACAGCCCGCCGTTGGTCATATCCATCGCGGCCACCAGCGCCAGCGTAGACAACCCAGCGAAGAATCCGACCTCTACGCCATGTTCCGGCAGAATGCGTGAAGCAATCGCTGCAACCACCCACGCCACCAGAATCTTGGTTATGACTAACGTACCTGATTTACGCAGCACGGTTCCGGTGGCGCTTAGCTTGATCGACGCCCCCATGCAAAAGAACCAGACTGCCAGGATAGGTACCGTACCGGTGATCATACCGTTGGTAAAGGAGCCGAAATATTTCCCGGCGCCGGGGGAAAAGGTGTGACACAACGCGCCCAGGAAAAGCGGCACCAGCATCATACCGCCTGGGATTTTCTCTATCGTACGTTTGATCTGCATTTCCATCACCTGTAGACATAAAAATGGGGCAATTTTTATGGGCGATTGCATCTTGCTTTGAGATGCGCCCGTCTTGATGAAAAGAAGATAGACATTCGTAGAGACTATAAAAGTGATCCCACTCGCATAATAAAACCTTGTTTCAATTTAAGTGGATCATCGTTTTTATATTGAGTTTGATCACAAAAAAACCCCACAAGCATCGCTTGCAGGGCTTCGTTAAAGCGTAGAACTTATTTTTTTGCTGCGAAACGCGCGGCAGCTTCGTCCCAGTTCACCACGTTCCAGAACTCTTTGATGTAGTCCGGGCGACGGTTCTGGAATTTCAGGTAGTAAGCGTGTTCCCAAACGTCCAGGCCCACGATTGGGAAACCGGAAGCGCCAGAGATAGCTTCACCCATCAGCGGGGAATCCTGGTTGGCGGTGGAGACTACAGCCAGTTTGTCACCTTTCAGAACCAGCCACGCCCAGCCGGAGCCAAAGCGGGTTGCCGCTGCTTTTTCAAATTCAGCTTTGAAGTTGTCAACGGAGCCGAAATCACGTTCGATAGCCGCTTTCAGGTCGCCCTGCAGCGTAGTACCGGTTTTCAGGCCTTTCCAGAACAGGCTGTGGTTAGCGTGACCGCCCGCGTTGTTACGCAGTACGGTTTTCTTGTCTGCTGGCAGTTGATCCAGTTTGGTGATCAGCTCTTCAACGGACAGGCTGGCGAATTCAGGCAAGCTTTCCAGCGCAGCGTTGGCGTTGTTTACGTAAGCCTGGTGGTGTTTGGTGTGGTGGATTTCCATCGTCTGCTTATCGAAGTGCGGTTCAAGGGCATCATAAGCGTACGGCAGGGATGGCAGTGTATAACTCATAATCATCTCCAGTATTGTCGGGCGGCCAGTGTTAACGCCGCGTAAGCAGTTGGGTCATTATAGTTAATTAAATGATATTGAAAATGATTATCAATGCCGTACTTTTTACAGGGTCTTAATGAATCAAATCCATTGTTAAAGATGTGAGCCGAATCACCCACTTAACGTGATGATTGCCAACATGCGCAAAAGGACGGCAATCGTTAAAAGGTTAACCACCTGCGTAATTTTTAAACTCGTTAGGTCGGAGGGGTCATTACCGACGATAAAAAATAACGAGGATTAAGTCATGAGTAACGCGATTACGATGGGTATCTTTTGGCATTTGATAGGGGCAGCCAGTGCCGCCTGTTTCTATGCCCCGTTCAAGCAAGTCAAACATTGGTCATGGGAAACGATGTGGTCGGTTGGCGGGATCGTCTCCTGGATAATCCTGCCGTGGACCATCAGCGCCATGTTACTTCCCGATTTCTGGGCCTACTTCAGCTCCTTCAGCCTCTCCACGCTGGCACCGGTATTTCTGTTTGGTGCGATGTGGGGGATTGGCAATATCAACTATGGCCTGACCATGCGCTATCTCGGTATGTCGATGGGTATCGGGATTGCGATAGGTATTACGCTGATTGTCGGCACGCTGATGACCCCGATTATCAACGGCAATTTTGATGTATTGATCAATACTTCCGGTGGCCGCATGACGCTGCTTGGCGTGCTGGTCGCGCTGATTGGTGTGGGCATTGTTACCCGTGCCGGCCAGTTAAAAGAACGCAAAATGGGTATCAAAGCAGAAGATTTCAACCTGAAAAAAGGGCTGGTTCTGGCCGTCATGTGCGGTATTTTCTCCGCCGGGATGTCCTTTGCGATGAACGCGGCGAAACCGATGCACGATGCCGCCGCCGCGCTGGGCGTCGATCCGCTGTATGTCGCCCTGCCTAGCTATGTGGTCATTATGGGCGGTGGCGCACTTGTTAACCTGGGCTTCTGCTTCATTCGTCTGGCAAAAGTGAAGAACTTGTCGATAAAAGCCGACTTCTCGTTAGCCAAACCGCTGATTATCACCAACGTACTGCTCTCTGCGCTTGGTGGCTTGATGTGGTATCTGCAATTCTTCTTCTACGCCTGGGGCCACGCGCGTATTCCGGCGCAGTATGACTATGTAAGCTGGATGCTGCACATGAGCTTCTATGTTCTGTGCGGTGGGATTGTCGGTCTGGTATTGAAAGAGTGGAAAAACGCGGGTCGCCGCCCGGTTAGCGTGCTGAGCCTCGGCTGCGTGGTAATTATTGTCGCGGCAAACATTGTCGGTCTGGGAATGGCCAACTAAGCATGTTGAGTACTGAGATGACGCCACTGGCTCGGCGTCATCTATCCACCAGTTCCCATCATTAGTAAATAATTCCTCACACCCATTTTCACGTTGCCCAAAAGCTGACTTAATAGATTGTACGTTGATTCCATTCATCGGTATAAATGATATTACCGTCACAATGTTTCCAGGTAATTTTCTCGTAGCGCAGCAGAATAGTCTCAAGATGTGTGCCTGTTGCTGCGCCAGGATATAAATCAGGCGTGATTGAAGTGAGCTTCACGTTGTGAAGGATTATGTTGAAATACTCCTTTTATTTAAACTTAGTGAATAGTGAAGTCAACCGGGGGAAAAACCACATCAAAAAAATAAGCGTTATTAATGTTAGTAAAAGACAATATTCAGGAAATAGATGAAGCCATAACAGACCAAAGCCTATTACCAGCGCTGGAAATACTACACTTTCTAATAAAAGTGTGATCAAACTATTAAACACCAAAATCCCTCTGCAAAAAATCCGCTAAATTATCAAAATTTGAGAAGCGCTTTGACTTTACTCTACTAATCATATTGGAAATAGCTGGTTCAACAAAATAATAGAGCATTTCAAGCTTTGCCTGATATAAAACCCAATAATAATCTGGATCAATTCCTTTTAGCTGCCGCGCAGTAAGAGCGCACTTTTGTTGAACTCCGAAAAATTGCAGCAAAAATACCGCTTGCGGCAGTTTTGCAGATAAACGCTCAACGATGATTTTCGACATGAAGCCAGACTGAGACAACGCAATAGAAGCCGCGGAAGCAAAAGCATACCGAGTCCCTCCCGCAATATTCATATGAGTAGCCAGTGCAGACATTTTTCTGATAAATTGACGAGCCGAGCCTTCGGGATTACCTTCATCAACATCATCATTTATTGTTATGAAATACAAATAAAGCATATATATAATTACATCACGATATCTATATATTGACTCAATGGAATAGAGCATCCTTATTTCTTCAGATTTTAACTCCTGACAAATATCATTGCACTGAGGTATAAAACATGATGAATACCAACTAGCTCGCTCAATACCAGAATATATATCTGAAGCAACACCTCTGGCTGATTGAAAAACCCCACCAACAGCATTCTGAGTGGTTAGAGCCAGCCGTCTATCATTTTGAAACTTCATCCTTAAATAGTCAGACGCCTGCATTACTTAGCTCTCAGTCATTTATGATGATAAATTATCATATACGTTCACGCCCCCCATGATAATGGGCGTTATTCCTATTTTACTCTTTATTTACAGCAATAAACCATCGTGGAGATTTTATTTTATAGAAGTATTCGCTGTCAGATTTTATCACCCTAATATGCGATATTATTATGATTCCTCACTCAGCCAGATGACGCCACTGGCTCGGCGTCATCCCGGTTTCCCGCGTAAATACCACCGAAAAGTAGTTACTGTCCTCAAAGCCGCAGCGCATGGAAATCTCACTGATCATCAACCGACTATGTTTGAGCAGATACTGCGCATGGCAAACCCGCACCTGGCGGAGATACTGGTTGATAGTCATCCCGGTCTGGCTGCGAAACTGCTGGCGCAAAACGCGCTCGCTGCACCGTTCGCGCTCGCAAAACGTATCCAGTTCGAATGCATGCTCATGGCTACCAGCTAACGCGGTGATCAGTTTATCCAGCAGCGTTTCACTGGAGGTCGCCGAGAGCGTATCGGTGGCATAACGATGCCGCTTAAGGTGTGTCACCAGTTGCCCGAACAGCAGCTCAGCCATGGTAAAAGCCTGTGCATCACGCTGATTGCTTTCATGCTCAAGCTGGCTTATCACCTGTCGGGCCTGAGTCATGCCAACGCTGCCGAGTCGCCAGTGCGGCTGCCTCGGCGTACCGTCAAATCCGGGGATCGCCCCTTGCCAGTCAACATTCAGCGTCAACCGCTCCGGGCAGTAGATGATATTTTGCAGCACAAGGTCGTTCACGGAGGTGTAGGAGTGTTTATCTTCGGCGCGAATGTAAAACAGATCACCACGGGTTATCCGGTACGGGCGATCGTTAAGGACATGCAGGCCATTGCCGCGCCAGACCATGACCAGCTCGCAAAACTCGTGGGTATGCTCAGCAAAGACATCCTGCGGATAGCGATCAGCCACGGCGACAGCCTGCTGCTCATGCGCAAAGAAGTCTGATTTCAGAAGGATTAGCTGATTCGCCATCACATGACCTCAACCTGAATGCTTGCCGGATGCGCTGCGCTTATCCGGCCTACAGGGCATCCACGTAGGCCGGATAAGGCGTAGCCACCATCCGGCATTAAGGGGCATGATTATCTGAGATTCGGCGGTAAAAAACGTTGATAGCTTTCGCGTTACTGGAGGCTGCTTGCCACAACGAGATCGCGCCCCTGGCGAATATCGCGTGGTGACCACTTGAACTCACGGCGAAAAAGCGTCGAAAAGTGGTTACTGTCGCCGAATCCGCAGAGATAAGCGATGTCTGTCACACTGTCATCACTGTGGCGAAGCAGATGCCGGGCCTTGATCAGCCGCAAGCGGTTAAGGTAGCGCTGTGGCGTCAATCCAGTTTGCTGTTTGAGCTGGCGATGCAGAGTGCGCAAAGAGAGGGAAAACCTCTCGGCCAGCGCCTCCCAACACACCTCGTCGGCAAAGTTATCTTCCAGCCAGGCCATCAGAAGGTTAAGCCGCGCGTCGTTATCGGTCGCAGCTTCCATCAGGCTGCTTTTACGCAGCAGCACCAGCAGCTGCATAAACAGGATCTCGCGATTTGCCGCCGTTGGTGTATCCATCCCCTCACCGAGCGCTTCCATCTGCCCCACCAGTTGTCGAACCTGCTGCAACACGCCCTGATTAACCCGCCAGTGGGAGGGATACTGCCCGTTCTGTTCCTGAGGTAAAAGCTGATTCAGTCCAGCCAGAAATTGAAACGCATCCGGGGAGCGATACAACACATTGGTCAGGCACAGATTGTCAGTATGTTCATATAAATGCCGGTCATGATCGCGAACGAAACACACCGTACCGCCGCTGATGGTGTAAGGCTGCCCGTTGAACACATGGATCCCCGTTCCATGTTCGACCACCACAATTTCATGAAAATCATGATGATGTTCTGGAAATGCAGGTTGAGGAAGCCGCGGTTCAATAGCCACTGGCGCTTTACCTGTCGGAAAAAAATCCACGCAATGCAATACCGTCATGATGACATCCTTCCCGATCAAATGAACATGGCTGAATAGTAATTAAGGGTTATCACCCTCACCTTAAATTTTTGACGCCAAAGTGCGTAAACACGGTCAATTCTTCAAGAAACGGCGGGAAAGATCGGGAATTGCGGAAGACGTCACATCCGCTAAAACCGGTCCTATTAAAAGAAATTGTGAACAACATCACGTTCACCTTTGCCATGTTGCCAGCCGCTAATTGTGCCTGTCACTGTCAAGAAGGTACGCGTTATCTGGGGTTCTTAGACTGAGTGCAATAAAACTCAGAAGGACCTCGCTATGACTTTTCGCCATTGTGTCGCAGTCGATCTCGGCGCATCCAGTGGGCGCGTAATGCTGGCGCGTTACGACAGTGAACACCGCTCTCTGACGCTGCGTGAAATCCACCGCTTCGTGAACTGCCTGCAAAAAACAGACGGTTTTGACACCTGGGACATCGACAGCCTGGAAAACGATATTCGCCTTGGCCTGAAAAAAGTCTGCGATGAAGGCATTCGCATAGACAGCATCGGCATTGATACCTGGGGCGTGGATTACGTTCTGATCGATAACGTCGGTCAACGTGTCGGTCTGCCGGTCTCTTACCGTGACAGCCGCACGACCGGCATTATGGCGCAGGCGATGGAGCAGCCGGGTAAAGGTGAAATTTACCGCCGTAGCGGCATTCAGTTTCTGCCCTTTAACACCCTGTATCAGCTACGTGCATTGGTTGAACAGCAGCCAGAACTGCTCCCACAGGTGGCCCATGCCCTGCTGATCCCCGACTACTTCAGCTTTCGCCTGACCGGCAAAATGAACTGGGAATACACCAATGCCACCACCACCCAGCTAGTCAATATCAATACCGACGACTGGGATGACACACTGCTGGCGTGGACCGGGGCAGACAAAGCCTGGTTTGGTCGCCCGACGCATCCGGGGAACGTGATCGGCCACTGGATTTGCCCACAGAAAAACCAAATTCCGGTTGTCGCCGTCGCCAGTCATGACACGGCCAGCGCGGTCATCGCGTCGCCATTGGCCGATAAAAACAGCGCCTATCTCTCTTCCGGGACCTGGTCGCTGATGGGCTTTGAGAGCAGAACACCGTATACCAACGATGCGGCGCTGGCGGCGAATATCACCAACGAAGGCGGCGCGGAAGGACGCTACCGTGTCCTGAAAAATATCATGGGACTATGGCTGCTCCAGCGCGTGTTAAAAGAGCGTCAGATTACCGACCTGCCAACGCTTATCAGCCAAACGCAAGCGCTGCCGGCCTGCCAGTTCCTGATAAACCCGAACGACGATCGCTTTATCAATCCCGACGATATGAGTGCAGAAATTCAGGCGGCATGCCGTGAATCGGGCCAACCCGTTCCCCTGCAAAACGCCGAACTGGCGCGCTGTATCTTCGACAGCCTGGCGTTGCTGTACGCCGACATCCTGCAAGAACTGGCACAACTGCGTGGTGCAGCATTTAGCCAACTGCACATTGTCGGTGGCGGCTGCCAGAACACCTTACTGAACCAACTGTGCGCGGATGCCTGCGGTATTCGCGTGATGTCCGGGCCGATTGAGGCCTCCACGCTCGGCAATATCGGCATCCAGCTGATGACGCTGGACGAGCTGAACAACGTCGATGATTTCCGTCAGGTGGTGCGCGCCAACTATGACCTGACCACCTTCATTCCCAATCCTGAAAGTGAAATTGCCCGCTACCAGGCGCAGTTTCAATCACTACGACAGACAAAGGAGCTTTGCGCATGACCACTCAACTTGAACAAGCCTGGGAACTGGCAAAACTACGTTTCGCCGCGGTAGGCATTGATGTCGAGGCGGCCTTACGCCAGCTCGATCGCCTGCCGGTCTCCATGCACTGCTGGCAGGGCGATGATGTCGCCGGTTTCGAAAACCCGGAAGGCTCGCTCACTGGCGGTATTCAGGCTACCGGTAACTATCCGGGTAAAGCGCGTAACGCCACCGAACTGCGGGCCGATCTGGAGCAAGCGCTAAGCCTGATTCCGGGACCCAAACGTCTGAATTTGCACGCGATCTATCTGGAATCGGATACACCGGTTGCCCGCAACCAAATCAAACCTGAGCACTTTAAAAACTGGGTTGAGTGGGCGAAAGCGAACCAGTTAGGGCTGGATTTCAACCCGTCCTGCTTCTCTCACCCGCTGAGCGCCGACGGCTTCACGCTGGCGCACGCCGACGACACCATTCGCCAGTTCTGGATCGATCACTGCAAAGCCAGCCGTCGCGTCTCGGCGTATTTTGGCGAGCAGTTGGGCACACCATCGGTGATGAACATCTGGATCCCGGATGGCATGAAAGACATCACTGTTGACCGTTTAGCGCCGCGCCAGCGTCTGCTGGACGCACTGGACGAAGTGATCAGCGAGAAACTCGACCCGACGCACCATATCGATGCCGTCGAAAGCAAGCTGTTTGGCATCGGTGCGGAAAGCTATACCGTGGGCTCTAACGAGTTCTACATGGGTTACGCCACCAGCCGCCAGACCGCGCTGTGTCTGGATGCGGGTCACTTCCATCCGACTGAAGTGATCTCCGACAAAATCTCCGCCGCCATGCTGTATGTACCGCACCTCCTGCTGCACGTCAGCCGTCCAGTGCGCTGGGACAGCGATCACGTGGTACTGCTGGATGATGAAACTCAGGCGATTGCCAGCGAGATCGTTCGCCACAACCTGTTTGACCGCGTACACATTGGCCTCGACTTCTTCGACGCCTCCATTAACCGCATCGCCGCGTGGGTGATCGGCACCCGCAATATGAAAAAAGCCCTGCTGCGCGCGCTGTTAGAACCCACCGAACAACTGCGTCAGCTCGAAGCCAGCGGCGACTACACCGCACGCCTGGCCCTGCTGGAAGAGCAAAAATCGCTGCCGTGGCAGGCCGTCTGGGAGATGTATTGCCAGCGCCACGACACGCCTGCGGGCAGCCAATGGCTGGACAGCGTGCGCGCTTATGAAAAAGAGATTTTGAGCAAACGTAGCTAACCGTGACACCAGGCTTGTAGGCCGGATAAGACGCCCCGCGTCGCCATCCGGCAATAAATGAAACACGATTGCCGGGTGGCGCTTCGCTTATCCGGCCTACGTAAGACCCGATAACGTTCGGGCAATAAACAGGAACACCGAACATGCAAAAAATTACTACTTCCTGGTTCGTCCAGGGGATGATCAAAGCCACTTCTGATGCGTGGCTGAAAGGCTGGGACGAGCGTAACGGCGGCAACCTGACGCTGCGTCTTGATGAAGCAGATATCGCACCGTTTAGCGCCGATTTCTACGAAAAACCACGCTATATTGCGCTAAGTCAACCGATGCCACTGCTGGCAAACACGCCGTTTATCGTCACCGGTTCCGGTAAATTTTTCCGTAACGTCCAGCTCGATCCCGCGGCAAATTTGGGCGTAGTAAAAGTAGACAGCGACGGTGCGGGCTACCACATCCTCTGGGGCCTGACCCACGAGGCCGTACCGACCTCTGAACTGCCGGCTCACTTCCTCTCTCACTGCGAACGCATTAAAGCGACGAACGGTAAAGACCGCGTGATCATGCACTGCCATGCCACCAACCTGATCGCTCTGACCTACGTACTGGAAAACAACACAGCGCTGATTACCCGCAAGCTGTGGGAAGGCAGCACCGAGTGCCTGGTAGTGTTCCCGGATGGCGTTGGCATTCTGCCGTGGATGGTGCCGGGTACAGATGAAATCGGCCAGGCAACCGCCGAGGAAATGCAGAAACACTCGCTGGTACTGTGGCCGTTCCACGGCGTGTTCGGCAGCGGACCTACCCTCGACGAAGCGTTCGGTTTGATAGATACCGCAGAGAAATCTGCCGAAGTTTTAGTCAAAATCTTTTCGATGGGCGGTATGAAGCAGACCATCTCACGTGAAGAGCTGGTCGCACTTGGTAAACGTTTTGGTGTGACACCGCTGGCAAGCGCCATAGAGCTGTACTGATACCTCCCAACGCAACGCCGGATGCGGCTTCATCTTATCCGGCCTACAGGATTTTATTATTAAGGAGAATAGTGATGAGCTTTATGTTGGCACTACCAAAAATTAGCCTGCATGGCGCCGGCGCGATTGCCGATATGGTGAATCTCGTGGCGAATAAACAATGGGGCAAAGCGCTGATCGTCACCGATGGGCAACTGGTGAAACTGGGCCTGCTGGATAGCCTGTTTACCGCGCTGGATAAGCATCAAATGTCTTACCACCTGTTTGATGAAGTATTCCCGAACCCGACAGAAGAGCTGGTGCAGCAAGGTTTTGCGGCCTATCAGAACGCAGAATGTGACTACATCATCGCCTTCGGTGGCGGCAGCCCGATCGATACCGCCAAAGCGGTGAAAATCCTGACAGCCAACCCTGGTCCTTCTACCGCTTATTCCGGCGTGGGCAAAGTGAAAAATGCGGGAGTCCCGCTGGTCGCCATCAATACTACCGCCGGTACGGCAGCAGAGATGACCAGCAACGCGGTCATTATCGACTCTGCCCGTAAGGTCAAAGAGGTGATCATCGACCCGAATATCATCCCGGATATCGCCGTGGATGATGCCAGCGTGATGCTGGAAATCCCGGCCTCCGTCACCGCCGCAACCGGTATGGACGCCCTGACCCACGCGGTGGAAGCCTATGTTTCCGTTGGCGCGCATCCGCTCACCGACGCTAACGCGCTGGAAGCGATTCGCCTGATCAACCTGTGGCTACCAAAAGCGGTCGACGACGGTCATAACCTCGAAGCTCGTGAGCAAATGGCGTTTGGTCAGTACCTGGCGGGGATGGCATTCAACAGCGCCGGTCTGGGTCTGGTGCATGCGCTGGCTCACCAGCCGGGCGCAACCCATAATCTGCCGCACGGCGTCTGCAACGCCATCCTGCTGCCGGTAATCGAAAACTTTAACCGCCCGAACGCCGTGGCGCGCTTTGCCCGCGTGGCGCAGGCGATGGGCGTCGATACCCGTGACATGAGCGATGAAGCGGCAAGTATGGAGGCCATCAACGCGATTCGTGCACTTAGCAAGCGTGTCGGTATTCCTGCGGGCTTTAGCTCCCTTGGCGTGACGAAAGAGGATATTGAAGGCTGGCTGGATAAAGCGTTGGCCGATCCGTGTGCGCCGTGCAACCCGCGCACCGCCAGCCGCGACGAGGTCCGCGAGCTGTATCTGGAGGCGTTATGATCCGCAAGGCCTTTGTGATGCAGGTGAATGCCGACGCGCACGTTGAATACCAGCGCCGTCATAATCCCATCTGGCCAGAACTGGAAGCGGTGCTGAAAGAGCACGGTGCCCATCACTACGCGATTTATCTCGATCAGGCGCGCAATCTGCTGTTCGCCACCGTTGAGATTGAGTCCGAAGAACGCTGGAACGCCGTTGCCAGCACCGACGTTTGCCAACGTTGGTGGAAGCATATGCGTGACGTAATGCCAGCAAACCCGGACAACAGCCCGGTTAGCGCAGAGCTAAAAGAAGTGTTTTATCTGCAGTAGTCTTGTAGGCCGGATAAGGCGCTAACGCGCCGCATCCGGCACAACGCAACATAACCGTTAGTTTTGCTCAGAAACCAGAATCGCCTGGGTGTCAGGCTCCAGCGCTTTAAAAATATGCGCCCGATCGGCGGGGTAACAAATATAGTCCCCCTCGCCTAACTCCTCCGGCGCTTCCGTCAATCCTACCATCGCCTTACCCTGCGTCACGATGATGTGTTCAACCGATCCCGGTGGATGCGGCTGTGAAATCCGATCCGCGCCCGGCTGCGTCAGCAGCAGATAGATATCCCGCCGCGCCCCCGGTGGGCAGGCGGCCAGTAAAATGGCCTGATAGTGGGCCTGCTCAGCCACCACCTTTGTCCCTTCGCCGCGGCGAATCACCTGCGTTTTTTGTTCCTGCGGCTCCAGCAGGCGAGCAAAGGGAATATCTAACGCCACACACAGCGACCAGAGCGTTTCCAGGCTAGGATTGCCATTGCCCGCTTCCAATTGCGAGAGTGTCGATTTTGCAATCCCTGCGCGACGGGCAATCTCTGCCAATGACAAACCGGTGCGCTGACGTTCACGCACAAGGCTTTTCGCGATCATACTGATGGGCTGGGTCATTCACGACTCCATGTTCTTTATATCGAACGAATCGTTCGACTTGTAATATTAACTGGTCGCGTTCATTATAATGGAAATTCGTTCGATATGGCTAAAACGGTATGAAACATTATTTTTCCAGTCTCAAAGGCGACACGATAAAAGCAATATTTTTAGTCTGTCTGGCCGTCGGCGTAGTCGGCATGTCATACGGCTCGCTGGCGATGGCCTACGGCTTCCCGCTGTGGGTACCGTTTGTGCTTTCGATTACGGTACTGGCGGGTGCTTCCGAGTTTATGTTTATCGGCATCGTCGCCAGCGGCGGTAACCCACTGGCGGCTGCGGCTGCCGGTTTACTGGTCAACGCCCGACACGTGCCGTTTGGCGTCACGGTGCGCGATCTGGTGGGCTCCCGGGCTGCGAGTTTCCTCGGCTGTCATATCATGAACGACGAAAGCGTAGTCTTTGGCCTGTCGCAAAAAACGCCCGAACAACGTAAAGCCGCCTTCTGGCTGTGCGGTCTGGGCGTCGCGATTTTCTGGCCTGTTGGCACACTGATCGGCGCGGGCGTCGGCAAACTGCTCCCCGCCCCGGAAACCATCGGTCTGGATGCCGTCTTCCCTGCAATTTTATTAGCCTTAGTGGTCCCGGCCTTTAAAAACCGCACCACGCTGATTCGCGCCTGTAGCGGTGCCGGGTTGTCGCTTGCGGCTATCCCCTTTGCGCCGGTCGGTTTACCGGTTCTGCTTTCACTGTTTGGCTTACTGACAAGGAAAAAATAATGGGCAACATGACGCTGTTTATCGTCGGTATCGCCATGTTATCTCTGGGAACGTATTTAATGCGTTTAGGAGGAGCGAAGCTTGGGAGTCGTTTAGCGTTCTCGGAACGCTCGCAGGCGCTACTTTCCGACGCCGCAACGGTATTATTGTTCTCCGTTGCGCTGGCGACCACCTTTTACGAAGGCGAACACTTCGCTGGCATGGCGCGCGTGCTGGGCGTGGCTTTTGCGGTATTTCTCGCCTGGCGCAAGCTGCCGCTAATCGTGGTGATCGTCGCTGCCGCAGTGGTGACCGCATTGCTGCGAATGGCGGGCATAAACTAAAAAAGCGCCTCAAGGGCGCTCTTTCGACAGTACTAAGATATCTTATTTCAGCAGTTCGGCGGTCATGTGCACGCGGTTACCGGTGTATGCCTGAGTGATTTTGTAATCGCTGGCACCCGCACGTTCAGCCTGAGCGGCGATTTTTGCTTCAGCGCTTTCCAGCGTAGAACCGGTTGCGGTAACTGTCTGAGCAGCGAAAGAACCGAAAGAAGTAGCCAGAGCGATAACTGCGACAAAAGTTTTGATGCTTTTCATGATATAAACCCTTTAACTTAGTTGTTTGAGTAAGGCACCGTGCCTTGATGTGATAAATAATAGCCATCTCATCACACAACTGAAAGCGGAAGGATTTGCCAGTCTTATTCAAATTATTTGAGAGATAAAATGTCACGTAATCAGGAACCACAATGGCTTGCTGGCAGCCGTAGAAAAACGCAACCAGCGGGGAGTTGGTTACTTCGTCAGGGTGAACCACAAAGTAAAATTCATCTTTTACATCATGGTGTGGCTCGTGCGGTTTATCACGCGGACAACGGCGTTGAAAGGGTTAAAGAGTTCTACTTTGCCGGGGAATACTGCTTTCTGTACCTGAACTGGCTAACTAACACGCCTGCCGATTACAGTCTGCAAATGATCGCCGCTGGAGAAATCACTGAAATCCCCCTGGCTTTGCTGGATGCGCCGGAAAATCAGGATATTAAGACCCAGCTACTGGTCCAGCAATTGATCTACAAAGAGAAAAAAGAGCAAATGCTGCTGCTCAATACCCCAGAGCAACGCTACCAGTACGTACAAACGCACTTCCCGGACTGGGAGTCACAGCTCACCCAGCGCGATCTCGCCAACTATATCGGCATTACCCCCGTTAGCCTGTCCCGCATTCGCCAGCGTCTTAACAAAGGTTAACGCCTTACGGTGATGCGTCGATTATTGTCCCGTCATTCTTTAATAGATGGCGACCACAATGAACGCATTTCTTCTCTCTCAGATGCTGGCTGGCATCAGCTTCTTACTGGATATTTCCGCTTTTCATTTTCAACGCAGGGCTATCACTTTAGCGCTGCTCACTAGCTCTACTTCTCTGTTAGCTATCCATTTCTATCTTTTAGATCAACACGCTGCGGCTGGGTTAATGATCATTGCCGCATGCCGCTTTGCGACGGCCATCGTCACGTTTCATCGCTGGGTGATGTGGGGATTTATGCTGGGGTCGCTGCTGTGTAGCGTTTATCTTTGGCAGAATCTGACGAGTATTTTGCCGCTGATGGGAAGCCTGCTGATGACCTTTGCGTCATTTCAAAAACGCAGCGGAAAATTACGGGGATACACTCTGTGCGGCAGCCTGTGTTGGCTGCTGAACAATGTGATTGTTGGCTCGCCAGTTGCCGTAATCATGGAACTGGCGTTTTCAGGCAGTATTCTGGCTGCCTGGTGGCGTCACAGCGCGACCAGACGTTGCGGATGCGTATAGATCGTCGCCCTGCCCGGTTTGCAAAAACCCACCAGCGTCAGGTTACAACGTTCGGCAACTTCCACGGCAAGCGTTGTCGCCGCAGAAACAGCAAACAAGATCTCCACACCGCACATCGCCGACTTCTGCACCATCTCATAACTGGCGCGGCTGGAGACTAATACCGCGCCCTGTTGCCAGGTTTCTCCTTCGATTGCACGTCGTCCCAGCAATTTATCCAACGCAACATGACGTCCAACATCTTCATGCCCGCCCGCCAGATGACCTGACGGCTGTACCCAGGCAGCCGCGTGCGTGCAACCTGTCAGTTGCCCTACAGGTTGAAAATCCATGAGATGTCGTAAAGCATGATCGAGATTCGCCAGATCGAATGTCTGGGTAAACGGCAGCGGCTGGACCGGCTTGCCAATGTCATTGAGCTGCTCCACGCCACAAACGCCGCAACCGGTGCGTCCGGCCAGCGCGCGACGGCGCTCCTTCAGCCCCATAAAGCGACGGCTGGACAGCTCAACCTGCACTTCCAATCCGTTGCAGGAAGGCACCACGTCCATTCCATAGATATCCTGCGGGGACTCAATAATGCCTTCAGAAAGTGAAAAACCCATCGCGAAGTGCGCAAGATCTTTCGGTGATGCCATCATCACCACGTGCGAAATCCCGTTGTATACCAGCGCAACAGGCACTTCTTCAGCTACCTCATCAGGCTGAGGATGTTGCAAATCCTCGCGTTTCCAGAGGGTCAACTGGCGAGATCCTGTCGAAGATGTCACATTCTTGATGTTTTCTTGAATAATCTTATTCACTTTCTTTTAACCATATTGGAACACGCATACCAACATTGTGGTATTCTTTACAAATCCCTCCTGGACGGAGGGAAATTCACCCAATTCTGGACCTTTGCGGTCCCGTCCGCAAAGAAAAATAACAACCACTTCCCTCGCGATCGCGTTAAAGAAAAGCGAAGGGAACGTGACAATGTCGAAACAAGGAGCGAACCATGCAGGTCAGCAGAAGACAGTTCTTTAAGATCTGTGCTGGCGGTATGGCAGGCACCACGGCAGCGGCACTGGGCTTTGCACCCGGCGTAGCGCTCGCGGAAACACGGCAATATAAATTGCTGCGCACCCGCGAAACCCGTAACACCTGCACTTACTGTTCCGTTGGCTGTGGACTGTTAATGTACAGCCTCGGTGACGGCGCAAAAAACGCCAAAGCATCCATCTTCCATATCGAAGGGGACCCGGATCACCCGGTGAACCGTGGCGCGCTGTGCCCAAAAGGGGCAGGACTTGTGGACTTCATCCACTCCGAAAGCCGCCTGAAATTCCCGGAATATCGCGCACCAGGCTCAGATAAGTGGCAACAGATTAGCTGGGATGAGGCATTTGACCGCATCGCTAAGCTGATGAAAGAAGACCGCGACGCTAACTACGTTGCACAAAACGCTGAAGGCGTAACCGTTAATCGCTGGCTTTCCACCGGGATGCTGTGTGCTTCCGCTTCCAGTAACGAAACCGGCTATTTAACGCAAAAATTCTCCCGCGCGCTCGGTATGCTCGCGGTCGACAACCAGGCACGCGTCTGACACGGACCAACGGTAGCAAGTCTTGCTCCAACATTTGGTCGCGGTGCGATGACCAACCACTGGGTCGACATTAAAAACGCCAACCTCGTTGTGGTGATGGGCGGTAACGCCGCTGAAGCTCACCCTGTCGGATTCCGCTGGGCGATGGAAGCCAAAATTCACAACGGTGCGAAGCTGATTGTTATCGATCCACGCTTTACGCGAACCGCTGCGGTGGCTGATTTCTATGCTCCGATTCGTTCCGGTACTGACATTGCTTTCCTGTCAGGCGTTTTGCTGTACCTGCTGAACAACGAAAAATTCAACCGCGAATACACTGAGGCCTACACCAACGCCAGCCTGATCGTGCGTGAGGATTACGGTTTCGAAGATGGCCTGTTCACCGGCTACGACGCGGACAAACGCAAGTATGACAAAACCAGCTGGAACTACGAGCTGGATGAAAAAGGCTTCGCCAAACGCGATGTCACCCTGCAACATCCGCGCTGCGTGTGGAACCTGCTGAAACAGCACGTCTCCCGCTACACGCCGGACGTCGTAGAAAACATCTGTGGTACGCCAAAGGCCGACTTCCTGAAGGTCTGTGAGTACATCGCAGAAACCAGCGCCAAAGATAAAACCGCGTCGTTCCTGTACGCCCTGGGCTGGACGCAACACTCCGTGGGTGCGCAGAACATCCGTACCATGGCGATGATCCAGTTGCTGCTTGGCAACATGGGGATGGCAGGTGGGGGCGTAAACGCCCTGCGCGGTCACTCCAACATTCAGGGTCTGACCGACTTAGGCCTGCTGTCACAAAGCCTGCCAGGCTATATGACGCTGCCAAGCGAGAAACAGACTGACCTGCAAACTTACCTTGCTGCCAACACGCCAAAACCGTTGCTGGAAGGTCAGGTGAACTACTGGGGCAACTACCCGAAATTCTTCGTTTCCATGATGAAAGCCTTCTTTGGCGATAAAGCAACAGCGGAAAACAGCTGGGGCTTCGACTGGCTGCCGAAGTGGGATAAAGGGTACGACGTCCTGCAGTACTTCGAGATGATGAAACAGGGCAAAGTGAATGGCTATATCTGCCAGGGCTTTAACCCGGTCGCGTCATTCCCGAATAAAAACAAAGTTGTGGCATCACTGTCCAAACTGAAGTTCCTGGTCACTATCGACCCGCTCAACACCGAGACCTCCACCTTCTGGCAGAACCACGGTGAGTCGAATGATGTTGACCCGTCGAAAATCCAGACCGAAGTATTCCGTCTGCCGTCCACCTGCTTCGCCGAAGAGAACGGTTCTATCGTTAACTCCGGTCGCTGGCTGCAGTGGCACTGGAAAGGCGCGGATGCCCCGGGGATTGCCGTTACCGATGGCGAAATTCTCGCCGGTATCTTCCTGCGTCTGCGCAAGATGTATGCCGAGCAAGGTGGCGCGAACCCGGAACAGGTGCTGAACATGACCTGGAACTACTCCACCCCGCACGAACCGGCTTCGGAAGAAGTGGCGATGGAGAGTAACGGTAAAGCGCTGGCCGACATTACCGACCCGGCAACCGGTGCGGTTATCGTCAAGAAAGGCCAACAGCTAAGCTCGTTCGCCCAACTGCGTGACGACGGCACGACCTCCAGCGGCTGCTGGATTTTTGCCGGTAGCTGGACGCCGGAAGGCAACCAGATGGCACGTCGCGATAACGCCGACCCGTCAGGCCTTGGTAATACGCTGGGCTGGGCATGGGCGTGGCCGCTCAACCGACGCATTCTGTATAACCGCGCCTCCGCTGACCCGCAGGGGAATCCGTGGGATCCAAAACGTCAGATCCTGAAATGGGATGGGGCGAAGTGGAGCGGGATGGATATTCCGGATTACAGTGCCGCCGCACCTGGCAGCAACGTTGGGCCGTTCATCATGCAGCCGGAAGGGATGGGACGCCTGTTTGCTATCGATAAGATGGCGGAAGGTCCGTTCCCGGAACACTACGAGCCGTTTGAAACGCCGCTGGGGACTAACCCGCTGCACCCGAACGTTATCTCTAACCCTGCCGCGCGCATCTTTAAAGGTGACGCGGAAGCACTGGGTAAAGCAGATAAGTTCCCGTACGTCGGTACGACCTACCGTCTGACCGAGCACTTCCACTACTGGACCAAGCATGCGCTGCTGAACGCCATCGCGCAGCCGGAACAGTTTGTGGAAATTGGCGAGAAGCTGGCGAATAAGCTCGGTATCTCCCACGGCGATACCGTCAAAGTCTCCTCTAACCGCGGCTACATCAAGGCCAAGGCGGTGGTGACCAAACGTATTCGCACGCTGAAGGCCAACGGTCAGGATATCGACACTATCGGTATTCCAATTCACTGGGGCTACGAAGGTGTGGCGAAAAAAGGCTTTATCGCTAACACGTTAACGCCATTCGTCGGTGATGCGAACACGCAGACGCCGGAATTTAAGTCCTTCCTCGTGAACGTGGAAAAGGTGTAACGGAGACGACCTATGGCTTATCAATCGCAAGACATCATTCGTCGTTCCGCCACTAACGGTTTCACACCCGCGCCTCAGGCGCGGGACCATCAGGAAGAAGTGGCAAAGCTTATCGACGTCACCACCTGTATCGGCTGTAAAGCGTGTCAGGTGGCGTGTTCTGAATGGAACGACATCCGTGATGAAGTGGGCAACAACGTTGGGGTGTACGACAACCCGGCTGATTTGACCGCGAAATCCTGGACGGTGATGCGCTTCTCAGAAGTGGAACAGAACGACAAACTAGAGTGGCTTATCCGCAAGGATGGCTGTATGCACTGCGCCGATCCGGGCTGTCTGAAGGCATGTCCGGCTGAAGGCGCAATCATTCAGTACGCCAACGGTATCGTCGACTTCCAGTCCGAGCAGTGCATCGGCTGTGGCTACTGCATCGCGGGCTGCCCGTTCGACGTACCGCGCCTCAATCCGGAAGACAACCGCGTCTACAAATGTACGCTGTGCGTTGACCGTGTGGTGGTCGGGCAAGAGCCAGCCTGCGTGAAAACCTGCCCAACCGGCGCCATTCATTTCGGCACCAAGGAGTCGATGAAAACGCTGGCAGGCGAGCGTGTGGCGGAGCTGAAAACGCGTGGTTACGAAAACGCGGGTCTGTACGATCCGGCGGGTGTTGGCGGTACGCACGTAATGTACGTATTGCACCATGCTGACAAGCCGAATCTGTATCACGGCCTGCCGGAGAACCCGGAAATCAGCGCTACCGTGAAGTTCTGGAAAGGCATCTGGAAACCTCTCGCAGCCGTCGGCTTTGCAGCGACATTTGCGGCCAGTATCTTCCACTACGTCGGTGTCGGCCCGAACCGTGCGGAAGAGGAAGAAGACAACCTGCATGAAGAAAAAGACGAGGTGCGCAAATGAAACGACGTGACACCATCGTGCGCTACACGGCGCCGGAACGCATCAACCACTGGATAACCGCCTTCTGCTTCATTTTGGCAGCGGTGAGCGGGATGGGCTTTCTCTTCCCGTCCTTTAACTGGCTGATGCACATCATGGGCACTCCGCAACTGGCGCGAATTGTGCACCCGTTTGTCGGCGTGATCATGTTTGCCTCGTTTATCATCATGTTTTTCCGTTACTGGCACCACAATCTAATCAATCGGGATGATATCTTTTGGGCGAAGAATATTCGTAAGATTGTCGTCAACGAGGAAGTAGGTGACACGGGACGTTATAACTTCGGCCAGAAATGCGTATTCTGGGCGGCGATTATCTTCCTGGTCCTGTTGCTGGTGAGCGGAGTGGTCATCTGGCGTCCGTATTTTGCGCCTGCTTTCTCAATCCCGGTGATCCGATTCGCGTTAATGCTGCATTCATTTGCCGCAGTAGCGTTAATTGTGGTTATCATGGTGCACATTTACGCCGCCCTTTGGGTGAAAGGCACCATTACCGCGATGGTGGAAGGATGGGTTACCAGTTCATGGGCGAAGAAACATCACCCGCGCTGGTACCGTGAAGTCCGCCAGAAACAGGAAAAATCATCTGAATGAGTATTCGCATAATCCCGCAAGATGAGCTGGAGAAGAGCGAGAAACGCACGGCGGATATGATTCCGCCGTTATTATTCCCCAGACTCAAAAATTTGTATAACCGCCGCGCTGAGCGCCTGCGCGAGCTGGCCGAGAACAACCCGCTGGGCGACTACCTGCGCTTTGCCGCACTGATCGCCCACGCGCAGGAAGTTGTGCTGTACGACCATCCGCTGCAGATGGATCTGACCGCTCGCATCAAAGAAGCGAACGATCAGGGCAAACCGCCGCTGGATATCCACGTTCTGCCACGCGACAAGCACTGGCAAAAACTGCTGCAGTCGTTAATTGCTGAGCTGAAGCCAGAAATGAGCGGCCCTGCGCTTGCCGTGATCGAAAATCTGGAAAAAGCTTCAGAGCAGGAGCTGGAGCTGATGGCCAGCGCGCTGTTTGCTTCTGATTTTTCCTCCGTCAGCAGCGATAAAGCGCCGTTCATTTGGGCTGCCCTGTCGCTCTACTGGGCGCAGATGGCAAGCCTGATCCCCGGCAAAGCCCGTGCGGAATACGGTGAGCAGCGTCAGTACTGCCCGGTGTGTGGTTCAATGCCGGTCTCCAGCATGGTGCAAATCGGTACTACTCAGGGGCTGCGCTATCTGCACTGCAACCTCTGCGAAACCGAGTGGCACGTGGTGCGTGTGAAGTGCAGCAACTGCGAGCAAAGCCGTGATTTGAACTACTGGTCGCTGGATAACGAACAGGCGGCAATTAAAGCTGAAAGCTGCGGCGACTGTGGGACTTACCTGAAGATTCTCTATCAGGAAAAAGACCCTAAAGTTGAAGCCGTGGCTGACGATCTCGCTTCACTGATGCTGGACGCGCACATGGAGCAAGAGGGCTTTGCCCGAAGCTCCATCAACCCGTTCCTGTTCCCGGGTGAAGGGGAGTAAGTTTTAAGATCCTCCCCCGGCAATTGAACCAGACTGCCGGGGATTATCTTAGCGCCTGAATGACATGTTTTGGATCATTGGCAATGGCACGTAACAACGCTTTTGCTGGACCGGTCGGTGAACGACGCCCCTGCTCCCAATTTCGCAACGTATCTACGCTTACCGATATCAAATCTGCGAAACGAGTCTGGGATAATCCTGAAGACTGGCGGATTTCCTTTATTTTCATGGCGTCAATATGAAAGGTGCGAGAAGGCTGCCGCGTTCCTTCAGCGATCTCATTCATCTGAATCATACTTTGAGTTAATCGCTCAAATAGTGCCTTATCCATTTACCACCCCTCATTCAACATTCGCAGCAGCACTTTTTCTTGTGGAGTCAGATCATCCTTGATCCCTTTCTGATAAATCAGCAGCAATCGAATTTGTGATTTTCTGATTTGATGAAAGTAGATAATCCTCACACCGCTACGTTTTCCTTTCCCTCGCGCTCTCCAGCGAACCTTTCTCAGGCCCCCTGTATCTTGTATCAGATCGCCACAATCAGGCTGAATCGCAAGGAATATCTGTAATCTACGGTATTCATCATCATCCAGTAATTTTTTGACGTCTTCAGTGAAGATTTCCGTTTCTATGAATAGCATTTTTAGTACGCCATTGGACTATATTAATAGAAATTAACTATACGTCAATGGCGTATAGTACATTTTCCTTACAATACAGAATTCAAACAGCAGAAACCAATGACGGTATTTAATCTGCGAGCAGCTTTCCAGAACCATAACCCCCCATTTTTCCCATTTTCATTCTTAGTAATTCAGGTTATAAACCTGTATATCCATACAGATAAAGGGAAGTAAAAATGGCACTGGAAAGCGGAATTGCACAGCTGGTTGAGGCATTTATCGCGGCGGGACGCCCTTCTTCGCGCGAGCAGAATATTGATGACCGGAGAGCAGGCTATATCGCCAGCACGGTCCTGGCCGGAGACACTGAAACCCGCGTACAGGTTGAAGATATTGAACTCGATGCCATGGCATTTCGCGTTATTTCGCCGCGGGGCAGCACGGGAAATCTCCCCTGCGTTATCTATTATCACGGTGGCTGCTTTGTCAGCGGTGGATTTGCCACACATGATAACCAGTTAAGGCAACTCGCCTGGTACAGCGGCTGTCGGGTCATTGCGGTGCAGTATCGCCTCGCACCAGAGCACATCTTCCCGGCAGCACATAACGATGCTGAAACCGGGGCCAACATTATCTGGAAGTATGCCCAGAAACTGGGAGTAGACCGGGACAACATTACGCTTGCAGGCGACAGCGCGGGTGGACACCTGGCGCTGGTTACCGCACTACGCCTGAAAGCTACCAGGCAATGGCAACCTGCGCAGCTTATGCTGATCTACCCGATGCTGGACGCAACCGCCAGCTTTGCGAGCTATGTCCACAATGGACAGGATTACATTATCACCCGCGACACGCTGCTGTCGGGCTACGAGATGTATATGCCGCAAACCGATCCACTGCATCCCGAAGCCAGCCCGCTCTGGCGTGAAGACTTCAACGGTTTACCGCCCACACACATCATTACAGCTGAATTCGACCCATTGCGAGATGAGGGTGAGGCCCTGTATCAAAAGCTCCAGGAACAGGGCGTGGAGTGCACTTGCCAACGCTATCTCGGCGTTATCCACGGATTTTTCCAGCTAGCAGGAGTGAGTCAGGCGGCACGAAGCGTTATGCGGGATGTTGCCTGGCGCGTCATAAATCCTGAAGCAGGAAGACATGCTTAATTAATATTTTGTTTTCATCTTGAAAACTTGATTGCTTTGCATTATTTTGTTTTCAGGTTGAAAACCTTGTAATGGAACTACACCGTGCATGTTATCAGCCGAAAACCATTCAATGAGGCGATGCTCATGTATCCAAACCATGAGCTTGCTCTTGCTGACTTGCTGAATGTTCTGGAGAAAAAGACATTCACCAGGCCTGAGGAGATGAAGCAGTACATACATTCACTGGATAATTTTAAGTACAGAGATAAATGGTGGGTGATTGATGTTTCTGGCAACAGCCTGAGACTCATTTCCTACATAGATTTCAGGTCACATAAGATATTTGTGAAACATATCGTTTCCCATGCCGAATATGACAAACTGACAGCATATTATCGGGGTAATAAAGAATGAGAACTCATCGTCAGATGGATGCAACCAGCGCAAAAAAGATCGTAGATACCTTCAGCGATGCGGTAAAAACCATCCCACTGTTGGGGGAAGACCAAAATGACACTGAGTATCGCAGGGCACTAGCGCTAGTGGAGTTTCTGGTCGATCAGAACGATCTCGAAAACCCACTATTTGAATTGCTCTGTGCCCGGATCAGTGAATATGAAAAACATGCGCCGGAATTCAAAGCACTCAACCAACACCTGGAGAAAACTCCCTCTGGCGTTTCAGTATTGCGAACGCTCATGGATCAATATGGTCTCAAAGCAGCAGATCTTGCCAACGAACTTGGTTCAAAATCGAACGTCAGCAACATCTTAAATGGTCGCAGAGCCCTGACTGTAAGTCACATTAAAGCACTTGCTGAACGCTTTAACCTTCCGGCGGACGCTTTCATTGAGTAGATGATTACATCCTCTGACCTACTCTTCCTCGTTCCCGCCTTCTTCATATGCGCCAAACGGTTTTGCGGGTAGCACAATGTAGGTGCCTTCAAACACCACGCCCGGCGTGTCATCGCCAAACACCCCAACCTGCATCTGAACGCGCGCCTTGCGACCTCTTGCCAGACGGTCCAGGTCACCGCTCAGCGAGCCCAGATCGGCGATAGCGGTAGGTTTCCCGGTGATCGGCCTGCTGTATCGGATATGTGCGTCGGCAAGGATTATCGTCCCGCCCAGATGACGCTCGCGCAGCATCAGCCAGATAAGTCCCCAGCCCGTTAGCGTCGCCAGGGAAAACAAACTCCCGGCAAACAGCGTATGGTGCGGGTTCTGATTGCCCGTCTCGGGCATCGTGGTGATAAACTTCTGCCCGGTATACTGCTGAATGCGCACACCCATTTTCTCACTCAATGGAATATGTTCGTACCAGGCTTGCTGTAGCTGTCCGCACCAGTCCCCGCGATGGAGAATATCGTCCAGCGTCGCAATAGGCTTAATCATCAAAAAGTGACGCACCGGCGTGGTTTGCGGTGTGGTGATTTCTCCCTGGCTCACAAATCCCAGTTTGGCGAAAAATTCGACCGCATCTTCACGGGCGCTACAGGTTACGCGTTTGACTCCTTCCTGACGCGCCACAGACTCCAGGGTCATCGCCATCAGCGTGCCCAACCCTTTCTCCTGCACTGAAGGGTCAACGGCCATAAAACGTATGGAGGCTTCGTTATCCGCATTGATATACAGTCGGCCAACTGCGACCAGATTTCCCTCTTCGTCCACCACCATCTGGTGATGCGCCATCGCGTCCCAGGCATCCCGTTCGGAGCCTTTTGGCTGGTGTAACGGTTTACGCAGCATCTCCCAGCGAAACTGGTAGTAACGCTCCAATTCTTCTTCTGTTTGCGGTACTCGAAGGTGATACATAGTCGTATTCTCTCTTGTTGTCCGCGGCCACACCGGTAGCTGGTTCATACTTGTAACCAGAACGTCACGGGGCCATCATTAACCAGTGAAACCTGCATATCCGCAGCGAATCGGCCGGTTTGCGTATTCATTTCTTGTTGGCGGCAACGCTCAACAAAGTACTCATACAGCGCTTCAGCGCGATCGGGAGCAGCCCCTTTTGAAAACCCCGGGCGCATGCCGCGTTCGGTATCTGCCGCTAGCGTGAACTGTGAAACCACCAGTACACTCCCCCCTGACTGCTGCACGTTAAGGTTCATTTTGCCTTCGGCATCGCTAAAGATTCGATAGCCGAGTACGCGCTCGCACAGGCGGTTCGCTTTCTGTTCGTCATCATCCCTTTCGACACCTAACAGGACCAAAAGTCCTGGACCAATTTCACCCGTCACCTCGCCCTCCACGGTGACGCTGGCACGGGTTACGCGTTGAATTAATGCAATCATGGTTGCTCTGCTTCTTCTTTTTCTGCGGCTTGTTTAAGTTTGCGGTATTCCCCGAGAGTGACAGTTATTTCCGCGCCTAGCAAGACGATACACCAGGTCCAGTATACCCAGACGAATAAAATGGGGATCACCGCCAGGACACCGTAAATGAGCTGATAAGACGGGAACATCGTGATATAGAGCGCAAATCCTTTCTTTCCGGTTTCGAACAACACCGCGGCCACAAAGGCACCAATAACCGCATCACGGTTAGGTACACGCGTAGTCGGTACGATGCTGTAAAGCAGCCAAAACGAGAGCCAGGAAAGCACCAGCGGGAAAATACGCAGGACGTTATCAATCACCGTGTTGAGATCGCTGGCCCAGCGCAATGACAACAGATAAGAGCTGATCGCCAGACTGGCCCCCGCTAACAGCGGCCCCAACGTTAAAATCATCCAGTAAACGGCGAAAGAGTAAACTTTAGGCCGGGTACGCTTGCTGCGCCAGATAGTATTCAGGGCGTTATCAATGGAATACATCAGTAATAACGCTGTCACAATCAGCCCACACGCCCCAACGGCCGTCATTTTGTTCGAGTTGGCGACGAACTGTTCGATATAACGCTGAATGACATCTCCCGTCGCCGGGATAAAGTTTGCGAAAATGAAATGACGTAGCTGGACACTGACGTCAGAAAACATCGGAAATGCGGCGAAAAGTGCAAAAACTACGGCAATAAGCGGCACTAATGAGAGCAATGAGACATAGGCAAGATTCCCTGCCAGCGTCGTCATGTTGTCCTCATCAATCCGCTGCCATAGTAGCTTCAGCCAGGCCCGAACAGGACGCGTATGGTGCCTGGCTTGTTGCTGAACATTTTTTAGCATAGCAACTTCGCGAAATAGTCCGGAATGGTCGTTTTATCGACAACCTGGATGCTGGTAATCCCTAACCGATTAGCCCCTTCAATATTATCGGCGTTATCGTCAAAAAAGACCGCCTCATGCGCAGAAAAACCTTCAGACTGCAGGACATGCTGGTAAATCCGCGCTTCCGGTTTACGCATGCCCAGATCCTGGGAAAGGTAAATATGGTCAGCAGCCTGACGGATTTCGGGGTATTCGTCCGGCCAAAACGTCGTGTGCAGACGGTTAGTATTCGACAAGACGACCACCCGATGCCCCTGCTCACGCAGCTTTTGCATGATGTCGATGACTTCAGGACGCAAGGCAACAAAAACGGCCTGCCAGCCATGGGAGAACTGCTCATAGCTTAACGGTAGCGCCATGTCATGACATATCGCCTCGGCAAAGGCTTCATCCGTTATTTCACCTCGCTCGTGCTGGTGAAAAGCCTCTCCCATGGTGAAACTTTGCTTTAACGAAGCCAACGGTACACGGCTCAGATCGCTCCAAGTACCTAACACGCGATTGAAGTCGATATCGACAATCACATTACCCAAATCAAAGATATAGAGCATGCCCTTCTCCTTATTCGCCGTGGATGAATAACTGTAGCGGGAAAGGAGAAGTTTGACTATGCGAGAGTGATGGCTACGAACTTATCGAGCCATCATTGGGGAGAATTACACTGCCAGAGCATCATCCTGTGAAGGACTCACTTGCACAATTTCCACCTGCTGTGACTGGAGTAAATTATGCAATGCGGGACCTGGGTATTCATCGGTAAACAGCGCGGTCACCTGAGACACGTTGCCAATCTCTACCGCGGCAGAAGCCGTATATTTCGTATGATCCGCAGCCAACAGAATATGCCTTGAATGGGCCATCATCGTCTTCACCACGCTGGCCTCGTTGACATCAAACTCCAGCAGCGCACCATCATTTTCGATCGCGCCAACGCTGGTAACCAGGTAGTCGGCCCGAAAATCAGCCACAAATGCCGAGGCAGAAGGGCCAATGATGCCGCTGTTATGCGGGCGTAACGTTCCCCCCGGCACCATGACTTCAAAACGTGGGTTGTTATACAGAATGTGCGCCACGCGTAGGCTATTGGTAATAATGCGCAAATGATTATGGTTTAACAGCGCGCGTGCTACCTGCTCAACGGTGGTGCCTATGGTAATAAACACCGTTGACCCATCGGGAATGTAGTCAGCCACCGCTTCCGCGATGGCTTTTTTCTCTTCCGTCCAGGAAACTTCACGCAGCTCAAACGCCGTATTCACCACGCTGGAGGCTCTACCCGCGCCACCATGATGACGCGTAATTAATCCCTGCTCGCTGAGTTTACGAATATCGCGACGTACGGTTTGCGTGGACACGTCCAGCAGGCTGGCCAGCTCGTCGATATTCATATAACCGCGCTCGCTAATCAGCATAAGCAGTTGATCGTGTCGCGGGTTACCGGTCAGTTCGGTAAGACTCATGAAATTTCCTCGAAAAACCATTGCCCTGGCATTTTATACAAAAAGTGACAGAAAAGATCGGGTTTGATCACAGTCAGGGATTCCGGCCCTTCCTCCCGGACGCGTGCATTTTAACGCAGCAACTCCGCTGGCAAACCTGACGGCCTCTTCTGGAGCATCGCCCCCAGCCAGGCTGAATGCGAGCGCACCGTGGAAAACATCTCCAGCTCCCGTAGTATCCACAACATCAACTTTAAATCCAGATTGATGCTGCAACGTATTATTTTTTATCCAGTCACAGCCTTCGCTCCCTCGTGTCACATAAACATGACCATTTGTGAGCGTTTTTGCTTGTTTCAGTCCAGCTTCAGAATCATTTATCCCGGTTAAACGTGCCAGACCAGGTTCAGAGAACGCAGCATGATCGCTTAACGCCACCAGCTCGCTGATATCTTGTGGCGTTACGTCGCCATCTAGTACCGTCATCACTCCCGCCTGACGCGCCAGCGTGAACGCCTGTCTGGCCCCTTCGTGCCAGCGAACATCCGCCAGAACCACATCCCACTGGGAAAAATCGATCTCATTGAGCCAATCAGCATCCGGCAATAAATCCGGGCTGGGATAGTTAACGATAATCCGTTCCCCTTGCGCATCAACCATAATTGCCGATTGCGAAGACTTCGCCCCTGCATAGCGCCGGGTGTAGCGGGTATTTACCCCCAGGGATTCCAGCTCCGCCAGCAGGCTATTTCCGGTGTCGTCATCGCCCACACGGCCAATAAAGTCCACCTGTGCGCCCAGCTTCGCTGCAGCCACTGCGGCCGTTGCAGCAGGCCCACCGCCCACTTCCGTATAACGCTTCGCCACATACTTACCCCCTTCAGTCGGTAATCCTTCCACGTAATAGATGCGATCCATCACGGCAATACCTACACAAGCAATACGAATCATGGTCATTCCTTAGGCGTTTCAAGATGGGACCATTTTAATTTCACAAAATGTTTAAAAAGTGACGGCTGTCAATTTTTTGACCATAAATTACAAATACGATCAAAAACAGACAAAAACAAACGACCTTAAATGACAAAAAATGACATCCACGTCTCAGGAGAACGTTATGGCAGTTATAGCATTTATCGGATTAGGTCAGATGGGTTCACCCATGGCGAGCAACTTGCTGAAGCAGGGTCACCAACTCAGCGTCTTTGACGTTAACCCGGATGCCGTTCAGCGCCTGGTGGAAAAAGGAGCACAGCCTGCCAGCAATCCGGCTCAGGCCGCAAAAGGGGCGGAATTTGTCATCACCATGCTGCCAAACGGCGATCTGGTACGCAGTGTACTGTTCGGCGAGCAGGGTATCTGCGAAAGCCTCTCCCCGCAGTCGTTAGTGATTGATATGTCGACTATTCACCCACTGCAAACCGACAAGCTTATTGCCGATATGCGTGCCAAAGGCTTCGACATGATGGATTGCCCGGTTGGACGCACCTCCGATCACGCTATCGCGGGAACGCTATTGCTGCTGGCAGGTGGAACGGCACAGCAGGTAGAACGCGCCACACCGGTTCTGATGGCGATGGGTAATGAATTGATCAATGCAGGGGGTCCTGGTATGGGGATCCGCGTGAAACTCATCAACAACTACATGAGTATCGCATTGAACGCTCTTTCTGCCGAAGCAGCCGTGTTGTGCGAGGCACTCGACCTCTCCTTCGATGTAGCTTTGCAAGTGATGAGCGGCACCCCCGCCGGGAAAGGCCACTTCACTACCTCCTGGCCGAACAAAGTGCTGAAAGGCGATCTTTCCCCGGCCTTCATGATCGATTTAGCTCACAAGGATCTTGGCATCGCGCTGGACGTTGCCAACCAACTACATGTGCCGATGCCGCTCGGCGCCGCCTCCCGCGAAGTCTATAACCAGGCACGCGCCGCTGGCCGTGGCCGGGAAGACTGGACGGCCATTCTTGAAC
The DNA here is from genome assembly GCF_030332665.1 of Citrobacter sp. Cpo090. Lineage (NCBI taxonomy): Bacteria > Pseudomonadati > Pseudomonadota > Gammaproteobacteria > Enterobacterales > Enterobacteriaceae > Citrobacter > Citrobacter sp. Cpo090. The sequence continues at coordinate 26,664 of NZ_JAOWHK010000023.1, read as the reverse complement.
AGGTTCGCGCATCCGCCGGGCTAAATAAACACACAGATAAGTAAGGACTGAGCAATGACGAAGTACACCCTGAAAGATATCACCCGAGCTTCTGGCGGATTTGCCATGCTGGCGGTCGATCAGCGCGAAGCCATGCGCTTAATGTTTGCCGCAGCGGGTGCAAAATCCCCGGTCAATGACAGCGTGCTGACCGATTTCAAAGTCAATGCGGCGAAGATCCTGTCCCCCTATGCCTCCGCCATTCTGGTCGATCAGCAGTTCTGCTACCGCCAGGTTGTAGAGCAAAACGCGGTCGCCAAAAGTTGCGCCATGATTGTGGCCGCTGATGAGTTTATTCCGGGTAACGGTATTCCGGTCGATAGCGTGGTGATTGATAAAAAAATCAACCCGCAGGCCGTGAAGCAAGATGGTGCCAAGGCTCTCAAACTGCTGGTGCTGTGGCGTAGCGATGAAAATGCCCAACAGCGTCTTGATATGGTGAAAGAATTCAATGAGCTATGCCATTCCAATGGCTTGCTGAGCATCATCGAGCCGGTTGTTCGTCCACCGCGTCGTGGCGATAAGTTCGATCGCGAACAGGCCATTATCGATGCCGCAAAAGAACTGGGTGATTGCGGTGCCGATCTCTACAAGGTCGAAATGCCGCTATACGGCAAAGGTACCCAACAAGAACTGCTTAGCGCGTCTCAGCGCCTGAATGAAAACATCAACATGCCGTGGGTCATTCTCTCCTCTGGTGTAGATGAAAAACTGTTCCCGCGCGCGGTCAGCGTAGCAATGACCGCTGGCGCATCCGGCTTCCTGGCCGGACGTGCGGTGTGGTCATCGGTTGTTGGCCTGCCGGATACCGAACTGATGCTGCGTGATGTTTCCGCGCCTAAATTGCAACGTCTTGGCGATATCGTCGATGAAATGATGGCCCGGCGCTAAGAGGATCTAAGAATGAAATGGTTTAACACCCTAAGTCACAACCGTTGGCTGGAGCAAGAAACCGATCGCATCTTTAACTTTGGTAAGAACGCGGCGGTACCCACCGGATTTGGCTGGCTGGGAAACAGTGGTCAGGTCAGAGCAGATATGGGGACACATCTGTGGATCACCGCCCGCATGCTGCACGTCTACTCCGTTGCCGCGTCAATGGGTCGTCCTGGCGCATATCAGCTAGTCGATCATGGCATTAAAGCACTAAACGGTGCGCTACGCGACACTCGCTACGGCGGTTGGTACGCCTGCGTAAATGATGAAGGCGTTATGGACGCCTCCAAACAGGGCTATCAGCATTTCTTTGTTTTGCTCGGTGCGGCAAGTGCGGTCACCACCGGTCATCCGCAGGCCAGACAATTGTTGGATGACGCTATCGACGTGATTGAAAAGTACTTCTGGAGCGAAGAGGAGCAGATGTGCCTGGAATCCTGGGACGAAGCTTTTAGCCAGACGGAAGATTACCGCGGCGGTAACGCCAACATGCACGCGGTCGAGGCTTTCTTGATCGTGTATGACGTTACCCATGATCGTAAATGGCTCGATCGCGCACTGCGAATTGCTTCGGTGATTATTCACGACGTGGCTCGCAGCGGGGAGTATCGCGTTAACGAACACTTCGATTCACAGTGGAACCCAATCCGCGATTACAACAAGGATAACCCAGCTCACCGTTTCCGCGCTTACGGCGGTACTCCAGGCCACTGGATCGAATGGGGTCGCCTGATGCTGCATCTGCATGCCGCACTGGAAGCCCGCTTCGAAACGCCTCCCGCCTGGCTGCTGGAAGATGCCAAAGGCTTGTTCCACGCCACCATCCGTGATGCCTGGGCACCAGACGGTGCGGATGGTTTTGTCTATTCGGTGGACTGGGACGGTAAACCCATCGTTCGCGAAAGAGTGCGCTGGCCGATCGTCGAGGCGATGGGTACCGCCTATGCCTTGTACACCCTCACCGGCGACAGCCAGTACGAAGCCTGGTACCAGAAGTGGTGGGATTACTGCATCACATATCTGATGGACTACGAGACCGGTTCATGGTGGCAGGAGCTGGACACCGATAACAAGGTGACCACCAAAGTCTGGGACGGTAAGCAGGACATTTATCACCTGCTGCACTGCCTGGTGATCCCGCGCCTACCGCTGGCTCCGGGCCTTGCTCCGGCGGTGGCTGCCGGTCTGCTGGACATCAACGCTAAATAAGTAACAAGGTGAGCAGCCATGCATAACGGTGGAAAAACCATTCATCTTCAAGCCGGAAACTTCCAGGCGAAAATCGTCACGGTTGGTGCTGGACTAGCAGAATTGACGCACCGTGGGCGTCACATTGTTATTCCACATAAGCCGGAAGAGATGCCGCTGGCACATTTAGGAAAAGTGCTGGTTCCCTGGCCAAATCGCGTTGCAGATGGCTGCTATCAACATAACGGCAAGACCTTCCAGCTTGCCGTTAACGACCCTGTTTCACATACCGCCATCCATGGATTGCTGGCCTGGCGGGACTGGCAGATTAATCAACAGTCGAACACGGAAGTGTCGTTGACGATTTTTCTTCCGCCCTCTTATGGCTATCCCTTTGCGCTGGTTTCAGAGGTGATTTACCGACTGGAGGCAGACAGCGGATTGCACGTCATTATTCGGACACAGAATGTGGGTGACGAAATTGCACCCTATGGCGCGGGAGCACATCCCTACTTGACCTGCAATCTGCACCCTATCGATGACTGTGAATTAACGCTCCCGGCAAGTGAAGAAACATGTGACGAGCGGGGTTTCATTACACCGCGACGCATTGCGCAAACCACTATCGATCATACGTTCAGGACCATGCCACCTGACGCTGAGTGGGAAGTCAGGATAACCAGTCCATCGCAAAACATGTCCACCTTTTTACGCAGCCACCAGCCCTGGCTACAGGTGTACACCGGCGAGAAATTAGCACGGCGTGGCCTGGCGGTTGAACCGATGACCTGCCCGCCAGACGCCTTTAACTCCGGAATTAGCCTGATTCATCTAGCACCCGGAGAAACACATCAGATGCATTTTTTAATCGGCAGTGAATAACAGATTTCCGACAAATTACCGAATTACCCTATTTTTACGGAGACGATAATGAATTCGCTACAACAACGATCAACCGCCTTAGAACTCACATCATTACCTGATGGATTTGCTTTAACGTACCACCAGCGCCTGATTTTACGTCACAGCACAGAAACCCCTTGTCTATGGATCGGCGCTGGCGTTGCCGACATTGACATGTTTCGCGGCAACTTCAGCATCAAAGACAAGCTCAATGAGAAGATTGCTCTGACCGACGCCACGGTTAGCGAGTCACCTGATGGCTGGCTGGTACATTTCAGCCGCGGTAATACCATCAACGCCACGCTGCACATCTCTACCGATGAACAGGGCCGCCTGAAGCTGGACCTGCACAACGATGATCTCAGCCATAACCGCATCTGGCTGCGTCTGGCAGCCAACCCGGACGATCATATTTACGGCTGCGGTGAACAATTCTCTTACTTCGATTTGCGCGGAAAACCCTTCCCACTGTGGACCAGCGAACAGGGCGTGGGCCGTAACAAAAACAGCTATGTCACCTGGCAGGCTGACTGCAAAGAAAATGCCGGCGGAGACTACTACTGGACCTTCTTCCCGCAGCCGACCTTCGTCAGCACACAGAAGTATTACTGCCACGTTGATAACAGTTGCTATATGAATTTCGACTTCAGCGCACCGGAGTATCACGAGCTGGCGCTGTGGGAAGACAAAACCACCCTACGCTTTGAGTGCGCCGACACGTATATTTCCCTGCTGGAAAAACTGACCGCGCTGTTAGGTCGCCAGCCGGAGCTGCCGGACTGGATTTACGACGGCGTCACGCTCGGTATTCAAGGCGGTACTGAGATTTGCCAGAACAAACTGGACACCATGCGTAATGCAGGCGTGAAAGTAAACGGCATCTGGGCGCAGGATTGGTCCGGGATCCGCATGACCTCCTTTGGCAAGCGCGTGATGTGGAACTGGAAGTGGAACAGCGACAACTATCCGCAGTTGGATAACCGTATTAAGCAGTGGAAAGAAGAAGGCGTGCAGTTTCTCTCCTACATCAACCCATACGTCGCCAGCGATAAAGATCTCTGTGCCGAAGCTGCCGCTCGCGGTTATCTGGCGAAAGATGCCTCAGGCGCTGATTATTTGGTTGAGTTCGGCGAGTTTTACGGCGGTGTGGTCGATCTGACCAACCCCGAAGCCTACGACTGGTTCAAAGAAGTCATCAAAAAGAACATGATTGAGCTGGGCTGCGGCGGTTGGATGGCCGACTTTGGCGAATATCTGCCAACCGATACGTATCTGCACAACGGCGTCAGCGCTGAAATTATGCATAACGCCTGGCCCGCACTGTGGGCCAAATGCAACTACGAAGCGTTACAGGAAACCGGCAAACTCGGCGAGATCCTGTTCTTTATGCGTGCGGGCTACACCGGCAGCCAGAAGTACTCCACCATGATGTGGGCAGGCGATCAGAACGTTGACTGGAGCCTCGACGACGGTCTGGCTTCCGTCGTTCCTGCGGCGCTATCGCTGGCGATGACCGGCCACGGTCTGCACCACAGCGATATCGGCGGCTACACCACCCTGTTTGACATGAAACGCAGCAAAGAACTGCTGCTGCGCTGGTGTGACTTCAGCGCCTTCACGCCGATGATGCGCACCCACGAAGGTAACCGCCCTGGCGATAACTGGCAGTTTGATGGCGATGCAGAGACTATCGCCCACTTTGCCCGCATGACCACCGTATTCACCACCCTGAAACCGTATCTCAAACAGGCCGTTGCGCAGAACGCCGCCTCCGGCCTACCGGTAATGCGCCCGCTGTTCCTGCATTACGAAGACGATGCTCGGACCTATACCCTGAAATATCAGTACCTGCTGGGACAGGATTTGCTGGTCGCGCCGGTTCACGAACAGGGCCAGCAAAACTGGACGCTGTATCTGCCGGAGGATAGCTGGGTAAACGTCTGGACTGGAGAAACTTACCAGGGCGGTGAAATTACCGTAGATGCACCTATTGGCAAGCCTCCGGTGTTTTATCGCGCGAAGAGTGAATGGGCGTCACTGTTTGCCACCTTACGCAACATCTAACACGGCTCGCCCGCGGGGAAACTCGCGGGCACATGGAGAATAATAATGAGTCAGAATTCCTCTAATCCGGCAACCCTACGCTTGCCGTTCAAAGAAAAACTCGCCTATGGGATGGGTGATTTAGGCTCCAATATCCTGTTGGACATTGGTACGCTCTATTTACTCAAGTTTTATACCGATGTCCTTGGTTTACCAGGAACTTATGGCGGCATCATTTTCCTTATCGCCAAATTTTTTACCGCGTTTACCGATATGGGCACCGGGATTATGCTCGATTCCCGCCGCAAAATCGGCCCAAAAGGCAAATTCCGTCCGTTCGTTCTTTACGCCGCATTTCCGGTTACCTTGCTGGCAATTGCCAACTTTGTCGGTACACCGTTTGAAGTAACCGGTAAAACGGTGATGGCAACGGTGCTGTTTATGCTGTACGGATTGTTTTTCAGCATGATGAACTGCTCCTACGGTGCAATGGTTCCCGCGATTACGAAAAATCCGGACGAGCGCGCTTCACTGGCAGCCTGGCGACAAGGGGGTGCAACTCTGGGTTTATTGCTGTGTACAGTTGGCTTTGTCCCTGTGATGAACTTGATCGAAGGCAACTCACAGCTGGGTTATATCTTCGCCGCCACGTTGTTTTCTCTGTTTGGCCTGCTGTTTATGTGGCTCTGCTATGCCGGGGTAAAAGAACGCTACGTGGAAGTGAAACCCGTGGATGCAGCGCAAAAACCGGGATTATTGCAATCCTTCCGCGCCATCGCCGGTAACCGCCCTCTGTTTATTCTGTGCGTTGCCAACCTTTGTACGCTTGGCGCATTTAACGTTAAGTTGGCAATTCAGGTCTATTACACCCAGTACGTACTGAATGACCCAATCCTCCTTTCCTGGATGGGCTTTTTCAGCATGGGCTGTATCTTCATTGGCGTCTTCTTGATGCCAGGAATGGTTAGACGTTTCGGCAAGAAAAAAGTCTACATTGGCGGTTTGCTAATTTGGGTTGCGGGGGATTTGCTTAACTACTTCTTTGGTGGCGGTTCCGTCAGCTTTGTCGCCTTCTCCTGCCTGGCGTTCTTCGGCTCAGCATTCGTTAACAGCCTGAACTGGGCGCTGGTCTCCGATACGGTGGAATATGGCGAATGGCGAACTGGCGTACGCTCTGAAGGCACGGTATACACCGGCTTCACCTTCTTTCGTAAAGTGTCACAAGCGCTGGCAGGATTCTTCCCTGGCTGGATGCTGACGCAAATCGGCTACGTTCCCAACGTGGTGCAATCAGCAAGTACAGTCGAAGGTTTGCGTCAGTTGATCTTTATTTATCCCTGCGCTTTGGCGGTGATCACTATTGTGGCCATGGGCTGTTTCTACAACCTTAACGAAAAGATGTATGTCCGCATCGTTGAAGAGATAGAAGCGCGTAAACAACCCGTTTGATAATAATAATGAATAGCGCCCTACGGGGCGCTATTGAGGAGCGATTATGTCTTTTCATGATCCGCTAACGCTAAAACTGAGCCTGCGTGAAAAATTCGCCTACGGAGTGGGTGACTTCGGCTCAAATTTGATGCTGTGTATCGGCACGCTGTATCTGCTTAAATTTTATACCGATGAACTAGGGATGCCGGCGTATTACGGTGGGATTATCTTTCTGGTGGCGAAGTTTTTCACCGCCTTCACTGATATGTTGACCGGTGTATTGCTGGACTCAAGACGTAATATTGGCGCAAAAGGCAAATTCAGACCTTTTATTTTGTACGCTTCATTTCCTGTCGCAGTTGTTGCCAGCGCGCAGTTTATGGCGACAGATTTTACGCTAACGGTAAAAACTGGGCTGGCGACGGTGTTGTTTATGCTGTTCGGTCTGTTCTATAGCCTGATGAACTGCTCCTACGGCGCGATGGTGCCTGCGATCACTAAAAACCCGCATGAACGCGCTCAGCTCGCCGCCTGGCGTCAGGGTGGCGCTACCGTTGGCCTGTTACTGTGCACCGTTGGCTTTATGCCGATTCAAGCGCTATTTGTCAGTTCATCCTCTCTGGGTTATCTGATCGCCGCACTGATCTTTTCAGTCTGCGGGCTGTTCAGCATGTGGTGGTGTTTCAGCGGAGTGAAGGAACGCTACATTGAAATCGTGCCGGATCACCATAAACCCAGCATTCTCAAATCGTTCTGTGCCATTTTCCGTAACCCTCCCCTGCTGGTGCTGTGTGTCGCCAACTTATGCACACTGGCGGCATTCAACATCAAGCTGGCAATCCAGGTGTACTACACCCAGTACGTGCTCAATGATATTCATCTGCTGTCGTGGATGGGATTCTTCAGCATGGGCTGCATTTTGGTTGGGGTACTGCTGGTTCCCGCTGCGGTGAAACGCTTCGGTAAAAAGCAGGTTTACCTGGGCGGTCTGGCATTATGGGCTATCGGCGATGTACTGAACTTTTTCTGGGGCAGTACATCATTTTTGTTCGTGACATTCTCCTGTATGGCCTTCTTCGGAACCGCTTTTGTTAACAGCCTGAACTGGGCGCTGGTCCCGGATACAGTCGATTATGGCGAATGGAAAACGGGGATCCGCGCTGAAGGCTCGGTGTATACGGGTTATACCTTTTCGCGCAAAATTTCCGCTGCGCTCGCTGGGTTCCTGCCGGGCATCATGCTGACGCAAATCGGTTATATCCCCAACATAACCCAAAGCGATGCAACTTTGCTCGGCCTGCGTCAGCTTATTTTCCTCTGGCCTTGTGGGCTGGCCATTATCGCTGCATTCACGATGGGTTTATTTTATAAGCTCAACGAAACTCGCTTTGCTTTTATTATTGAGGAAATCAGCCAACGGAAGAAAAACAATGTTCTATCGGATCCTGTTACCACTAAAAATAATACCTCTGCTGTAAACGTATAAAAATAATAGCCGCCTATTCCATCTTAATGGATGGCGGCCTCCCTACGCTTAAAAAATGGATTTATTATGAAAAAGTTAACAACACTAATTCTCTTATCCTCTGTTGCTTCTACTTCTGTTTTTGCAGGTGCCTATGTCGAGAACCGTGAGGCATATAATCTGGCATCCGATCAGATAGAAGTGATGATGCGCGTTGGCTATAACTCCGATATGGGCGCGGGTATCATGCTCACCAACACCTACACAATGCAACGCAAGGATGAATTAAAACACGGCTATAATGAAATAGAGGGCTGGTATCCGTTATTTAAACCGACAGATAAATTAACTATTCAGCCAGGTGGGTTGATAAACGATAAGAGTACTGGTTCCGGTGGTGCTGCTTATCTGGATGTTAACTATAAATTTACCCCATGGTTTAATCTTACCGTGCGTAACCGATATAACCATAATAACTACAGCTCAACCGATCTAAACGGTGACCTGGACAATAACGATACCTATGAAATAGGTAACTACTGGAACTTTACCATCACCGATAAGTTTTCCTATACTTTCGAGCCGCACTATTTTATTCGAGTGAATGACTTCAATAGCAGTAATGGAAAAGATCACCACTGGGAAATTACGAATACCTTCAAGTATCGTATCAATGAACACTGGTTACCCTACCTGGAACTACGCTGGTTAGATCGCAATGTGGAACCTTATCACCGCGAACAAAATCAAATTCGTGTCGGGGCTAAGTATTTCTTCTAATCCTTCCGGGATAAAAAAAGCCGCTGATAATCAGCGGCTTTTTTGTGCTTACCTGAAAAAGAGCGTTAATTACTCTTCTTTCGCGCCACGCATTGCACGGCGACGATCGTTTTCAGTCAGGTGACGTTTACGGATACGGATAGAGGTTGGGGTAACTTCTACCAGTTCGTCGTCATCGATGAATTCCAGAGCCTGCTCCAGAGTCATCTTAACCGGCGGAACCAGAACCGTTGCTTCGTCAGTACCGGACGCACGCATGTTGGTCAGTTTCTTACCGGTCAGGCAGTTTACAGTCAGGTCGTTAGAACGGCTGTGAATACCGATGATCTGGCCTTCGTAAACTTCAGCACCATGACCCAGGAACAGCTTACCGCGGTCCTGCAGGCTGAACAGTGCGAACGCAACTGCTTTACCCTGGCCGTTGGAGATCAGTACGCCGTTCTGACGCTGACCCACATCACCCGCACGAACGTCGTCGTAGTGGCTGAAGGTGGAGTACAGCAGACCGGTACCGGAAGTCATGGTCATGAATTCTGAACGGAAGCCGATTAGACCACGGCTTGGGATCACGTAGTCAAGACGTACGCGGCCTTTGCCATCTGGATTCATGTTTTTCAGGTCGCCTTTACGCTCACCCAGAGCCTGCATCACAGAACCCTGATGCTGCTCTTCAACGTCCAGCGTTACGTTTTCGAACGGCTCTTGTTTACGGCCATCGATTTCGCGGAAGATTACTTTCGGACGGGAAACCGCCATTTCGAAACCTTCACGACGCATGTTTTCGATCAGAACAGACAGGTGAAGCTCACCACGACCGGATACACGGAACGCATCCGCATCTTCGGTTTCTTCAACGCGCAGCGCAACGTTGTGCACCAGCTCTTTGTTCAGGCGGTCAAGGATCTGACGAGAGGTAACATATTTACCTTCTTTACCACAGAACGGAGAGGTGTTTACGCAGAAGAACATGGTTACGGTCGGTTCATCAACGGACAGAGCTGGCAGCGCTTCAACATTCTGCGGGTCGCAGATGGTGTCGGAGATGTTCAGTTCGCCCAGACCGGTGATCGCGATGATATCGCCTGCTTCAGCAATATCACTCTCGATACGTTCCAGACCCAGATGGGTCAGAACTTTACCGACTTTACCGTTACGGGTTTTGCCTTCGCTATCAATGATAGTGATCTGCTGGTTCGGTTTAACTTTACCACGTTTGATACGGCCGATACCGATTACGCCAACGTAGTTGTTGTAGTCCAGCTGAGAGATTTGCATCTGCAGCGGGCCATCAAGGTCTACGCTCGGAGCCGGTACACGATCAACGATGGTCTGATACAGCGGAGTCATGTCTTCAGCCATGTCTTCGTGATCCAGACCCGCGATACCGTTCAGCGCGGAAGCGTAAACGATCGGGAAGTCCAGCTGCTCGTCGGTAGCGTCGAGGTTAACGAACAGGTCGAATACCTGATCAACAACCCAGTCAGGACGCGCGCCAGGACGGTCAACTTTGTTGATAACAACAATTGGCTTCAGGCCATGGGCAAAGGCTTTTTTGGTCACGAAGCGCGTCTGCGGCATCGGACCGTCCATTGCATCCACCACCAGCAGCACGGAGTCGACCATGGACATTACACGTTCAACTTCACCACCGAAGTCGGCGTGCCCCGGGGTATCAACGATGTTGATACGGTAGTCATTCCATTTGATAGCGGTGTTTTTAGCGAGGATGGTAATCCCACGCTCTTTCTCCAAATCGTTGGAGTCCATCACGCGCTCTTGGGTTTCAGCACGTGCATCGAACGTACCGGATTGTTGGAGCAGCTTGTCTACCAGGGTCGTTTTACCATGGTCTACGTGCGCGATGATGGCGATGTTACGCAAATTTTCGATCACAACTTTGCCTCAGGCATTTTAGAAATAGCGCGTTATTGTACACGGATTAATCGCAGTACAAAACAGGATCACAAACATCCTCCGCAAACAAGTATTGCAGAGTTTCTTTGTGATCACATTCACGGAGCGTTAAAAGGGGTAATCTGACATGCTTTGCACCAATATGGTGCTTAATGTTCACATTAAAGCACTATAATGGTGCAATACAACCTTCATGGTGCAGCCCCTTTGCACGATGGTGCGCATGATAACGCCTTTTAGGGGCAATTTAAAAGTTGGCACAGATTTCGCTTTATATTTTTTATGGCGACACGGCCAATTTTTGCAGAATTGAAGACTTCGTTACCACGACGACAATGACCAATCCGGGAGAGTAAGTATGTCCGCTGAACACGTTTTGACGATGCTGAACGAGCACGAAGTGAAGTTTGTTGATTTACGCTTCACTGATACCAAAGGCAAAGAACAGCACGTCACTATTCCTGCTCATCAGGTAAATGCCGAATTCTTTGAAGAAGGCAAAATGTTTGACGGCTCCTCAATCGGTGGCTGGAAAGGTATTAACGAATCAGACATGGTTCTGATGCCAGATGCGTCTACTGCTCTCATCGACCCGTTCTTTGAAGAGTCTACCCTGATCATCCGTTGCGATATCCTGGAACCAGGTACGCTGCAGGGCTACGACCGTGACCCGCGCTCCATCGCTAAACGCGCTGAAGAATATCTGCGTTCTACCGGCATCGCAGACACCGTTCTGTTCGGGCCAGAGCCAGAGTTCTTCCTGTTTGACGACATCCGTTTCGGCGCATCTATTTCCGGTTCCCACGTGGCTATCGATGACATCGAAGGCGCATGGAACTCCTCCACCAAATACGAAGGTGGTAACAAAGGTCATCGTCCTGGCGTGAAAGGCGGTTACTTCCCGGTTCCTCCGGTAGATTCTTCTCAGGACATCCGTTCTACCATGTGTCTGATCATGGAAGAAATGGGCCTCGTTGTTGAAGCGCATCACCACGAAGTGGCGACTGCTGGTCAGAACGAAATCGCGACCCGCTTTAACACCATGACCAAAAAAGCGGACGAAATTCAGATCTACAAATATGTCGTTCACAACGTCGCTCACCGTTTCGGTAAAACCGCGACCTTTATGCCAAAACCAATGTTTGGCGATAACGGTTCCGGCATGCACTGCCACATGTCCCTGTCCAAGAACGGCGTAAACCTGTTCTCCGGTGACAAATATGCAGGTCTGTCTGAGCAGGCGCTGTACTACATCGGTGGCGTAATCAAACACGCTAAAGCGATCAACGCCCTGGCGAACCCGACCACCAACTCCTACAAGCGTCTGGTCCCAGGCTACGAAGCGCCGGTCATGCTGGCTTACTCTGCCCGTAACCGTTCTGCTTCTATCCGTATCCCGGTAGTTGCTTCTCCGAAAGCGCGTCGTATCGAAGTACGTTTCCCGGACCCGGCTGCTAACCCGTACCTGTGCTTCGCAGCGCTGCTGATGGCTGGTCTTGACGGTATTAAGAACAAGATCCACCCAGGCGAAGCGATGGACAAAAACCTGTACGACCTGCCGCCGGAAGAAGCGAAAGAGATCCCACAGGTTGCTGGTTCTCTGGAAGAAGCACTGAAAGAACTGGATCTGGACCGCGAGTTCCTGACCGCAGGCGGCGTGTTCACCAATGAAGCGATCGATGCGTACATTGCACTGCGTCGCGAAGAAGATGACCGCGTGCGTATGACTCCGCACCCGGTAGAGTTTGAGCTGTACTACAGCGTTTAATCGTTTGAGTTGCCGTGGAACTTTTAGCCTGCTCAGGCAGGCTTGAGATCGATGGCGAATGATAGGACGCCTGATGGCGCAATCTTACCAGGCCTGGAGGGTAACATTACCTTGTAGGCCGGATAAGGCAAAACCGCCATCCGGCATCTATGTTTGCCAGTCATCTGTAGCCCATCCCAGGATGGGCTTTTTTCTCCACTAACAACCTGCTTTTTCGCGCTTTTTTGATGTAAAAAGCTATAATGCACTAAATTGGTGCAACACTTTTCAGGAGACTGCTGAATGGCAACCGGCACGCTGCCCGATGCTGGGCAGATCCTCAATTCTTTAATCAACAGCATCTTACTTGTCGACGATGAGCTGGCTGTACATTACGCCAACCCGGCGGCACAGCAGTTGCTCGCCCAAAGCTCCCGCAAACTGTTTGGTACACCGCTTCCCGATCTGTTGAGTTATTTCTCCTTAAACATCGGACTGATGCGAGAGAGCCTGGAAGCAGGCCAGGGCTTTACGGATAACGAAGTGACGCTGGTGATAGACAGCCACTCACATATCCTCTCTGTGACCGCTCAGAGGTTGCCTGATGGCCTTATCTTGCTGGAGATGGCCCCTATGGATAACCAGCGCCGTCTGAGTCAGGAACAGCTCCAGCACGCCCAGCAGATTGCCGCCCGCGATCTGGTGCGTGGTCTGGCACATGAAATTAAAAACCCGCTGGGCGGATTACGCGGTGCGGCGCAACTTCTCAGTAAAGCGCTTCCGGACCCGGCGCTGACCGAATATACCAAAGTTATTATTGAACAGGCGGACCGCCTGCGTAACCTGGTCGACCGTCTGCTGGGACCGCAACAGCCCGGCATGCACATCACGGAAAGTATTCACAAAGTGGCGGAACGCGTGGTGGCGCTGGTCTCAATGGAGCTGCCGGAAAACGTCACGCTAATCCGGGATTACGACCCAAGTCTGCCCGAATTACTGCACGACCCGGACCAGATCGAGCAGGTTTTGCTGAACATCGTACGCAATGCTTTGCAGGCACTGGGACCGGAAGGCGGCGAGATCATTCTGCGTACCCGCACCGCGTTTCAGCTCACGCTACACGGCATGCGTTACCGTCTGGCGGCACGAATTGATGTAGAGGATAACGGCCCGGGTATTCCTTCGCATTTGCAGGATACGCTGTTCTACCCAATGGTCAGCGGTCGCGAAGGCGGTACCGGCCTTGGATTATCTATCGCCCGTAATTTGATTGATCAACATTCCGGCAAAATTGAATTTACCAGTTGGCCGGGTCATACCGAGTTCTCGGTTTACCTGCCTATCAGGAAATAAGGTGACGTTTATGCAACGAGGAATAGTCTGGGTCGTTGATGACGATAGTTCCATCCGTTGGGTGCTTGAACGTGCGCTCGCAGGGGCAGGGCTAAGCTGTACCACATTTGAAAGTGGTAAAGAGGTACTGGACGCGCTGGCCAGCAAGACGCCGGACGTGCTGTTGTCGGATATCCGCATGCCGGGTATGGACGGCCTGACGCTGTTAAAACAGATTAAACAGCGGCATCCGATGCTTCCGGTCATCATAATGACCGCGCACTCCGATCTGGATGCCGCCGTCAGCGCCTACCAGCAAGGGGCGTTTGATTATCTGCCCAAACCTTTTGATATTGATGAAGCCGTGGCGCTGGTCGAGCGTGCCATCAGCCATTATCAGGAACAGCAGCAGCCGCGTAATGTTCAGATTAACGGCCCCACAACCGACATCATCGGCGAAGCACCAGCAATGCAGGACGTCTTTCGCATTATTGGCCGCCTGTCCCGGTCTTCAATCAGCGTATTGATTAACGGGGAGTCCGGAACCGGTAAAGAGCTGGTCGCCCATGCGTTGCACCGTCATAGCCCGCGCGTCAAAGCGCCGTTTATCGCGCTGAACATGGCGGCAATCCCGAAAGATTTGATCGAATCTGAGCTGTTTGGTCACGAGAAAGGCGCGTTTACCGGGGCGAATACCATTCGTCAGGGACGCTTTGAACAGGCCGACGGCGGTACGTTGTTCCTCGATGAAATTGGCGATATGCCGTTGGACGTACAGACGCGTTTATTACGCGTATTAGCCGATGGACAGTTTTACCGTGTTGGCGGTTACGCGCCCGTAAAGGTAGATGTGCGCATTATCGCCGCCACACACCAAAACCTTGAACTACGCGTGCAGGAAGGCAAATTCCGTGAAGACTTATTCCATCGGCTGAACGTTATTCGGGTACATCTGCCACCACTGCGCGAACGTCGGGAAGATATCCCCCGCCTGGCGCGTCATTTCCTGCAGGAGGCCGCCCGCGAACTGGGGGTGGAAGCCAAACAATTACACCCGGAAACCGAGGCTGCGCTGACACGTCTGGCCTGGCCGGGTAACGTACGTCAGCTTGAGAACACCTGCCGCTGGTTAACCGTAATGGCCGCCGGGCAGGAAGTACTGATTCAGGACTTACCATCCGAGCTGTTTGAAACCTCTGTGCCAGACGCACCGTCCCATATGCAGCCGGATAGTTGGGCAACGCTATTGGCACAGTGGGCGGATCGGGCATTACGCTCCGGTCATCAAAACTTGCTTTCTGAGGCCCAACCAGAGTTGGAGCGCACGCTGTTGACTACCGCGCTCCGTCATACTCAAGGGCATAAACAGGAAGCGGCACGCTTACTCGGTTGGGGTCGTAATACCTTGACGCGTAAGCTAAAAGAACTCGGAATGGAGTGACATATCGTCACTGTGTAAAGATTAATAATCGAGCGCAAATTGCTGCTATTTTGCGCTTTACTGTTCCGATGAGTTAAGTATGATCGTGCCCGGAAAACGGGGGAAGTCATCATGCTGGAATCTATGATTAATCTGCTGTCGAGCGGTGCGGTCGAAAGCCATACGCCACAAACTGCGGTTGCCGCAGTATTGTGCGCGGCGCTGGTTGGGCTGTTCAGCTAGCGGGTTCGCCGGGTGGCGCTTCGCTTACCCGACCTACGTATTGAGATTTTCGTAGGCACGGTAAGCGAAGCGCCACCCGGAAAAGCGTTAAATCACCCGTGAGAATTGCTGCATCCGCGCTTTCTGGCGCAGATACGCATCGAAGCACATGCAAATATTACGAATCAGCAGACGGCCCTTCGGCGTCACCTTAATCCCCTTCTCATCGACATCCACCAGCCCATCTTTCGCCAGCGGTGCCAGCAGTTTCAGGTCTTCGGCAAAATAGTCAGCGAAGTTCAGATCCCATTGCTGTTCCACAGTGGCATAGTCGAGGCGGAAGTTGCAGATCAGGAGCTTAATAACATCACGACGAATGCAGTCATCGCGGGTCAGGGCAATTCCGCGCCACAGCGCGTCCCCCTGCTCGTCTACCTGCTGATAATAGCGCTTCAGCTCTTTCTGGTTCTGCGCGTAGTTGTCGCCAATCATACTAATGGCCGACACGCCCATTCCCAGCAGATCGGTATCACCCTGGGTGGTATAACCCTGGAAATTACGATGCAGCACACCCTTGCGTTGAGCAATGGCCAGTTCGTCATCCGGGCGGGCAAAGTGATCCATGCCAATGAACTGATAGCCAGTTTCGGTCAGCGAAGAGATGGTCTCCTGCAGGATATCCAGCTTCTGCTGCGCGCTGGGCAGGTCGGCGTCTTTAATTTTGCGCTGAGCGGCAAACAGCGTCGGCAGGTGCGCGTAGTTAAACACGCTCAGTCGGTCTGGATTCAGCTCAGCAACGCGTTTCAGGGTGAAGGCAAAACTTTCCGGCGTCTGTTTTGGCAAACCATAAATCAGATCGATATTCGTCGAGGTAAAGCCAATCTCACGCGCATGATTCAGCAGCGCAAAGATAAACTCCTCATCCTGCTCACGGTTCACCAGACGCTGAACTTCTTTATTGAAGTCCTGCACCCCCATGCTCAGGCGGTTAAAACCTTCAGCACGTAAATGATCGAGCACATCCAGCTCAATTTCACGCGGATCCACTTCGATCGAGATTTCGGCGTCGTCGTTAAAGTTAAAATTGCCACGTAGCAGCGACATCAAACGGCTGATTTGCGCTTTATTCAGATACGTTGGCGTGCCGCCGCCCCAGTGCAGCTGACTGACATGACGTCCGGCAAACAGCGGTGCGCGATGAATAATTTCTTGTTCTAAGACATCGAGGTATTGATCGGCTTTATGCTGCTGACGAGTCACGACCTTGTTACAGCCGCAGAAATAACACAGCTTGTGGCAGAACGGGATGTGAACGTACAGCGAGAGAGGACGCTCAGGATAACGCGCCACGGCCTTTAGAAATGCTTCTGTGCCGTAGTCTTCAGAAAACTCCAGCGCGGTCGGGTACGAGGTATATCGTGGCCCGGAATAGTTATATTTCTGGATCAGGGCCAGGTCCCAGTCTATTAACTGCTCTGACATGCTCACTCCTTCCGATGGCGTCTCTGGCGGGTACGGCGTACCGACTTAACCCCAGTACGGGTGATAAGTCGGTTGCGCAGCCACTTCTGTCGCCGCGACAACCGCTGTAGTTTAACGAATAACCACACCAGATAACATATAACCGGAAGGGTTATAAGCAGGATGGGAAGACCCACGGTGTAAAACCGTTAGTTGCCACCTTTCAGCAGGCGCATCATGTCTTCCTGCTTTTCTTCTTCTTCGTCTTCTTCCTCGTCATCGTAAGAAAGACCCAGCTTTTGCATCAGCTCATCGATGCGGTCCAGCTTGGCATCAACCCAGGACTGATCTTCCGCGCTCAGGGTTTCTCCAGCTTCAAGACGCTCCAGCAGCGCATCCAGGCGCTCATCCGTTTCCAGTAAATCCAACTCAGCCTGTGGTGAAAGCATAGGTTTCTCACTCTTCGGTTTGTGCTGTTTGGTGACTTTTTCGGTCACGCCCAATGGAATGGGGGTTTTGCTGCCAATACGAGGATCTTTTTGCTTATTTTGGTTTCCGCCACCAGATGCGCCTTCGCTACCGGACGCACGGCTACCTGCCGCATGACCACGGTGTTTTTTCTGGCGCTTACGGTCGCGAGCTTCCTGGTTAATTTCTTCGCGTGTTTTACGACGCGCTTTTGCAGGACCTTTACCGCGTGGTGTAGAAGTTGGTTTCATCATGATTCGTCTTTGGCTGTTTTATTCAGTATATAATTGCGCCGGAATCTAGCAGAAATAAAGAAAAAAGGCGACAGAGTAATCTGTCGCCTTTTTTCCTGACTCTCAACCCTTACGGGCTCTACAATCCTTGTTGGCTATCAACACACCCTGTTTTTCCCTTAGCCTGTAACATTCCGTGTTGTTTCCATTTCCTTATACTAACGTCTCCGGACGTTTGTCTTCCTGACAATCCTGTGTCTTCGCCTCCTGGCGCTCCTGACCCTCATCCTGAGTCGTCTATCCTGTCAGCTTCCTCGCTATGGACGCTACTTTACCCTTTTGGTTTAAACGTACAAGTAACCGGGGTAACAATTTCAGATTTTAAGAATAGCGCCCAACTGTAACTCTATGATTTATTTTAGTTCTGTTATTTTTTACTCTGTCATCTCGTATAGAAACTGTCGGCAATGTCTCACAAAGCGCGGGGTTTTTACTTACACTGCCTACCCGTCGAAAAACCAGTCTTTTGCTGGGGTTCAGGTATAATCGCTGCAAAGCCCTGATTGATGGAGAGGACTGCTTTGACTAACTTGAATTATCAACAGACGCACTTTGTGATGAGTGCGCCTGATATTCGCCACTTACCTTCCGATACCGGTATCGAAGTGGCTTTTGCTGGCCGTTCCAACGCAGGCAAATCCAGTGCGCTAAATACCCTGACGAATCAAAAAGGTCTGGCGCGTACATCTAAAACGCCGGGTCGTACTCAGCTCATCAACCTGTTTGAAGTCGTTGACGGCAAACGCCTGGTCGATTTGCCAGGATACGGTTATGCCGAAGTTCCGGAAGAGATGAAGCGTAAATGGCAACGCGCGCTGGCTGAATATCTGGAAAAACGTCAGAGTCTGCAAGGTCTGGTGGTACTGATGGATATTCGTCACCCGTTAAAAGATCTCGATCAACAGATGATCCTGTGGGCGGTTGAGAGCAACGTTCAGGTTCTGGTACTGCTGACTAAAGCAGATAAGCTGGCCAGCGGTGCACGCAAAGCGCAGCTGAATATGGTACGTGAAGCCGTACTGGCATTTAACGGTGATGTGCAGGTAGAAGCATTTTCATCGCTGAAAAAGCTTGGTGTGGACAAACTGCGGCAAAAACTGGATAGCTGGTTTAGTGAACTGGCACCGGTTGAAGAGGAGCAGGACGGAGAATAACCCACCGATATGCCGGATGGCGCCGTTGCGCGTCTTATCCGGCCTACAGATCTTTATTTTTGCTCTAAATAATTCGAGTTGCATAAAGGCGGCGACGCAGCAAATCCCAGGAGCTTACATAAGTAAGTGACTGGGGTGAGCGAGGAAGCCAACGCGTATGCAGTTTGAAGTATGACGAGCAAAATAAAAAACGCCCCAGTCATTACTGACTGGGGCGGCTAAAATATTCAGCCAAATCCGATTACGTGAAGTAAAAGGTCTGAAAGATAGAACATCTTACCTCTGTACCCTACGAGAATAACTTTACTCTTTTTTGAGCAGCTCAGAAAGCACTTTTTGTAATTTTTTTTCATTCCTTACATAGGGAATTCTAATGGACATCACAAAAAGCTCTCTCTTATGTTGCTTAGTTACGAAAAAGGGACGTTATTAAGTAAACTCTTAGTGCGCCTGATCCCAGTTTTCACCACTCCCGACTTCCACCAGCAACGGCACGTCAATCTGAGTCTCGTTTTCCATCAGTTGGTGGATCTTTTTAGAGACGCTTTCCAGATCATCTTTGTGCACTTCAAACACCAGTTCATCGTGTACCTGCATGATCATGCGCACGCGCGGTTGCTCGGTTTGCAGCCATCCATCCACGGCAATCATGGCTCGTTTGATAATATCTGCGGCAGTTCCCTGCATCGGGGCGTTAATGGCCGCACGTTCAGCACCAGCGCGACGAGCACCATTACTGGATTTAATATCCGGTAAATAGAGACGGCGACCTTCCAGCGTTTCTACATAGCCTTGCTCTTTCGCCTGCGCTCGGGTGCGTTCCATATATTCCAGCACACCTGGGTAGCGTTCAAAGTAGAGATCCATGTACTTCTGTGCTTCTTTGCGCGGAATATTCAACTGGCGCGCCAGACCAAAGGCACTCATCCCGTAGATCAAACCGAAATTGATGGCTTTCGCGCTGCGGCGTTGCTCGCTGGTCACGGAATCAAGTGGTAAACCAAAGACTTCAGCCGCCGTTGCGCGGTGAATATCTTTCCCTTCAGCGAACGCGGTAAGCAGACCTTTATCACGTGAAAGGTGCGCCATGATACGCAGTTCAATCTGTGAGTAGTCCGCGGAGACAATCACGTAGTCTTCTGGCGCAATGAACGCCTGACGAATACGACGACCTTCGTCATTACGTACCGGGATGTTTTGCAGGTTTGGATCCGTTGAAGACAAGCGTCCGGTGGCGGTAACCGCCTGATGGTAGGAGGTGTGCACGCGCCCGGTTTTCTTGTTAATCATCAACGGAAGCTTATCCGTATAGGTCGACTTCAGTTTTGCTAAACCACGATATTCCAGGATCACTTTCGGTAACGGATAATCCAGCGCCAGCTCTTCCAGTACCTCTTCTGACGTTGATGGCGCGCCGCCAGGGGTTTTCTTCAGCGGCTTAATACCCTGCTTTTCAAACAGGATGGTTTGCAGTTGCTTGGTGGAAGAGAGGTTAAACGCTTCTCCGGCGATCTCGTGCGCTTTTTGCTCCAGCTCATTCAAACGTAGCGTCAGCTCTTCAGAATGCTTGTGCAGAACAGCCGGATCGATTTTCACACCGTTGCGCTCAACGCGAGACAAAACCGGCACCAGCGGCATATCGATATTTTCAAAGACGTTCAGCGGCCCTTTATGCTGCTGTAATTCTGGCCACATCTTCAGATGCAGCTGTAGCGTAACGTCGGCGTCTTCCGCAGCGTAACGTCCGGCCTCTTCCAGTGCTATCTGGTTAAAGGTCAGCTGGTTTTTGCCTTTTCCAGCAATCTCTTCAAAGGTGATGGTCTTATGTTTCAACCAGCGGTCCGACAGGCTGTCCATATCGTGTCGTCCAGCGACGCTGTTAAGAATGTAGGATTCGAGCATGGTGTCAAAAGTGATGCCGCGCAGCTCGATGCCATAGTTCGCCAGGATGCCACGATCGTACTTCAGGTTTTGCCCGACTTTGTGCGCGTTCTCATCTTCCAGCAACGGCTTTAGCAGCTCCAATGCGCGGTCGCGCGCGATCTGGTCAGGGGCATCCAGGTAATCGTGGGCAACAGGAACATACGCCGCCACACCCGGTTCAATGGCAAAAGACAGGCCAATCAGATTCGCGGAAATGTTATCCAAGCTGTCAGTTTCAGTATCGAAGGCAAAGACAGGTGCTTTTTTCAGCTTCGCGATCCACGCTTCCAGTGTGGCTTCGTCCAGAATTGTCACATAGTTATCGTACGAAAGAACCGTGGCCGACTCCTCAGGCGTTTCATCGACAACAGTAGTTTCTTGCGGTTTTGCAGCCGGCTTCGTTCCTTTTGCCTGTAGCCATTTACCCGCTTCAACGTCAGTAACCCAACGTTTGAATTCATACTGTTTAAACAGGCCAAGCAGTTCTTCTGCAGCGGGCTGACGGACTTCCAGCTGCTCACAGGTCAATTCCAGCTCAACATCTGTTTTGATGGTAGCCAATTGATAAGAGAGGTACGCCACCTCTTTGTTCTGCTCAAGTTTGCCCGCCATGGTTTTCGCACCACGGAAGGTCAGCCCCGCTATTTTGCCTGATTCAGCATAGAGGGTATCCAGCCCACCCAGCCCCTGCAGCAGTGCCTGAGCGGTTTTTTCACCTACGCCTGGAACGCCAGGAATGTTATCTGAGGAATCCCCCATCAGCGCCAGGAAATCAATGATCAGTTCCGGCGGGACACCGTACTTATTCACCACTTCATCCGGACCGAGGATCGTATTGGTCATGGTGTTGATTAGGGTGATATTCGGCGTCACCAACTGAGCCATATCTTTATCACCGGTGCTAATCAGCACCGGGCGACCGATCTTCTCTGCTTCCCGCGCCAGCGTACCGATAACATCATCTGCCTCCACACCAGAAACAGCCAACAGTGGCAGCCCCATCGCTTTTACCATCGCATGCAGGGGTTCTATCTGTGCACGCAGATCGTCCGGCATAGGTGGGCGGTGAGACTTATAATGTTCGAATAATTCATCACGGAAGGTTTTACCCTTGGCGTCGAATACCACCGCAGCATGGGTTGGTTGATATTGCAGAATCAAGCTACGCAGCATGTTGAGGACACCGTACATCGCGCCCGTAGGTTCTCCTGCGCTGTTAGTCAGCGGTGGGAACGCGTGGTATGCGCGATACAGGTAAGATGAGCCATCTACAAGGATAAGTGGGTTTTCTGGGATCTGAACCATAATGTCCGTGCCTGTTTATCAGATTATGGGTAAAGGATGCCACAGACAGGATGAAAACATGAGTTTTTCGCCGCATTTGTCGAAAAACTTTTGCAGATCTTCTGCTTTGCTCGCAAAGACAGCTGTGGATAACTTTGTGAATAAATAATTTGCAGCTCTTTAAATATAGCAAGTAAATTAATGCTTCATTATATTTTATCAAGAATTTCAGTGAGTTAATTTAAAGCACAGCATTTTATTCCATTTTTTCAGCTTATATCCTGATGTGGATAGATATTCTCTTTTTTTCTATTCAGGGAAGATCCATCATTTGGTTCGTTTTCTGATAAAATCAACCTCTTGTGCCTCTTTCGCGCACTGTCTATGGCTAACCTTTTGAATAATTTAATTATGACGAGAATACTCGCTGCGATAACGCTGTTGCTGAGTATCGTATTGACCATATTGGTCACGATTTTTTGTTCTGTGCCGATCATCCTTGCCGGGGTTGTGAAACTCCTTTTGCCCATTCCTGTCGTCTGGCGCAAGGTTTCTGTCTTCTGTAATTTCATGATGTACTGCTGGTGTGAAGGTCTGGCGCTACTGCTGCACCTTAATCCGCAACTGAAATGGGATATTGAGGGGCTGGAAGGTCTTAGCAAGAAAAACTGGTATCTACTCATTTGTAATCATTACAGCTGGGCCGATATCGTTGTGCTTTGCGTTCTGTTCCGTAAGCACATCCCGATGAATAAATATTTCCTCAAGCAGCAGTTGGCCTGGGTGCCCTTTATTGGCCTGGCCTGCTGGGCGCTGGATATGCCGTTTATGAAACGCTATTCACGTGGCTTTCTGCTTCGCCATCCGGAACGCCGTGGTAAAGATGTCGAAACAACGCGTCGTTCCTGCGAGAAGTTTCGCGTACACCCGACAACCATTGTGAATTTTGTCGAAGGTTCGCGCTTTACCAAAGATAAACGTGAACAAACCCGCTCGCCCTATCAAAACCTGCTCCCTCCTAAGGCGGCAGGTATTGCAATGGCATTGAACGTACTGGGGTCACAGTTCGATAAAATGTTGAACGTCACGTTGTGCTATCCGGAAAACAGTAGCCGACCGTTCTACGATATGCTGAGCGGTAAGCTAACGCGGATTGTCGTGCGGGTGAATCTTGAGCCAATCCATGAAGAGTTACACGGTGATTACGTGAATGATAAGGCATTCAAGCGCCGCTTTCAGCTGTGGTTGAATACGCTGTGGAGTGAGAAAGACGCGCAGCTCGACGCGATTAAAGCCTCAAAATAAAAAAGCCGGTCAGTGACCGGCTTTTGCTTTTACTTCTGACCGACCAGGTATTTCACGGTATCCGCATACTGCTGTACAAAGATATCCATGCTGCTGGTATCCATGCCTTGCGGATTTACCTGATATTTACCATTCACGAACATCGCCGGAACGCCCTGCAGCTGTAAATCAGCCGCCGCTTTTTCCTGCTGTGCCACGAGTGATTTCACTACGAAGCTGTTCCATGCCGCATCATAGTCTTCGCCTTTAATACCCGCATCGACAAACACTTTACGGATATCAGCAACAGACTGAACGGTCTGGGTTTTCTGAACCCCTTCAAACAGCGGAACAGTGACCTGATCTTCAACGCCCAGCGCCATTGCAACCGCCCATGCCTGCGTCAGATCTTTGCCCAAAGGCCCGAGAAACTCGACGTGATATTTGGTCATCTTGGTGCCTTCCGGCAGCTTTTTCTTCACGTTATCAGAGACGTGAAGCACTTCTTCAAACTGATAGCAGTGCGGGCAGTAGAAGGAGAAGAACTCCAACACTTGCGGTTCACCCGCAACAGGCTTCTCCAGGGTGATGTATTGTTTACCATCCTGGAACTGCGCTGCAGATGCGCTAAAAGCTAAGACCATACCAGCCAGCGCCAGCCATATTTTTTTCATGTTCAAGTTTCTCCGATTAATACATTGGCGTTAATTGTAAGGGGGGCTCTTGCAGAATTTTTGCCTGCTCAATAAAGGTCGCGGTCTGACGATGCCAGTAATCTTCCCCGGTTAACCACGGAAAGTTTTTTGGGAACGCAGGGTCAGCCCAACGTCGAATTAGCCAGGCAAGATAATAAACTAAACGCATAGCGCGTAAAGGTTCTATCAGTCCGATTTCAGAGATGTCGAACTCACTAAACTCTTCATAAGCCTCGATAATGGTTTCTAGCTGCATGCGTTGTTCAGCTTTATCACCATTGAGGAGCATCCATAAATCCTGAATAGCCGGACCATTGCGGGCATCATCTAAATCGACAAACATCGGGCCATCGCGCCACAGAATATTACCGGCATGACAATCACCGTGCAGGCGTAACGTGGTAAAACGCGTATGCCAGCGTTCGGTAACGATCGCGATAAGCGCATCCGTTGCCTTCAGGAAAGCCGCTTTTTGCCCTGATGGGATAAGCTGTGCGTGTTCAAAAACTTTACGCGGCTCAGTCAGGTACTCTTCAAGGCCAATCGTTGGGCGGAAGGCGAAAGTACGCTTGCATCCGGTCTGGTGCATACGCCCGAGATAGCGCCCCACCGCCTCCATCTGATCGATGTTGTCGGCTTCAAACTGGCGTCCACCGACGCTGGGGAAGATCGCATAATGGAAACCCTGGTGGCTTAACAGCGTTTGGCCGTTCAGTACCAACGGCGCAGCTACCGGGACTTCATCGCTTACCAGTTCCAGAGCAAACAGGTGCTCTTCCTGGATCTGATCGACAGACCAACGTTCAGGGCGATAAAACTTAACGACAAAGCGTCGACGGTCTTCGTCCTGAAATTGATAGACACGGTTTTCATAGCTGTTAAGTGGGGTAAGCCCGGAGTCCACCCGGATCCCCTGCTCAAACAGTGCATCCATAATGGTATCCGGGTGTAGCGTCTGGAAATTAAAAGCGTTGTCGTTCATCCCATCATCCGGAAAATACTACGAATGATTCAGGATATCATTTCGCAGCGCTTTCGGTGGCGGCGATTACAAGCTTTTACTCTTTAATTACGCCACGTGCGCGGAGTAGTGCGGTTTTAAAATCTTCTTCATAATCTTTCTGAATACCTGGGATGACAGCATCCTTCGCTGAGTCACGCATTTTCAGGTGATAGATCAGAATGTCATCAGTTAAATCCGCCAGTTCGCCGTCAAAACCTGACTCTTGCGCCAGTTTCTGTAAAAATTGCATCAGGTTAAGATCGGGTTCCTTCTGCCAGGCAGGCTGGAGGAGTTCAATAACTTCATTCAGACGTTTACATTTCATGGTTGTGCTCCTTAGGCTCAATACAGATACGTTAGCAGGGTCAATCCCACATTAAAAGAGGCGATATCAGTGATTCTGGATAGTGCAATAACAGGGGTTGTGCTGGCTGGCGGTAAGGCCAGACGGATGGGTGGAACCGACAAAGGTCTGCTTGAACTGGACGGTAAACCTCTTTGGCGGCATGTGGCCGACATTCTCGCTTTGCAGGTCGAAACCGTGGTGGTTAATGCCAATCGCCACCGGGATATATACCAGCAAAGCGGCCTGAAAGTTATTCCCGATTCCCTGGCCGATTTCCCAGGCCCACTGGCCGGGATGCTATCGGTATTCCTGCAGCAAACGGGGGAGTGGTTTCTGTTTTGCCCGTGCGATATGCCCTATATTCCTCACGATCTGGTCGCTCGTTTAAAAGAGCAGCGCAAAGCTGCACCGGTTGTCTGGGTGCATGATGGGGAAAGAGATCACCCAACCATTGCGCTGATGCACCGCTCTATGCAGCCTTTGCTGCAGGATTATCTTCAGTCTGGTGAACGACGCGTTATGGTCTTTATGCGTCTGGCTGGCGGTCATGCTGTCGATTTCAGCGATCATAAAGATGCGTTCGTAAACGTGAACACCCCCGAAGAGCTCGCAAAATGGCAGGAAAAATCATGATCCCATTACTCGCCATTGCAGCATGGAGCGGCACGGGAAAAACCACGCTGCTCAAAAAGTTGATCCCGGAACTACGTGCCAGAGGTATACGCCCCGGATTGATTAAACATACTCACCACAATATGGATGTCGACAAGCCCGGTAAAGATAGCTATGAACTGCGCAAAGCCGGTGCAGCACAAACGCTGGTCGCCAGCCAGCAACGTTGGGCATTAATGGTAGAAACACCGGAAGAGCCCGAACTGGATTTAGCGTATCTGGTAAGTCGGATGGATGCTTCAACGTTGGATATGGTGTTGGTTGAGGGATTTAAGCATGAACCTGTCGCTAAGATCCTACTTTTTCGCGAAGGCTGCGGGCATAGTCCTGAGGAATTGGTGATGGACGAATATGTTATCGCAGTTGCCAGTGACGTTCCGCTGGCGGTGGATGTTCCATTGTTAGATATCAACGATATACAGCAACTTGCTGATTTTATTACGCAATGGATAAGATAGTAACTGTGGTGCTGCGATGTGCCTGATGCGCTGCGCTTATCAGGCCTACAAAACACAATCAGTCCAGCAGCTGTAGGCCGGATAAGGCGGCACGCCGCATCCGGCGGTTTTCACCTCGCACGCACGCAAAAAAGCCCATCCGTCAGGATGGGCTTTTTCACTTTAATTAATGCCTGGCAGTTCCCTACTCTCGCATGGGGAGA
>NZ_JAOWHK010000022.1:0-106462 GCF_030332665.1 Citrobacter sp. Cpo090 | reverse complement strand
TTTTGGAGCGGGAAACGAGACTCGAACTCGCGACCCCGACCTTGGCAAGGTCGTGCTCTACCAACTGAGCTATTCCCGCAAATCTGTACTGCTTTTGTTGCTGTCGTAATTCGCATTTCTGCGTCGTTACGGGAGGCGCATTATACGAGAAATCCGTTTAGCTGCAACCCCCCTGAAAGCGTTTTTTTCGAAAATTCGTTCAAGTGATTAATTTACAATCAAGCTGAACAATTTAGCGTCAAAAACCCGGTGACGCAAGCCACCGGAGAACAAAATCAAAGATTAATAAAATGTTCGCGATAGTAAGCAAGCTCAGCAACAGATTCACGAATGTCGTCCATCGCCTGATGTGTTCCCTGCTTGGTGAAGCCCGCAAGGATTTCCGGCTTCCAACGACGCGCCAGTTCTTTGAGCGTGCTGACGTCCAGATAGCGATAATGGAAATACGCCTCCAGCTCCGGCATGTATTTAAACAGGAAACGACGATCCTGACCGATGCTGTTGCCACAGATAGGTGATTTCCCTTCCGGAACCCACTCTTTCAAAAAAGCCAGCGTGGCCAGTTCAGCTTCACGATCGCCCATGGTGCTCGCCTTCACGCGCTCCACCAGCCCGCTACCGGTATGTGTACGTACGTTCCAGTCATCCATTAATGCCAGCTGTTCGTCGGACTGGTGCACCGCAATTATCGGTCCTTCAGCCAGAATATTCAGGTTGGCATCCGTCACCAGCGTGGCGATCTCAATAATGCGATCGCGCTCGGGATCCAGACCTGTCATCTCCAGATCGATCCAAATCAGGTTGTTTTCATTGGCACTCATGCTATTTTCCACCCTTCAGCGTCACATTCAGTGTGACTACATTGATCTAAAATTGTGTGTATCATAAATGTTTTGCCCATCATGGGCGACCAGGAGCCAGTCCGATTGAGTAAGAATAAACTCTCCAAAGGCCAACAGCGCCGTGTGAACGCCAATCACCAGCGTCGTCTTAAAACGTCCACGGAGAAGCCTGACTACGACGACAACCTGTTTGGCGAAACCGCTGAAGGCATCGTAATTAGCCGTTTTGGCATGCATGCCGACGTAGAGTCAGCTGACGGTGAAATTCACCGCTGCAACATCCGCCGTACCATTCGCTCGCTGGTTACTGGCGATCGCGTAGTCTGGCGCCCGGGTAAAGCGGCAGCTGAAGGCGTGAATGTCAAAGGTATCGTTGAAGCGGTACACGATCGTACCTCGGTACTGACACGCCCCGACTTTTACGACGGGGTAAAACCTATTGCCGCCAACATCGACCAGATCGTTATTGTCTCAGCCATCTTACCCGAGCTGTCACTTAATATTATCGACCGGTATCTGGTAGCCTGCGAAACGCTACACGTTGAACCGATTATCGTGCTGAATAAGATCGATCTGCTGGATGATGAAGGCATGGCCTTCGTTAACGAACAGATGGATATCTATCGCAACATTGGCTATCGGGTGTTGATGGTATCCAGCCGCACTAAAGACGGCCTGAAACCGCTTGAAGAAGCATTAACCGATCGCATCAGCATCTTTGCCGGTCAGTCGGGCGTAGGTAAATCCAGCCTGCTCAATAATCTTCTCGGCCTGCAGGAAGAAATCCTGACCAACGATGTCTCCGACAACTCCGGCCTTGGACAGCACACTACCACGGCCTCTCGCCTGTATCATTTCCCGCACGGCGGCGACGTTATCGACTCCCCTGGTGTACGTGAGTTCGGACTGTGGCATCTGGAGCCGGAACAAATCACGCATGGCTTTGTCGAATTCCATGACTATCTGGGCCATTGCAAATACCGCGACTGCAAACATGATACCGATCCAGGCTGCGCTATCCGTGAGGCTGTAGAAAAAGGGGTCATAGCCGAAACCCGGTTTGAAAATTATCACCGCATCCTGGAAAGCATGGCGCAGGTAAAAACGCGTAAAAACTTTTCTGATACAGACAACTGACAACTAAGCTAAGCATCGCTAGAATCGTCCCCCTTTTTTCAGGATCCGGCCCACATGCCGGATCGGGAACAAATTATGGCCTGGAGGCTACCTTGTTAAACTCATTTAAGCTTTCGCTACAATACATTCTGCCGAAACTATGGCTCACTCGCCTGGCGGGTTGGGGTGCGAGCAAACGAGCGGGATGGCTGACCAAACTGGTTATCGATCTGTTCGTGAAATATTACAAGGTCGATATGAAAGAGGCGCAAAAGCCGGACACCGCCAGCTATCGCACCTTTAACGACTTCTTTGTTCGCCCACTGCGCGACGATGCACGTCCGATTAACACAGATCCAAACGTACTGGTCATGCCCGCTGACGGCGTGATCAACCAGTTAGGCAACATCGAAGAAGACAAACTGCTGCAGGCTAAAGGGCACAGCTATACCCTTGAAGCGCTGCTGGCAGGCAACTACCAGATGGCGGATAAATTCCGCAACGGTACGTTTGTAACCACTTACTTATCTCCACGCGATTACCACCGTGTACACATGCCGTGTAACGGTATCCTGCGTGAAATGATGTATGTGCCGGGCGATCTCTTCTCTGTAAACATCCTGACTGCGCAAAACGTACCGAACCTGTTTGCCCGCAACGAACGTGTAATCTGTCTGTTTGATACCGAATTTGGCCCGATGGTGCAGATTCTGGTCGGCGCGACCATCGTCGGCAGCATTGAAACCACATGGGCTGGCACCATTACCCCTCCGCGTGAAGGCGTTATCAAGCGCTGGACCTGGCCGGAAGGCGAAAGCGAAGGGTCGGTGGCGCTGCTGAAAGGTCAGGAAATGGGCCGCTTTAAGCTCGGTTCCACCGTCATCAATCTGTTCGCACCTGGCAAAGTTAAC
Source organism: Citrobacter sp. Cpo090 (assembly GCF_030332665.1). NCBI lineage: Bacteria > Pseudomonadati > Pseudomonadota > Gammaproteobacteria > Enterobacterales > Enterobacteriaceae > Citrobacter > Citrobacter sp. Cpo090. Next base: position 103,593 of record NZ_JAOWHK010000022.1, on the reverse strand, counting down.
CTGGTTGAGCAGTTGCAGGATCTTTCTGTGACCAAAATCGGCCAACCAATGGCCATCTCGACCGAAACTTTCGTGACGCCAGAGGCAGAACCGGCCCCGCTGGCGAAAGAAGAGATCGAAGCAGAACACGACGCCAGCCCGCTGGTTGACGACAAAAAAGACGAAAGTTAAACATAGGAATCGCTGCTGTGCGCCTGATTATCACTTTTCTGATGGCCTGGTGCCTCAGCCTGGGGGCGTACGCTGCGACGGCCCCCGATGCCAAACAACTCACCCAGGAACTGGAGCAGGCAAAAGCGGCAAAACCCGCTCAGCCAGAAACCGTCGAGGCGCTCCAGTCCGCGCTGAATGCCCTTGAGGAGCGTAAAGGCTCTCTCGAGCGTGCCCAGCAATATCAGCAGGTTATTGATAACTTCCCCAAGCTGTCCGCAACGTTACGCGCGCAGCTTAGCAACCTGCGCGATGAACCGCGCAATGTGCCAACCGGGCTCACTACCGATGCGTTAAACCAGGAGATCCTCCAGGTTAGCAGCCAACTGCTGGAAAAGAGTCGTCAAGCCCAGCAGGAGCAGGATCGCGCCCGGGAAATCGCCGACTCGTTAAGCCAGCTTCCTCAACAGCAAACCGATGCCCGCCGCCAGCTCAATGAGCTTGAGCGACGCATTGGTACCGCCAACGGCAATTCCGCGCAGAATCAAGCGATGCAGGCTGAATCCGCCAAACTTAAAGCCCAGGTCGATGAACTGGAGCTGGCGCAGCTTTCCGCCAATAACCGTCAGGAACTGGCGCGTATGCGCTCCGAACTGGCGGAAAAACAGAGTCAACAACTCGACGCTTACCTGCAGGCTTTGCGCAATCAACTCAACAGTCAACGTCAGCGTGAAGCTGAGCGAGCGCTGGAAAGCACCGAACTGCTGGCGGAAAACAGCGCGGGACTGCCGGAAGGTATTGTCGACCAGTTCAAGGTAAACCGCGAGCTGTCTCAGGCCTTGAACCAGCAAGCACAGCGTATGGATCTGGTCGCTTCGCAGCAGCGTCAGGCCGCCAGTCAAACGCTGCAGGTGCGTCAGGCATTGAATACGCTGCGAGAGCAGTCTCAGTGGCTTGGGGTTTCAAATATGCTGGGAGAAGCGCTGCGAGCGCAGGTATCCCGTCTGCCGGAAATGCCCAAACCTCAGCAACTGGATACCGAAATGGCGCAGCTTCGCGTGCATCGCATGCGCTATGAGGACCTCCTCAACAAACAGCCGCAGCTGCGTCAGATTCATCAGGCCGATGGACAACCGCTGACCGCTGAACAGAGCAGCATCCTCAACGCCCAGCTACGCACCCAGCGTGAGCTGCTGAACTCATTGTTACAGGGCGGTGATACGCTGATCCTTGAGCTGACCAAGCTCAAAGTTTCCAACAGCCAACTGGAAGATGCGCTAAAAGAGGTCAATGAAGCGACGCACCGCTATCTGTTCTGGACGTCAGACGTTAGCCCTATCTCGCTCTCCTGGCCTGTCGACATCGTTCAGGATCTGCGGCGTCTGATCTCATTAGATACATTTAATCAGTTGGGCCAAGCCAGCATCATGATGCTGACCAGCAAAGAAACGCTGCTACCGCTGTTCGCGGCGTTGGTGTTAGTTGGCTTTAGCCTCTCTTCGCGCAAACACTTCACCCGTTTCCTTGAACGCTCGTCCGCGCGGGTCGGGAAAGTCACCCAGGACCATTTCTGGCTGACAATACGCACGGTATTCTGGTCAATACTCGTCGCTTCACCGTTGCCAGTGCTGTGGGCAACGCTCGGTTACGGATTGCAGGAAGCCTGGCCTTATCCGTTGGCTGTCGCGATCGGTGATGGCGTTACCGCCACGGTGCCCATGCTGTGGGCGGTAATGATCTGCGCCACCTTTGCACGCCCCAATGGTCTGTTCATTGCCCACTTTGGCTGGCCACGGAACCGCGTCGCGAAAGCCATGCACTATTACCTGATGAGCATCGGGCTGATTGTCCCGCTGATCATGGCGGTGATTATGTTTGATAACCTCAATGACCGGGAATTCTCCGCCTCACTGGGACGTCTGTGCTTTATTCTGATTTGCGGTGCGCTGGCGGTCGTAACCCTGAGCCTGAAACGCGCCGGGATACCGCTGTACCTCGATAAAGAGGGCAACAGCGATAACATGGTCAACAGCATGCTGTGGAATATGCTGATGGGCGCGCCGCTGATTGCTATTCTCGCTGCGGCAGTAGGTTATCTCGCCACGTCACAAGCGTTGTTGGCGCGCCTGGAAACGTCCGTGGCGATTTGGTTCTTATTACTGGTGGTTTATCACGTCATCCGCCGCTGGATGCTGATCCAGCGCCGCCGCCTGGCATTTGACCGCGCCAAGCATCGACGCGCTGAAATGCTGGCACAGCGCGCGCGGGGCGAAGAAGAACCACCGCATTCCACCAGCCTTGAAGGCGCGATTGACGTTGATGAAAGCGAAGTGGATTTGGATGCTATCAGCGCGCAATCGCTGCGCCTGGTGCGCTCAATCCTGATGCTTATCGCCCTGCTCTCGGTCATTGTACTGTGGTCAGAAATTCATTCCGCTTTCGGCTTCCTGGAAAACATCTCGTTGTGGGATGTGACCTCCACAGTGCAGGGTGTGGAAAGCTTAGAACCAATAACGCTGGGCGCGGTGCTTATCGCGATTCTGGTATTCATCATCACCACCCAGTTGGTGCGTAACCTACCCGCACTGCTGGAGCTGGCGCTGCTGCAACATCTGGATTTAACTCCCGGCACTGGTTACGCCATCACCACCATCACCAAGTATCTACTGATGCTGATTGGCGGTCTGGTTGGCTTCTCGATGATCGGTATTGAATGGTCCAAATTGCAATGGCTGGTGGCGGCTCTCGGTGTCGGTCTGGGCTTTGGTTTGCAGGAGATCTTCGCCAACTTTATTTCCGGCCTGATTATCCTGTTTGAAAAACCAATCCGCATTGGCGACACGGTGACGATTCGCGATCTTACCGGTAGCGTGACGAAAATTAATACCCGTGCCACCACTATCAGCGACTGGGACCGCAAAGAGATCATCGTGCCCAACAAAGCCTTTATCACCGAACAGTTTATCAACTGGTCGTTATCCGATTCCGTTACCCGTGTGGTGTTAACCATCCCGGCACCGTCGGAGGCTAACAGCGAGGAGGTTACGCAGATCCTGCTGACTGCCGCACACCGTTGCTCGCTGGTTATCGATAATCCGGCACCTGAAGTCTTCCTGGTTGACCTGCAGCAGGGGATTCAAATCTTCGAACTGCGTATTTATGCCGCTGAAATGGGGCATCGCATGCCGCTGCGCCATGAAATCCACCAGCTGATTCTGGCAGGCTTCCGCGAGCACGGTATTGATATGCCGTTCCCACCATTCCAGATGCGTCTGGAGAGCCTCGGCGGTAAGCAAACAGGGAGAACGCTAAGTTCTGCGGGCAGAGGCAGTCGCCCGGCGGGAAGTTTGTAGCGCATGATGTTGGCAAGAAATGCCGGATGGCGACCCGTTGGGTCTTATCCGGCCTACGAAGATGCTTCTTTGTAGGCCGGATTAGGCAGGTCGTTTATTCCACCGCCCACTCAGGCTCGTTAGCCATGCGGCGGCTGTAGTTCTGATAAATCGCCATCGCCAGCAGTGAGAAGAAGATCGGACCGCCGGTCATCCACAGTGCGCTGTTCCAGTCCCCGGCTTCAATCACCGGCTGGATGATGGTGAACACGTTAGCAAACGTCACCACCAGCACGACCACGCCCGTTGCCAGCAGCGTCGCCGCTCGGGTTTTAAAGACAACAAACGGCCTTTCCAGACCCGGACGGGATTTAAAGAACGGAAATGCCAGCGCCAGGAACAGATACGGCAGCGTCATTGAGACGTTCGCCATCAGCGTCAGTTTGTTATAGAACGCTGAAGCCGTATCGCCACCAAATGAAACCAACAGGATAAACAGGCTCACCAGCAGGCATTGTAACCACATTGCCGTCGTCGGCATCCCTACGGCATTCAGTTTGGTCATCGGTGCGGGCCACAACGCCTTCGGCGTGCCCTGAATAATCGCTTTCAGCGGTGAGTAGCTGAGGGTGAAAAAAGCGCCGGTATAGGCAAGGAACATGGAAAGCCCGGTAATACGTGCAAACCATACGCCCATCACCATTGCGGCATCAGGGGAAAGATGCAGCGCATTACCCAACGTCATTCCGAGGCTTTTCATCAGGATATAAGTAATATTCCCGAGGTTAACTGAGCTATTACTTAATACCTGTTGCCAGTTGGTGCTAACGCCCCATAAAAAGATGGCCAGTGAATAACCAACAGAAATGACAATAGCGGCAAAGACAATGCCTTTAGCAAAGTTCTTTTCTGGTTTTTCTGTTTTATCAACCAGTCCACCCACAGCTTCAATTCCGCCATAAGCAAAAATAGCAAACACAACAAATGACAACATAGCCAGCCCGGACTGATATCCCGGATTAGGCGAGGAGATGAAATTAATATCCTGTGCAAAGTGGCCACCAGTTAATAACAAAATAGCGACACTCACTAACAACAGAACTAAATTAAGACACATTACGGCAATTCCACCTACAGCCGTAATACGCGCAATCTTATTAATACCCCGGGAGGCTACGCAGGTCACCAGAATCATCCAGCCGACGGCGAGCAGTCCGACAACCTGCGTAGGCTCAAGCCCCGCGACACGCCATTGCTGCGTCATGTCTGCGCCAAACAAGAAGGTTGAAAAAGGTACCCAGACTTTCGCCGCAGTACTTACCATCCATATCACATAAGATGAAAACCACATAAACGTGCCGATAAACGCATAGCGCGGTCCAACGCTATTATTCATCCACGAATAGATTCCACCCTCTTCTTTCCGATAGGCAGAACCCATTTCCGCCATCATTAAAGCAAATGGAATAAAGAATAATAATGCAGAAAATATATACCACGGAATCGCGCTATACCCCATTAAATAGAACGCGGAGGGGCTATTAGCAAAACCGAAAACAGACGTAAATATCATGAGAATGAGACCTATCAGGCTCATCTTTTTTATTGTTTGGGTCATTAAACCATCCCTTACTCTGGCAAGCGTTTAACAAACGCCGCTCACCGGTTGGCACTGCTCTCTTTGCAGAGTTCAGCGATAAAAAAATCAACACAGAATTGATACCTAAACGATATCAAATATCCAGGTGTAAATTGTGGCTATTAGAGGGGAAATGAAAAAATATGCTACAAAGTGGCGATTAAGCCGCCACTTTGTATTGCAGAAGAATAAATTATGCGCGATCGACGGTGAATGCGATAACCTCGGCCAGGCTCTCTGCGCCCAGCGCCAGCATCACCAGACGGTCAACGCCCAGCGCCACGCCTGAGCAATCCGGCATGCCCACTTTCAGCGCTTCCAGCAGGTTGGTATCGATAGGTTGCTGCGGTAAGCCTCGTGCGGCTCGTTTGCGGTTATCCTGTTCAAACCGTTGCTGCTGTTCGCGCGCGTCGGTCAATTCATGGAAACCATTCGCCAGCTCAATACCTTTATAATAAACCTCGAAACGTTCAGCCACGCGGTGATCTTCGGTACTGATTTGCGCCAGTGATGCCTGGCTGGCCGGGAAATGATACACAAACGTCGGTTTGTCTTTACCAATATGCGGTTCAACGCCCATCGTAAACAGCAATTGCAGTAAGGTGTCCCGGTCTTCTTCGGTATCGGCAATATTGCTGAGATCCAATTTCGCCGCTGCTTCCCGCAGTTGGGTTTTATCCGCAGACAGCGGGTCTATCTCCAGATGACGCTGGAAGGCCTGCTGGTAAGAAAGGCTTTCCGCAGGTGAACAGTCCAACACCTGCTGGAGCAAATCATCCACTTCATTCATCAGGCGATACATATCGTAATGCGGACGATACCACTCAAGCATGGTGAATTCAGGGTTGTGATGACGCCCCATCTCTTCATTACGGAAGCTGCGGCACAATTGATACACCGGGCCGCATCCTGCCACCAGCAGGCGCTTCATATGGTATTCAGGGCTGGTCATTAAATAGAGATTCATTCCCTGGGAGTGTCCAGGGCCGACGAAACGCGTTTCGAACGGGAACAGATGGATGTCCGTTACCGTTGCCTGACTCATACAAGGGGTCTCAACCTCAAGCACGCCACGATCGGCAAAAAAGCGGCGAATCTCCGCTATAATTGCTGCACGTTTCAACAGATTGGGGATGGACGCGCTCGGCTGCCAGGTTGCCGTTTCGCTCATGGTTGTTTCTCCGATTTAAGACAAGGGCACGAAGTCTACTCGTATCGCGCTAACGAGACAAATTTCAGGCAGCAGTAATCAGCGCTGGCAATTGGATAAAAAAAGCGACATAGGGTGGTTTAGTAATTAAATTAATCAAATTCAATGATAATTCCCCCCTGTGACAAGCTAAAAAAATCGAACACGTCAAATTTCCCGCACATCCCTAAGACTATACTATTGTACCTATAAAGGAGCAGTGGAAACGCGTTCATAACCTGTTTGAAGCCGATGAAGCATCTGATTTCAGGCAGGGATGAAATAACAACAATCTGGAGGAATGTCGTGCAAACCTTTCAAGCCGATCTTGCCATTATAGGCGCCGGTGGCGCGGGATTACGTGCTGCAATTGCTGCCGCACAAGCAAATCCCAACGCTAAAATCGCACTGATCTCAAAAGTGTACCCAATGCGCAGCCATACCGTTGCTGCCGAAGGCGGCTCTGCTGCTGTCGCGCAGGATCATGACAGCTTTGACTACCATTTTCACGATACGGTAGCAGGCGGAGACTGGCTGTGTGAGCAGGATGTCGTGGATTACTTTGTCCACCACTGCCCAACTGAAATGACGCAACTGGAACAATGGGGCTGCCCATGGAGCCGTCGTGAAGACGGTAGCGTCAACGTACGTCGCTTCGGCGGCATGAAAATCGAGCGTACCTGGTTTGCCGCGGATAAGACCGGCTTCCACATGCTGCATACGCTGTTCCAAACATCTTTGCAGTTCCCGCAGATTCAGCGCTTTGACGAACACTTCGTTCTGGATATCCTGGTTGACGACGGTCATGCTCGCGGCCTGGTTGCCATGAACATGATGGAAGGCACGCTGGTGCAGATCCGTGCTAACGCTGTTGTTATGGCAACGGGCGGCGCAGGTCGTGTTTACCGTTACAACACCAACGGCGGCATCGTAACCGGCGACGGTATGGGCATGGCATTGAGCCACGGCGTTCCGCTGCGTGATATGGAATTCGTTCAGTATCACCCAACAGGTCTGCCAGGTTCCGGTATCCTGATGACGGAAGGTTGCCGTGGTGAAGGCGGTATTCTGGTCAACAAAAACGGCTACCGTTATCTGCAAGACTACGGCATGGGTCCGGAAACCCCGCTGGGCGAGCCAAAAAACAAATACATGGAACTTGGTCCGCGCGACAAAGTTTCTCAGGCGTTCTGGCACGAATGGCGCAAAGGCAACACCATTTCCACTCCGCGTGGCGATGTGGTTCACCTCGACCTGCGTCACCTCGGCGAGAAAAAACTGCTCGAACGTTTACCGTTCATCTGCGAACTGGCGAAAGCTTACGTGGGTGTCGATCCGGTTAAAGAACCGATCCCGGTACGTCCGACCGCGCACTACACCATGGGCGGTATCGAAACCGATCAGCACTGTGAAACCCGCATTAAAGGTCTGTTCGCTGTCGGCGAATGTTCCTCTGTTGGTCTGCATGGCGCTAACCGTCTGGGCTCTAACTCCCTGGCAGAACTGGTGGTCTTCGGTCGTATGGCCGGTGAGCAGGCAGCAGAACGCGCTGCAACGGCTGGCGCTGCAAACAGTGCCGCTCTTGATGCACAGGTTGCTGGCGTTGAAAAACGTCTGAAAGATCTGGTTAACCAGGAAGGTAACGAAAACTGGTCTAAGATCCGTGACGAAATGGGCCTGTCCATGGAAGAAGGTTGCGGTATCTACCGTACGCCGGAACTCATGCAGAAAACCGTTGATAAGCTGGCGGAACTGCAGGAACGCTTCAAGCGCGTACGTATCACTGATACCTCCAGCGTCTTCAACACCGACCTGCTGTATACCATCGAACTGGGTCACGGTCTGAACGTTGCTGAATGTATGGCGCACTCTGCTCTGGCGCGTAAAGAATCCCGCGGCGCGCACCAGCGTCTGGATGAAGGCTGCACCGAGCGTGACGATGTGAACTTCCTCAAACACACCCTCGCCTTCCGCGATGCTGACGGCACGACTCGCCTGGAATACAGCGACGTGAAAATCACCACTCTGCCACCGGCTAAACGTGTTTACGGTGGCGAAGCGGAAGCAGCCGATAAGAAGGAGAAGGCGAATGGCTGAGATGAAAAACCTGAAAGTTGAGGTGGTGCGCTATAACCCGGAAACCGATACCGCGCCGCACAGTGCTTTCTACGAAGTTCCTTATGATGAAACCACGTCACTGCTGGATGCGCTGGGCTACATCAAGGATAACCTGGCACCGGACCTGAGCTACCGCTGGTCCTGCCGTATGGCGATCTGCGGCTCCTGCGGCATGATGGTCAACAATGTACCGAAACTGGCGTGCAAAACCTTCCTGCGTGATTACACCAACGGCATGAAGATTGAAGCGCTGGGCAACTTCCCGATTGAGCGCGATCTGGTCGTCGACATGACGCACTTTATCGAAAGCCTGGAAGCGATCAAACCGTACATTATCGGTAACCCGCGTACACCGGATCAGGGTCCAAACACCCAGACTCCGGCGCAGATGGCGAAGTATCATCAGTTCTCCGGTTGCATCAACTGTGGTCTGTGCTATGCCGCGTGTCCGCAGTTCGGCCTGAACCCTGAGTTCATTGGACCGGCTGCGATTACGCTGGCGCATCGTTACAACGAAGATAGCCGCGACCACGGTAAGAAGGAGCGTATGGCTCAGTTGAACAGCCCGAACGGCGTGTGGACCTGTACTTTTGTGGGCTACTGCTCCGAAGTCTGCCCGAAACACGTCGATCCGGCTGCGGCCATTCAGCAGGGTAAAGTTGAAAGTTCAAAAGACTTTCTTATCGCTACCCTGAAACCACGCTAAGGAGTGCACGATGACGACTAAACGTAAAGCCTATGTGCGGCCAATGACGTCCACCTGGTGGAAAAAGCTGCCATTTTATCGTTTTTACATGCTGCGTGAAGGCACGGCAGTTCCGGCAGTCTGGTTCAGCATTGAACTGATTATCGGCCTGTTTGCACTCAAGCATGGTGCAGAGTCCTGGATGGGCTTTGTCGCCTTTTTGCAAAACCCGGTGGTGGTAATCCTTAACATTATCGCCCTGGCAGCAGCGCTGCTGCATACCAAAACCTGGTTTGAGCTGGCGCCAAAAGCAGCCAACATCATCGTAAAAGACGAAAAAATGGGGCCAGAGCCGATCATCAAAGGTCTCTGGGCAGTTACTGTGGTTGCGACAGTAGTCATACTGTTTGTTGCCCTGTTCTGGTAAGGAGTCCGGAATGATTAATCCAAATCCAAAACGCTCTGACGAACCCGTATTCTGGGGCCTGTTTGGTGCAGGCGGTATGTGGAGCGCAATCATTGCGCCGGTAATGATCCTGCTGGTAGGCATTATGCTGCCGCTGGGCTTTGTTCCTGATGCTTTCAGCTATGAACGCGTACTGGCATTCGCTCAGAGCTTCATCGGACGTGCGTTTCTGTTCCTGATGATCGTTCTGCCGCTGTGGTGTGGTTTACACCGTATGCACCACGCGATGCATGACCTGAAGATCCACGTGCCTGCTGGCAAATGGGTATTCTACGGACTGGCAGCTATCCTGACCGTTGTAACGGCGATTGGTATTCTGACCATCTAAGTACATGCGTTAATGATCAGGCCCGCCATTGGTGGGCCTTTTTATTTGTGCAGCACCCCGGTCAACCAACGGGAAAATTCACGCATCGCCGGTGTCTCCGGGCGCGATTGCAAACGCGTTATCCAGTAGCTTCCCAAATCAATCTGCGTTAAAAACGGCTGAACGATACGTTCACTGCTGAGTAAATGCGTGAACATTCTGACTGGTGCAATTGCCACACCAATCCCCGCCTGAGCGGCTTCCAGCATGGTGACGGACGAATCAAACACCATCACGTTGTGCGTCGGTGACGGAGGCGCCTCTCCGGCCGCCTGCATCCAAAGCGCCCATTCATCACGTCGATACGATCGCAATAATGGAAATTTCAGGATGTCCGCAGGTGCTTTAATCTGCGAAGCCAATGTTGGCGAGCACAGCGGAGACATCAGCGCACTACATAAATATTGCGCATCGGTATCGTGCCAGGCTCCCCCTCCGTAACGAATGGTATAATCCAGCCCTTCGGCAGCGGGATCCACGCGGTTATTATGGGTAGAAATATGCAAATCAATATGCGGGTAACTGCGCTTAAAACCGCCCAGTAAAGGAAACAGACACCCAACCGCAAAAGTCCCCACCACGCCAATTTTAAGTTTTTCCTGGGTCTGTTTGGTGGCAAAACGATCCAGCATCCCCGCCATACGATCGAAAGAGTCATTAAGTACAGGTAACAGACTTTCTCCCTCTGTCGTCAACATTAACCCACGAGAGCCCCGCACAAAAAGCTGACAATTTAGCTGCTGCTCCAGCGCTTTTACATGCTGACTGATGGCAGAATGCGTCACGTTGAGCTCAATCGCGGCGCGGGTAAAACTGAGATGTCTGGCCGCGGCTTCAAAAGCCCGCAGCGAGTTAAGAGGGATATAGCTACGCGTCATCATCCGGCCTGTTAGAAAAACTTATATCTGCTGCTAAATTTAACCGTTTGTCAACACGATGCAAATCAAACACACTGATTGCGTCTGACGGGCCCGGACACCCTTTCGCTTTTAATTACGGAACTGATTTCATGATGAAAAAATCGTTATGCTGCGCTCTGCTGCTGACAGCCTCTTTCTCCACGTTTGCCGCGGCAAAAACAGAACAACAGATTGCCGATATCGTTAATCACACCATCACCCCGTTGATGCAGGAGCAGGCTATTCCGGGTATGGCCGTTGCGGTTATCTACCAGGGTAAACCCTATTATTTCACCTGGGGTAAAGCCGATATCGCCAATAACCACCCAGTCACGCAGCAAACGCTGTTTGAGCTAGGGTCGGTCAGTAAGACGTTTAACGGCGTGTTGGGCGGCGACGCTATCGCCCGCGGTGAAATTAAGCTCAGCGATCCGGTCACGAAATACTGGCCAGAACTGACAGGCAAACAGTGGCAGGGTATCAGCCTGCTGCACTTAGCCACCTATACGGCAGGTGGCCTGCCGCTGCAGATCCCCGATGACGTTACGGATAAAGCCGCATTACTGCGCTTTTATCAAAACTGGCAGCCACAATGGACTCCGGGCACTAAGCGTCTTTACGCTAACTCCAGCATTGGTCTGTTTGGCGCGCTGGCGGTGAAACCCTCAGGTATGAGCTACGAAGAGGCGATGACCAGACGCGTCCTGCAACCATTAAAACTGGCGCATACCTGGATTACGGTTCCGCAAAGCGAACAAAAAGATTATGCCTGGGGCTATCGCGAAGGGAAGCCCGTACACGTTTCTCCGGGACAACTTGACGCCGAAGCCTATGGCGTGAAATCCAGCGTTATTGATATGGCCCGCTGGGTTCAGGCCAACATGGACGCCAGCCAGGTTCAGGAGAAAACACTCCAGCAGGGCATTGAGCTTGCGCAGTCTCGCTACTGGCGTATTGGCGATATGTACCAGGGATTAGGCTGGGAGATGCTGAACTGGCCGCTGAAAGCTGATTCGATCATCAACGGTAGCGACAGCAAAGTGGCATTAGCAGCGCTTCCCGCCGTTGAGGTAAACCCGCCCGCCCCCGCAGTGAAAGCCTCATGGGTACATAAAACGGGATCCACTGGTGGATTTGGCAGCTACGTTGCCTTCGTTCCAGAAAAAAACCTTGGCATCGTGATGCTGGCAAACAAAAGCTATCCTAACCCTGCCCGCGTCGATGCAGCCTGGCGTATTCTTGAAAAACTGCAATAACTGACAATGAGGCCCAGGATATTGGGCCTCCTTTCTTTCTCTTTTTTTCCTGTTGTCATCTACACTTAACAAAAATACAGCAAGGAAAATCCCATGCGCATTTTGCCCGTCGTTGCTGCAGTTACGGCTGCATTCCTGGTTGTCGCGTGTAGCTCCCCGACACCGCCGAAAGGCGTTACCGTGGTGAATAACTTTGATGCCAAACGTTATCTGGGCACCTGGTATGAAATAGCGCGTTTCGACCATCGTTTCGAGCGCGGGTTGGATAAAGTAACCGCAACGTACAGTTTGCGCGACGACGGCGGCATCAACGTGATCAATAAAGGCTATAACCCTGACAGGGAGATGTGGCAGAAAACGGAAGGGAAAGCCTATTTCACCGGAGATCCAAGCAGGGCCGCGCTTAAGGTTTCGTTCTTCGGCCCGTTCTATGGAGGGTATAACGTAATTGCACTCGACCGGGAATATCGTCACGCACTGGTTTGCGGTCCGGATCGCGACTACCTGTGGATCCTTTCACGGACCCCGACTATTTCAGATGAAATGAAACAGCAAATGTTAGCCATCGCGACCCGGGAAGGGTTTGAGGTGAATAAACTGATTTGGGTGAAACAGCCTGGCGCTTAGTGAGTACTCAGCTTCAGACCAATAATGCCAGCAACGATCAGCCCAAGGCTCAGCAAACGCGCCGGGCTGGCAGACTCACCCAGCAGTAAAATCCCTGTAATGGCCGCCCCAACAGCACCAATACCGGTCCAGACCGCATAAGCGGTTCCTACAGGTAATGTGCGCATTGCCCAGGAGAGCATGGCGATACTGACGATCATAGCCGCAATAGTGATGATGCTTGGCGTCAAACGCGTAAAACCGTGGGTGTATTTCAGGCCAATCGCCCAGACGACTTCGAGCAAACCTGCAATTAATAAAACGATCCAGGACATATCAGGCTCCAGAACAATGGGGCCGTCCCCGGTGAAAGAAGCGTTTGCAGGTCGTCCTACAAAGCTGATGTGTGAAATGGCATTTTTGCCCGGAAGAAAATGAATTTCAACCTTTTTATTCACTGCCTGCTAAAAGCAAGAATTAAGCATAATTAGCGGCGTAGTTCCCGCATTTGGCACTCATCGGAGTTCTCTATGATGAAGGGCTTTCTGAAACCAGAAAGTCGATTGCCCCTCTTCTGAATGCGAAACGTTTATGCTTAAAATTTTAGTGATTGACCGGTGCCACTTTACCCGCACAGGGATAGAGGCCTTGCTTAATCATTCTGGCAGGTTCAGCTCTTCATTTCTGGTATCAGGAATCAATAATCTCCTGTTAGCAAAAGAGCATATTTTGCAATGGAAACCGCATCTGGTGATCGCGGATTTATACAGTTTTATTAGCGAGACGCACTCCAGTCAGCCAATTAAACCTTTTTTTATGAGTTGTGGCGTCATCCCACTGATTTTACTGCAATCAGCAGACAGACAGCATGCCCCTATCGTGCCCTCTCAATCCGTCGCCCATTCGGTCTTAACCAAGCACACCACGCTGAACACACTCTCCCACACAATTCAGGAAGCGCTTCAGGTTCGCCCCGCATTAGAAATAGCCAAAAACGCCACGCCTTTGCTTACGCCGCAAGAGGAGAAAGTATTATCAATGTGGATGGATGGTGTGAGTAACAATGCCATTGCCGCCGCGCTCAGCATTCATGGCAAAACGGTCTACACCTATAAGCGGAATATCCGTATGAAACTGCATCTGGGGAACCGCTTCTCGCCGTTCCTTTCACTCCCTGGGAAGGGAGATTAACGGTACGACACGACGTCGTACCGTTCATGATTATTGCTGAGCTTTTGTCGCTGCACCAGAGATTGCGCTACCGCCTTCAGAGATATCCTGCCCAACACCTTTTGTTGTATTGCACGCAGTCAACACTGAAGAAAGAACCAACACAGAAAAGATCGCAGCAATTGTCTTCTTAACCATAACGTCTTCCTTTTCTAGCCAATATTGTTTGTGTATAGCTACTTAATAATAGACAAGATCTGGGAGTGTGATGGATAAACAACCGTTTTTAAGACTATATGAAAGGATTAGCTGGCGGCGTGAGAGATTGAATTGCCAAGATGTTTGATGTCTTCACCGAAGCCGCGCGCGGTATTGCAACCCGTCAGGAGGGTGCTGGTGAAAAGGAGTAGCATTACAAGACCGAGAAGACGTTTCATCATTCCTGCCCTGGAAAAAGTATGGCGCAGCAACCTGCGCCATAAGATCAAATGGAAGACTTATTTTACGCGAGAAACGTATTCGCCGGAGCGAGTATCCACTTTGATCACTTCGCCGATCTGTACGAACAGCGGAACTTTAACGACTGCGCCGGTGGACAGGGTAGCCGGTTTGCCGCCAGTACCAGCGGTATCGCCTTTCAGACCTGGGTCGGTTTCAACAACTTCCAGCTCAACGAAGTTCGGCGGAGTCACGGAGATCGGCTGACCGTTCCACAGGGTCACGATGCATTCAGCCTGGTCCAGCAGCCATTTAGCGTTATCGCCTACCGCTTTCTCGTCTGCAGCCAGCTGTTCGAAAGTGGTGTTATTCATAAAGTGCCAGAACTCACCGTCGCTATACAGGAAGGTCAGGTTCATGTCGGCTACGTCTGCGCCTTCAGCGGAGTCAGTAGACTTGAAGGTTTTCTCTACGCGAGTACCGGTCAGCAGGCGACGCAGCTTAACGCGCGCAAACGCCTGGCCTTTACCTGGTTTAACGAATTCGCTGGCTTCAACCGCATAAGGTTCGCCGTCCAACATGATTTTAAGACCAGCACGAAAATCGTTGCTATAGTACGTTGCCATAAGGCCCTCTGAAAATTGTTAACTGGTAGCTAAGCCACAAAATGGCGCATATTGTAACCCTAAATACCCCATCCAGAGAAGATTGGTTATCGCAACTTGCCGATGTTGTGACCGATCCCGATGAACTTCTGCATCTTTTGAACATAGACGCAGATGAAAAACTGTTGGCCGGACGCGACGCGAGACGGCTTTTCGCCCTGCGCGTGCCGCGCGCGTTTATTGCCCGCATGGAGAAAAGCAACCCGGACGATCCGCTTTTACGTCAGGTACTGACAGCCCAGGAAGAGTTTGTTGCCGCGCCAGGTTACTCGACCGATCCGCTGGAAGAACAGCACAGCGTGGTTCCCGGTCTGCTGCATAAATATCGCAATCGGGCACTGTTGCTGGTCAAAGGTGGTTGTGCGGTGAATTGTCGCTATTGCTTCCGTCGACACTTCCCATATGCCGAAAACCAAGGCAATAAGCGCAACTGGCAGGTCGCCCTCGACTACATTAACGCGCATCCTGAGCTGGATGAGATCATCTTCTCCGGTGGCGATCCGTTAATGGCCAAAGACCGCGAACTGGACTGGTTGCTCACGCAACTGGAAGCTATTCCGCACATTAAGCGTCTGCGTATTCACAGCCGTTTGCCGATTGTTATCCCGGCTCGCATTACAGAAGGACTGGTCGAGCGCTTTGCACACTCCTCCTTGCAGATTCTGCTGGTCAATCACATTAACCATGCCAATGAAGTTGATGAGACGTTTCGCCAGGCGATGAGCAGTCTGCGCGCCGCGGGCGTTACGCTACTCAACCAAAGCGTATTGCTGCGTGGTGTGAACGATAACGCACAAACGCTCGCCAACCTTAGCAACGCACTGTTTGATGCGGGTGTGATGCCCTATTACCTGCACGTGCTGGATAAAGTGCAGGGTGCCGCCCACTTTATGGTCAGCGATGATGAAGCGCGTCAAATTATGCGTGAACTGCTAACGCTGGTTTCCGGTTACATGGTCCCCAAACTGGCGCGAGAAATTGGCGGAGAGCCAAGTAAAACGCCGCTGGACCTGCAGTTACGCCAACAATAACCATTATTGAGTGTCCGATTCCGGACACTCTCCACGATTACTTATTATTTAAATCCCCGCAAGTGGAGTCACACTTTTAATCTGTGCTATTTTAATTAGCTCTGTTAAATTATTCATTCGTAGATTTTATCAATAGTTTCAAATGCAGAACATTAATAAATATATGGTTAGGGAGAACCTTTTATGGCTATAAGTATTAAGGGTATTAATACCGGCGTAATTCGCCAAAAGAATGAATTCATTGCTCTGGCGTTAAAGATAAAAGAGCCAAGAAATAAGGAATCGTTATTTTTCCTTTCTCCGCTCGGGCTAAGAGACTTGCTTATCGCCCTGGAAAGCAGGCTCTCTGCTAAACATCAGCTTAGCGAAAACGAGCGTGCGCAATATGAGAAAGAATGCGAAAAAGCCAGCAAAAAGATGCACGAGAACATTCCGTTAATTCAGGAAGATGAACTGAAAAATGCGGATATTAACCGTCGCATAAATTCACTGATGTTAGTGGATGATAAAGGGGAAAACTTAGCATTTTCTCTGACGCTGCATGACAGACAAACTCACGAATTACTGGTTAATGAATTACAGATTCAGGTGTTGGCGCATGCAATTATTCACGCAATAAATAATGCTGGCATGCGAGAGCTCGCGCTACGAATAACATCGCTGCTGGATTTCCTGCCGCTGTACGATGTTGATTGTCAGCAAAACGACAATCTGGAATACGACTCTTATACACAACCCGAATGGAAACATAACCTGTTTAATCATTATCTGGCGATTATTTACCGCTATAAGGATGACAAAGGGAATGCTCAGTTTTGTGGTTCGGTAGTAAAAACCCGCGCGCCTTCCGGCAGTAAAGAAGCCGAAGCCATTACTCGCCGCCTTCTCGACTTCAGCCCACGGCTGAAAAAACTTGCCGGTGTACCGTGCCAGGTGTTTGTCAGAACGTTGACGGGTGATAAGACACAAAAGCTCAATCAGGATCAGTGCCTGCGCGCGCTGCATCATTTACGCGTTCAGTCTGCACATAAGATTCAGAATGCCTGATGGCGCTACGCTTATCAGGCCTACGATTGCATGAGCCTGTCCAGGCCACTTTATTACACAAAAGCATTCAATCGGCATCGCGGCGGCAAGCGAAGAAAATCCCCAGGAGCATAGATAACTATGTGACTGGGGTTTCACAGCGCAGCCAACAAAGAGGCTGGTTGAAGGATGAAGTGTAATCAGTTAGGGCACTTATAAACCTGTCCAATCATCTCACTGGCGGTAGGAACAAAGCTGGACAGCATTCCCTGTGATGGGCTGCTGACACCATAAATCACGTTACCGCCCATTGCCGCAGCCTGGTTACGCAGATCGTTTGCTGCGCCACGCATTGAGCCGCCCTCTTCGCCGTGCTGGCCAGAAAGCCAGTTGCTTTGCTTACCGGTTGCAGTGCCTATCAATTGGCACTCTGCGCCAGGCTTGTCTTCAACAAAACGTACGCTTTGCCCGGCTGAACTCAGTTCGTTGCTGGAGCTACAACCCGCCATCAGTAGCGCGGCACCAACGATCCCTGCTAAATATTTCACGTGCATGTCATTCCCCATAATCAATTAGTTGGACGTTATGTCCGTAGCTGAATCATATACTAAAAAGATGACCAAAAGAAAAACCCCCGGACATTTCTGCCCGAGGGTTTCTCAATTCTGGGAGATGAGCACCCAAATCATTCTGGTTGCAGGAAGGCGGCCAGTTTGTTAATCCCCAGAAGCTTACTCAAGTAAGTGACTGGGGTTAGCAAACGCAGCCCACGCATCTGCAGCCTGAAGGATGCAGGGTGTGGGCAATTACATCATGCCGCCCATTCCACCCATACCACCCATACCGGCAGCACCTAAGTCTGGCGCATCGCCTTTCGGCAGGTCGGTAACCATGCACTCGGTGGTGATCATCAGACCCGCAACAGAAGCAGCGTACTGCAGAGCAGAACGAGTTACTTTGGTTGGATCCAGGATACCCATGTCGATCATGTTGCCGTATTCTTCAGTTGCAGCGTTGTAACCGTAGTTACCGTCACCGGCTTTCACGGTGTTAGCCACAACAGACGGCTCTTCGCCGCAGTTCAGTACGATTTGACGCAGTGGGGATTCCATTGCGCGCAGCGCAACTTTGATACCTACGTTCTGGTCTTCGTTCTGACCTTTCAGGCCGGCAATTTTAGACGCTACGCGAATCAGCGCAACACCACCACCAGCAACCACGCCTTCTTCTACCGCAGCACGGGTAGCGTGCAGGGCATCTTCAACGCGAGCTTTCTTCTCTTTCATTTCAACTTCAGTCGCAGCACCAACTTTGATAACCGCAACGCCGCCTGCCAGTTTCGCTACGCGCTCCTGCAGTTTTTCACGGTCATAGTCAGAAGTTGCTTCTTCGATCTGCTGACGAATCTGAGTCACGCGCCCCTGGATTGCAGCTTCGTCGCCCACGCCATCGATGATGGTGGTGGTGTCTTTGTTGATAACAACGCGTTTCGCCTGACCCAGATCTTCCAGAGTTGCTTTTTCCAGCTCCATACCGATCTCTTCAGAGATAACGGTACCACCGGTCAGGGTTGCGATATCCTGCAGCATTGCTTTACGACGATCGCCGAAGCCAGGTGCTTTAACCGCAGCGACTTTCACGATACCGCGCATGGTGTTAACAACCAGAGTTGCCAGCGCTTCGCCTTCAACATCTTCAGCGATGATCAGCAGCGGTTTGCCTGCTTTCGCTACAGCTTCCAGAACCGGCAGCATTTCGCGGATGTTGGAGATTTTCTTATCAGCCAGCAGGATGAACGGGCTTTCCAGTTCTACTGCGCCAGTTTCCGGCTTGTTGATGAAGTAAGGAGACAGGTAGCCACGGTCGAACTGCATACCTTCAACCACGTCCAGTTCGTCCTGCAGACCGGTACCGTCTTCAACGGTGATCACGCCTTCTTTACCGACTTTGTCCATCGCTTCAGCGATCAGTTTACCTACGGTTTCGTCGGAGTTAGCGGAGATAGTACCAACCTGAGCAATAGCTTTAGAGTCGGAGCACGGTACGGACAGTGCTTTCAGTTCTTCAACAGCAGCAGCGACAGCTTTGTCGATACCACGTTTCAGATCCATCGGGTTCATGCCCGCAGCAACGGCTTTCAGACCTTCAGTGATGATGGACTGAGCCAGTACGGTTGCGGTGGTGGTACCGTCACCTGCAGCGTCGTTCGCTTTAGAGGCAACTTCTTTCACCATCTGCGCACCCATGTTTTCGAACTTGTCTTCCAGTTCGATTTCACGTGCTACGGAAACACCATCTTTAGTGATGGTCGGTGCACCGAAAGATTTATCCAGAACTACGTTACGGCCTTTTGGACCGAGGGTAACTTTCACTGCATCTGCCAGTACGTTTACGCCGCGCAGCATTTTCACACGAGCGTCGTTACCGAATTTTACGTCTTTAGCTGCCATTTTCTCTTTCCCTTAAATTCGTATGTTCAGTGTCGTTCGCGGATTAGGCTTCAACAATTGCCAGGATGTCGCTTTCAGACATGATCAACACTTCTTCATTGTCGATCTTCTCAGATTTAACTCCGTAGCCATCGTTGAAAATAACGATATCGCCGACTTTCACGTCCAGCGGCTGTACGGTACCGTTGTCCAGGATGCGACCCTTACCGACAGCGATGATTTCGCCACGAGTTGATTTACCTGCTGCAGAACCAGTCAGTACGATGCCGCCAGCAGATTTTGATTCAACTTCTTTACGTTTGACGATCACACGATCATGTAACGGACGAATACTCATTGATAGCTCTCCTTTGAGAAAGTCTTTATCAGTTATGGGTGACGCCGGCCCGTAAACGGTTTCCCGGCTAGTGACCAGAGAGATGGGGATGGGGTTTTGTGCCTTCAAGGGGGCAAGCGAAAAAAATTTTTTATCAGCAGAAAATCCCGTCAAAACGCCGACGCGCCTCACATTTCATAACGATTTCAGCCACGTCGTCATAAGCAAATCTGATTGTGATACCATCAAAAATCTGCGCTGTAGCCCGGTCAATGGGCATAACCGGATAACAATTTATGAGCGGACTGAAACAAGAGCTGGGACTGGCTCAGGGCGTTGGCCTGTTGTCGACATCATTGTTAGGTACAGGCGTTTTTGCCGTCCCCGCGCTGGCCGCACTGGTTGCGGGCAACAACAGCCTGTGGGCATGGCCGGCGCTGATTGTTTTGGTCTTTCCCGTGGCGATTGTCTTCGCCGTACTGGGGCGTCATTTTCCCAGTGCAGGCGGTGTGGCACATTTTGTCGGCATGGCCTTTGGTTCACGTCTGGAGCGCGTCACCGGATGGTTATTTTTGTCGGTCATTCCTGTCGGTTTGCCTGCAGCATTGCATATCGCCGCCGGATTCGGTCAGGCGATGTTTGGCTGGCATGACGAGCAGCTTCTGCTGGCTGAGCTCGGTACGCTGGCATTGGTTTGGTACATCGGCTCCCGCGGCGCAAGCTCAAGCGCTAATCTGCAAACGGTCATTGCCGGATTGATTGTTGCCCTCATAGTCGCTATCTGGTGGGCAGGCGATCTGAAACCAGGCGAAATCCCCTTCCCTGCGATTACCGATATCGAGCTTCCCGGCCTGTTCGCCGCGCTGTCGGTGATGTTCTGGTGTTTTGTCGGCCTTGAAGCGTTTGCCCACCTGGCGTCTGAATTCAAAAACCCGGAACGAGACTTCCCACGCGCACTGATGATTGGCCTGCTGCTGGCAGGGTCTGTTTATTGGGCATGCACCGTCGTCGTTCTCCATTTTGGTGCCTACGGCGAGCAAATGGCGGCCGCAGCGTCGCTGCCAGAAATCGTCGTGCAACTGTTTGGTGTGCAGGCACTGTGGGTCGCCTGCATCATTGGTTATCTGGCCTGTTTTGCCAGCCTCAACATTTATATTCAAAGTTTCGCCCGACTGGTCTGGTCGCAAGCGCAGTATAAGCCGGAGAGTTATCTAGCTCGCCTGTCCCCCCGCCACCTTCCGCGCAATGCGCTAAACGCCGTATTGGGCTGCTGCGTAGTCAGTACTCTGTGCATCTATATGCTGCAAATCAATCTCGATGCGTTAATCGTCTACGCCAACGGCATCTTTATTATGATTTATTTGCTGTGCATGTTGGCGGGGTGTCGATTACTGAAAGGGCATTATCGCGCACTGGCGGTCATTGGAGGTCTGCTGTGCCTACTGCTACTGGCGATGGTCGGCTGGAAGAGTCTGTACACATTGATTATGCTGGCAGGGCTGTGGCTGTTTTTACCCCGCAGGCCGGAGAAGGCAACGTTGACGCCATCATCCAGCCTATAAATACTTTTGCCGGATGGCGCTAACGCTTATCCGGCCTTCATACTGATGCTTAATCCCGACGATCGTCTTTATGTTCGATGCTGTCGTGCTTGTCATCCTTGCGCTGAAATTCACCATCAAAAGTCTCACCGCCACCCGTTCCGGCGCTAAAACCACCACCAGGCATACGCGAAAAACGTAAATGTGGCAGCAGTTTCATCGTCAGATGTTTTTGCACCGGGGGTAATAAAAGAAGAAGACCGAGGAAATCGGTGAAAAAACCAGGCAGCACCAACAGCAGGCCAGCGATAATCAGCGATACACTTTTGATCATTTCTGCAGCCGGACTTTCACCAGCCGCCATTTTTTGTTGCATCAGTAAAAAGTTCTTAAATCCCTGATTACGAACCAGAGACATACCGATAACCGACGTAAAAATGACCAAAATCAGCGTCATCAGGACGCCCATCACATGGGCAACCTGGATAAAAATAGATATCTCTATGTAAATATAGAGAAAAATAGCAAGTAATGGTATCCAGCGCAAAGGGATCTCCTGTTAATAACAGCCGTTTTGTTCAACTTCTGTTCGAAAAATTATGTTAATCGCATCGATTTGATATTGTGGTGGTTAGCAAAATTTCAAGTGACTTGTACACTAATATTTGGGGTTAATCACAAAGGGGTGATCCATTTCACAGAATAATAAATAAGGGGTAAATTCCACGCTTTAAGTGATCCAGATTACGGTAGAAATCCTTAACCAGCATATGATCTCGGGTATCAGACCGATGCAGGGGATAATCGTCGGTCGGGAAACAATCGAAATCACATATATCCTGTGTGTTTAGTCAAATCATTGGCAGCTTGAAAAAGAAGGTTCACATGTTAAACAACATTCGTATCGAAGAAGACTTGTTGGGTACCAGGGAAGTTCCAGCGGACGCCTACTACGGTGTCCACACTCTGAGAGCGATTGAAAACTTCTACATTAGCAACAACAAAATCAGCGATATTCCTGAATTTGTTCGCGGTATGGTAATGGTTAAAAAGGCAGCGGCAATGGCCAACAAAGAGCTGCAAACCATTCCTAAGAGTGTGGCAAATGCCATCATCGCGGCGTGTGATGAAGTCCTGAATAACGGAAAATGCATGGATCAGTTCCCGGTAGACGTTTACCAGGGTGGTGCGGGTACCTCCGTCAACATGAACACCAACGAAGTTCTGGCCAATATCGGTCTGGAACTGATGGGTCACCAGAAAGGTGAATATCAGTACCTGAACCCGAACGACCACGTTAACAAATGTCAGTCTACCAACGACGCATATCCAACAGGCTTCCGTATCGCTGTATACGCATCCATCATCAAACTGATTGATGCACTGAACCAGCTGCGTGAAGGCTTCGAGAAAAAAGCTGTTGAATTCCAGGACATCCTGAAAATGGGTCGTACCCAGCTGCAGGATGCTGTACCGATGACCCTCGGTCAGGAATTCCATGCTTTTAGCGTACTGTTGAAAGAAGAAGTGAAAAACATTAGCCGTACCGCTGAGCTGCTGCTGGAAGTTAACCTCGGCGCGACAGCAATCGGTACTGGTCTGAACACACCGAAAGAGTACTCTCCGCTGGCAGTACAGAAACTGGCTGAAGTCACCGGCTTCGCCTGTGTTCCAGCAGAAGACCTGATTGAAGCAACTTCTGACTGTGGCGCATACGTTATGGTGCACGGCGCACTGAAACGTCTGGCAGTGAAGATGTCCAAAATCTGTAACGACCTGCGTTTGCTCTCCTCTGGTCCGCGTGCGGGTCTGAACGAGATCAACCTGCCGGAACTGCAGGCTGGTTCTTCTATCATGCCAGCTAAAGTGAACCCGGTTGTTCCGGAAGTCGTAAACCAGGTGTGCTTCAAAGTCATCGGTAACGACATCACTGTAACCATGGCATCTGAAGCTGGTCAGCTGCAGCTGAACGTAATGGAGCCGGTCATTGGTCAGGCAATGTTTGAATCCATTCACATTCTGAGCAACGCTTGCTACAACCTGCTGGAAAAATGCGTTAGTGGTATCACTGCTAACAAAGAAGTCTGTGAAGCGTTTGTATTCAACTCCATCGGCATCGTTACTTACCTCAACCCGTTCATCGGTCACCACAACGGCGACATCGTCGGTAAAATTTGTGCCGAAACCGGTAAGAGCGTACGTGAAGTTGTCCTGGAGCGCGGTCTGTTGACCGAGTCTGAACTGGACGATATCTTCTCTGCACAGAACCTGATGCACCCTGCTTATAAAGCAAAACGTTATACTGATGAAAGCGAACAGTAATCGTGTAGGGTAGTACCGGAGAAGGCACGTCATGATGACGTGCCTTTTTTCTTACTCGAAGTTACTTAAAAACAACAATTTAATATCAACTTGTTAAACAACAAGGAAGGCTAATATGATAGTTTTAGAACTTATCATCGTTTTGCTGGCAATCTTTTTAGGTGCCAGACTTGGGGGTATCGGTATTGGATTTGCAGGTGGGCTGGGTGTTCTGGTTCTCGCCGCTATCGGCGTAAAACCCGGTAATATCCCGTTCGATGTTATTTCCATCATCATGGCGGTTATCGCTGCCATTTCAGCTATGCAGATTGCAGGTGGTCTGGACTATCTGGTTCATCAAACTGAAAAACTGCTGCGTAAGAACCCGAAATACATCACGATCCTTGCACCTATCGTGACCTATTTCCTGACTATCTTCGCAGGTACCGGCAACATCTCTCTGGCAACGCTGCCGGTTATCGCTGAAGTTGCGAAGGAACAAGGGATCAAACCTTGCCGCCCGCTCTCTACCGCAGTGGTTTCTGCACAGATTGCAATTACGGCTTCTCCAATCTCCGCAGCCGTAGTTTACATGTCTTCTGTAATGGAAGGTCATGGCATCAGCTACATTCACCTGCTGTCCGTGGTCATTCCGTCCACCCTGCTGGCTGTTCTGGTTATGTCCTTCCTGATCACTGCACTGTTCAACTCCAAACTGTCTGACGACCCGATTTATCGTAAGCGTCTGGAAGAAGGCCTGGTTGAACTGCGCGGTGAAAGACAAGTTGAAATCAAAGCTGGTGCGAAAACCTCCGTTTGGTTGTTCCTGCTGGGCGTGGTTTGCGTCGTTGTATACGCCATCATCAACAGCCCAAGCCTTGGCCTGGTCGCTAAACCGCTGATGAACACCACCAACGCAATTCTGATCATCATGCTGAGCGTCGCAACGCTGACCACGATCGTCTGCCGCGTTGAAACTGACTCCATCCTGAACTCCAGCACCTTCAAAGCCGGTATGAGCGCCTGTATTTGTATCCTGGGTGTTGCATGGCTGGGTGATACCTTCGTATCTCACAACATTGACTGGATCAAAGATACTGCAGGTAGCGTAATTCAGGGTCATCCGTGGCTGCTGGCTGTCATCTTCTTCTTTGCTTCTGCGCTGCTGTACTCTCAGGCTGCAACCGCTAAAGCACTGATGCCGATGGCTCTGGCTCTGAACGTTTCCCCACTGACCGCTGTTGCGTCTTTCGCAGCTGTTTCTGGCCTGTTTATTCTGCCAACCTACCCAACTCTGGTTGCGGCAGTTCAGATGGATGACACCGGTACAACCCGCATCGGTAAATTCGTCTTTAACCATCCGTTCTTCATCCCAGGCACCCTGGGTGTAGTTCTGGCTGTCTGCTTCGGCTTCTTGCTGGGCAGCTTCATGCTGTAAGTTTTTCCTGCAGGGTGCCTGGGCACCCTGCAGTTCCTCCTCCCAGCCCCGCTTTAACTAACATCCTTCCCTCGTCCGTTGTATAGTGACCATTCTTTTGCTGGTTACTCTGTTCTTTCGAGGTGTTTATGCTTGATGTAAAGAGTCAGGATATTTCCATCCCCGATACCGTTGTGGTGCTCTGTACCGCCCCGGATGAAGCAACCGCCCAGGATCTCGCCGCCAAAGTGCTGGCGGAAAAACTGGCTGCCTGCGTGACCCTGCTACCCGGTGCGACCTCCCTCTACTATTGGGAGGGCAAACTGGAACAGGAATATGAAGTCCAGATGATTTTAAAAACCACCGTCACACACCAGCAAGCCCTTCTCGATTGCCTGAAGTCACATCATCCGTATCAAACGCCTGAACTTCTGGTTTTACCCGTCACTCACGGAGACTTTGATTACCGCTCATGGCTCAACGCATCCTTACGCTGATCCTGCTGCTGTGCAGCACATCTACCTTTGCCGGATTATTTGACGCGCCTGGCCGCTCGCAGTTTGTTTCTGCCGATCGGGCGTTTGTTTTTGATTTTCAGCAAAACCAACACGATCTGAACCTCACATGGCAGGTTAAAGATGGCTACTATCTGTATCGCAAACAGATAAGCATTACGCCATCTCAGGCCAATATTGCCGAGGTAAAACTGCCGCCAGGCGCCTGGCATGAAGATGAGTTTTACGGCAAAAGTGAGATTTACCGTAAACAGCTGACTGTCCCGATCACGGTCAATCAGGCTAAGTCTGGCGCAACATTAACGATCACATACCAGGGCTGCGCCGACGCCGGATTTTGCTATCCACCAGAAACAAAAACGGTGCCATTAAGTGAAGTGTCTGCTGGTTCCGCGACAGCCCCTGCGCCAGCCCCAGCCACTGCAGATCCGCAAGAGAAACCGCAGCCCACGGCCCAACTCCCCTTCTCCGCGCTGTGGGCATTGCTGATCGGAATTGGTATCGCATTTACGCCCTGCGTACTGCCGATGTATCCACTGATTTCCGGTATCGTACTGGGTGGCAAGCAACGCTTATCAACCGGACGGGCACTGCTGCTGACGTTTATCTACGTTCAAGGGATGGCGCTCACCTATACCGCGCTGGGTTTGGTTGTTGCAGCCGCCGGTTTACAGTTCCAGGCAGCGCTTCAGCATCCCTACGTCCTGATTGGCCTTGCCGTCATCTTTACGCTGCTGGCTCTGTCGATGTTTGGCCTGTTCACACTGCAACTGCCTTCATCGCTGCAAACGCGTCTCACGCTAATGAGTAACCGCCAGCAAGGCGGATCTCCCGGCAGCGTCTTTGCGATGGGGGCAATTGCTGGCCTCATCTGTTCTCCTTGCACAACGGCCCCGCTAAGCGCGATTTTGCTGTATATCGCTCAGAGCGGGAACATGTGGCTGGGAGGCGGCACACTGTATCTGTATGCGTTGGGGATGGGATTACCCCTGATGCTGATTACCGTATTTGGCAACCGCCTGCTGCCTAAAAGTGGCCCATGGATGGAACATGTCAAAACCGCTTTTGGCTTTGTCATTCTGGCGCTTCCCGTCTTCTTACTCGAACGTATCGTTGGCGACGAGTGGGGCGTTCGCTTATGGTCACTGTTAGGCGTCGCGTTCTTTGGCTGGGCGTTCATCACCAGCCTACAGGCAAAGCACGCCTGGATGCGTATCGTGCAGATTGTCCTGTTAGCCGCAGCACTGGTAAGCGTGCGTCCATTGCAGGACTGGGCGTTCGGCGCGCCGCATGCTCAAACCCAGACACACCTTAACTTCACGCCAGTGGCATCGGTGGATGCGTTAAATCAGGCACTGGCGCAAGCCAAAGGCAAGCCCGTGATGTTGGATCTGTATGCCGACTGGTGCGTAGCCTGTAAAGAGTTTGAGAAGTATACATTCAGCAATCCACAGGTTCAGCAAGCGCTAGGCGACACAGTGCTGTTGCAGGCGGATGTAACGGCAAACAATGCCCAGGATGTCGCTCTGCTAAAACATCTACAGGTTTTAGGTTTGCCGACTATCTTGTTCTTTGATGCCGAGGGGAAAGAGCACCCGGAAGCTCGGGTTACGGGCTTTATGGATGCCGCGACCTTCAGCGCACATTTGCGCGATCGCCAACCGTGAGCGACACTTGCAACAGGAAATACGGAGGAGAATACCGTGCAACGTGAAGATGTCCTGGGAGAAGCCCTGAAATTACTTGAGGTGCAAGGGATAGCCAATACCACGCTGGAAATGGTGGCCGAACGTATCGATTATCCTCTGGATGAACTGCAGCGCTTTTGGCCCGATAAAGAGGCCATTCTGTACGATGCGCTACGTTACCTCAGCCAGCGGGTGGATATCTGGCGGCGTCAGCTTTTGCTGGATGACACGCTGAGCGCTGAGCAGAAATTACTGGCGCGCTACACCGCGCTGTCCGAATGCGTGAGCAATAATCGCTATCCCGGCTGTCTGTTCATCGCCGCCTGTACGTTTTACCCTGATACCGGGCATCCGATCCATCAGTTAGCCGATCAGCAAAAAAAGGCAGCACATGACTTCACCCATGAACTGCTGACAACGCTGGAAGTTGACGACCCTGCAATGGTCGCCAAACAGATGGAACTGGTGCTGGAGGGCTGCCTGAGCCGCATGCTGGTTAATCGTAGCCATGCTGATGTCGAAACGGCACACCGTCTGGCTGAAGATATCCTGCGCTTTGCCCAGTGCCGAATGGGCGGTGCGCTAACCTAAGTGAGCATTATCTGTTTTCGTCGCTTCTGTCGGAAAGATTTGTGCAAACTTCAGGCACAACCATGCGGATTGCCGCAATATTAAGCGGTTGAACAATGTTTCCAGAAATTTGATTGACTGGCAGACGTGAATACGGTTTAATGCGCCCCGTTGCCCGGATAGCTCAGTCGGTAGAGCAGGGGATTGAAAATCCCCGTGTCCTTGGTTCGATTCCGAGTCCGGGCACCAAATTCATATCAACGGACCTCCACGGAGGTCCGTTTTTCGTTTCAGAACATCATGATTTAAGTGTTCTTCCTCCAAATCAATTCTACCGAACTCAACCAAATTCTCCCCACATCAACCTCATTGTGTGGGTATAATTGCGGGTATACCCCAGTTCGACAGAATTTGTACCCTCTTTAACGCATTCAGAAGGCTGAACTATGGCACTGACTGACGCAAAAATCCGGGCTGCAAAGCCCACTGACAAGGCTTATAAACTCACTGACGGGGCCGGCATGTTCCTGCTGATTCATCCTAATGGTTCCCGTTACTGGCGTCTCCGTTATCGTATTCTGGGTAAGGAGAAGACTCTGGCACTTGGTGTGTATCCAGAAGTTTCTCTCTCCGAAGCTCGTACAAAACGGGATGAGGCCCGAAAACTGATTTCAGAGGGGATTGACCCTTGCGAACAGAAAAGAGTTAAAAAAGTAGTCCCTGATTTACAGCTCTCTTTTGAACATATTGCACGACGCTGGCATGCCAGTAATAAACAATGGGCACAATCACACAGCGATAAAGTACTCAAAAGCCTCGAGACACACGTTTTCCCCTTTATCGGCAACCGGGATATCACAACACTCAATACCCCGGACCTTCTTATCCCTGTTCGTGCTGCAGAAGCAAAACAAATTTATGAAATCGCCAGTCGTCTGCAGCAAAGAATATCTGCTGTAATGCGTTACGCCGTACAGTCTGGCATCATCAGATATAACCCGGCTCTGGATATGGCTGGTGCATTGACCACGGTAAAACGCCAGCATCGCCCCGCTCTGAATCTTTCACGCCTGCCTGAACTTCTGTCGCGTATTGACGGTTATAAAGGCCAGCCTGTCACCCGGCTTGCCGTTATGCTGAATTTACTGGTTTTTATTCGTTCCAGTGAACTCAGATATGCCCGCTGGTCTGAAATTGATATTGACAATGCCATGTGGACTATTCCAGCCGAACGCGAACCTCTACCTGGCGTAAAATTCTCACACCGGGGCTCCAAGATGCGAACACCACATCTTGTGCCACTCAGCAAACAGGCTGTAGCCATACTGACAGAACTTCAGACATGGGCTGGTGAAAATGGTCTGATCTTTACGGGAGCACATGACCCGCGTAAACCAATCAGTGAAAATACTGTAAATAAAGCCCTGAGGGTGATGGGATATGACACAACCCGGGAAGTCTGTGGCCATGGATTCCGGGCGATGGCATGCAGTGCATTGATTGAATCAGGTTTGTGGTCCCGCGATGCAGTGGAACGTCAGATGAGTCATCAGGAGCGTAATGGTGTACGTGCTGCGTATATCCATAAAGCAGAACATCTGGAAGAACGTCGACTGATGCTACAGTGGTGGGCAGATTTTCTGGATGCGAACAGAGAACAATGTATCAGCCCGTTTGAATATGCAAAGATTAACAATCCATTAAAATAGTAATCATCCCGGGCTGCCAGCCCGGGAATTATTTTCTGAATATTTTTCTTTGTGAGTAACTGGAAAAAGGATAGCGAAGTAAATTACTTTAATGAATTATTCCAGAGGCTCATTAAAGTTCTTTCGTAATACTTTGTAGTCAAACACGTTATGGCTGGCATCAAAAACCACGGATTTTCCCTGCCAGCGGGTAATCACCTCCTCCGGTGTTTTCGGTTGATCCGGTCTGGTTACGCCCATCCATGCATTAATCAGATAATCATTATACGCAGTGGAAAAAACGCTGTTCTCCGTCTGGCGATCGACATGCTCTCCCAGTGCCGGGCTGTACCAGATAAACATCGGAACATGATAAGCCTGCTGGCTGGGTTTTATTCCACCATGAAAATAGGCATGCTCTTTTGTCGGGTCATACTCCAGGCCATGATCTGAAAAATACATGACGGATGCCCGACGCGTTTCCAGCATAGCGAAAACCTGTCCCAACAAACTGTCGGTATAATGAATGGAATTATCGTAACAGACTTCTTCTGTATCCAGCGGTTTAAACACGGCTTTATCTCTGGGCCAGTTACTGCAAACCGGTTCATGGCTGCCCGTCAGATGCAGAACAATCAGTTTCCTGCCTCCCGGATTACTGTTCAGTGCTTCAGCCAGGTGCGGGAGCAGTAACTCATCATAGCCTCTGACATAAATTCTGTTTCTGGCCCGCATGGCGATACTGGCCACAGCCGTTCCGTTCTGTCGGAAAGCTGACTGCGCACTGAGCCACCAGGTATCGAACCCCGCCTGATTCGCCATGTTGATAATATTATCGGGGTAATGGCGAACATCATGATGCAGCACGGTATCAGCAGATAATGCCAGCGGTACCGCAAGGGCGGTATAAGGTGCCCCGCTGATTGCCTGAGTGAACAGTTTCAGTCGTGATTTCTGTTTCTGAAGCTCTGGAGTGGTTGGGCGCGAATACCCGTAAATGGACATGTTATCAGTCCTTGCAGATTCACCAATCACCAGAACAAATACGTCAGTGTTGTTATCCGTAATCACCAGATCGTAGTGAGGTATGGTATCAGCAATCGTCATTAATCTCTGATGCTCCTTTGCGGCCAGTGCAAAATAGTTCAGATTAAAGAAAGGGGTATATGTGGCAAACCGGGAAGCGACTATGTAAGGATCAACTTCATTTATTTGATACTGTTTCTTCAACGCAAACTGAAAGGAAGAATATAACGTTACTGTAATTAACAATAAAAATGTAATTACCGTGACCTTTTCCGATGGTAATGAGGACGTTTTATTTATTGCTGAACAGAAGAACAATAAAAAGAGGATAATAAATGCGATAACATAAACAACATACATCCTGAACATTCTTATTACTTCATCAGGATCTGTCTGAAGGATACTGATTGCAAAACCATCATTAAATGTTGTACCGAATGTACACCATGAATACAAACTGATACTGATATCTGCCGCTGTCAGTAATGTGAACGAAAAGGCAAGAATAAAACGCAGCGTAAGCGATTTCATCGCCTTAATAATAAGAAGCGCCAGGGTGAAGAATAATATCCGGTAAATCAGATGCGCTCCTGAGGATACAAGGATATTAGAAAGGGTAAAGACAACCACTGATAACACGAGGCGCTTATCATTGCTAATCCGTGACCAGTGTATGAACGGAAGATTAATTTTCATAATAATTGAGTAAAAGCGATATTTCTGCCCGGCGCTGACCGTGAAACATACCGTGGCAGATGAATACATTTTTCTGAATAATCATAAAACGGGCATCATCCGCCGCCACAAATGTAGCGGCGTAAACAGGATCGTCATGATGTTTTCTTTCGTGACAGAAGAGAACGGCACATACCGCCCGCAATCATTATCAGCAGGAATAACATCCCCAGGACAACAATTACTCTTAATGCCGGATGACCCCGATCGGCGAGAAAAAATAACTCCATCCCGAAACCAATAACAAGCCAGGCCAGCGCCATTCCGACGAGCCCTTTTAACAGCAATCTCACGCTCCTCTCCTTCTGCATACTTAACGAAAATGCCTTACAATAACAGCAGCCGGGGAAGGCAACGCTGGCTGCTGAACGGTATGACATTTTACTGCTTTATGTTCTCTCAGTTTCTGTACTGACGCCGCCATTAATGGTATTACAGTTTATTCAGAATAAGGCAGGCGGCCTGGTTTAATGCAATAAACTCCTGCCAGCTGTACTGAGACTGATAATTCAGTAAATACTGGTCTTCAACCCGGCAAATCTGTGGGCGTTTATCATAAATTGCACACAGATGAGAATCAGTCTGATAGTGACGGCAAATACCGTCACCACGATCCAGACATTGCGTTTCACCAGCCCTGTTGACATGACGACAACAGGCCCCACACTGGTTACAGGGAAATGGAGGGTGTAATTTCATCGCTTATTTAACCAGTCGCGAACAGAAGCCACATTTCCTGACTCAAACGGCAACGCAATCCCTCGTCGGCTGACTTCTTCTCTCAGCAGAAGTCCGCGCTCTATCTCACTGTTTACGCTATCCAGATGAAGCGAAAAGTGATTTAACGCGGCAGCATCAACAGAAAATTCCAGCGCAGTAAGTTCTACAAGATAGCGATCAAGTTCAGCATTGACTGCCTGAAAGTATTCCAGTGACCGCCGGAACTTATCCTTAAATTTGTCCAGAAATGCCCACACCCGCTGCATAACCTCGCTGTATTCGAGATAATAATTCATCACCAGCCCGAGAATACCTGTCGTCAGCGCACCACAAAAGGCAGCAAGCTCTGAACCAAATGGAAAAATAAGGATCTGCGCCATCGCCTCATTTATCATCACCCCTCCGGCAACAGCCACACCTGCTGCTATCAGTTTAGTGACCGCTTTGGCTAACTGCCCCGGCGATAATCCCTCCGGGTTAAACACCAGGATTTTAAAGGCCTGAACGAGATTGTTCCACATTTCCCTGATAAGCCGGACAATCATTTTTTCCGTTGTCAGGAATATATTTAACAGCGTTGTGGTAATACCTGACAGTATCCCTCCGATGACTCCATCTTTAAAGGCAATTAAAAAAGAACTAAATTTTTCCTGTACTCGTTTCTGGCAGACACGTAATGCTGACGTTATTTCGGACAGGCATTTGCCGGCGCTGAATGAGTTCCGTTGCTGCCTGATAATATGCGGGATTCGTTCCCTCAGTTCGAACCAGATCTCGGCAAGAATAAGCCCCAGCATCTGTCGCGTCCCCATACGAAAACCGGAATTAAGTGAAGCACTGGCGACAGCAGTAGCAAACTTACTACTCAGGTAATAGCTCTGATTAATCGTGGCCTCATATTTTTCCCGGGCATATTTATCAGCCCTTTCCATACGCTCAGTATCTGCATCAGCTTTTTTTCTCAGACTTATCAGACGTTTCTTTTCCTTTTCTGTCAGCGTTGCCTGAGATTCAAGCTCTGCTATCTGCCTTAACGTATCTTCTCTGTTTTTCTGCAGTGTGCAAATAAACGCATCCATTGAATCTGCTTTCTTTGATTTATTGAGCGATTCATGAGTGAATGCCAGATTTGAAGCATCATTTGCCAGTTCTGCGCCATCCCGTTCAGCAAGAATCCTCCCCGGATCATCATGAATTTCTTTAGCGGAAATAATATGATCCAGATTTTTTTTATCGTCTGAAGCAAACACTTCGCCTGTATATGCATCAGTAAGAGTCCCTGCCTGATGTGCACGCTTTCCTTTCCGGTTCGTCGCGATGTAGTTCTCATGGCTGTGGTAATGATGAGAATCATAGTCGCCACGACCTTCATACCGCTGTCGCTCAACCTCCGTGGCATAAATGCCATTACGCACATTATGGATAGTGTCAACATCACCACCCTTACGATCATTTAACAACAGAAAATCCAGCCCGAATGATGTAACCAGGCTCTTCACCATGGTCTGATGTAACTCTTCTGTCCAGTCAAATTTTTCCACATTCATGTTATTTCACTTCTTGTAAAGCCGGGCTTTAACGCCCGGTAAATCATTAACTCCGGGATGAAAAATCATCAAATTTCACAACCGAACTGGCCAGTACATCATCCAGCTCATCCTTATTAATAACGTTCATTCCATTATCATCCGTTTCCATTTCAATAACGTTATCTTTTATCACTGCCTCACCATTTTCCTGTTTCCGCGGTTTAAACAGTGGTGTTGTAATAATATCCGTCATAATAGCGGCCAGTGAATATCCATGGTCAATAAGCACAATGACATCATCTGATACACTGATATCCTGTTGTGTTGTAATAACAGAATGCATGGATTTAAGTGGCTCAAAATAGTGTTTAATAAATACAGCATGCATTCTGTTCAGTGCAGCGAGAATTTCATCAACGTATTGATTAACTTTTGCAAAATGCTCCCGGGCCAGATTCATTTTCTTAACTGCCTGTTCAACATCGCAGGCACACTGATGGGCATTTTCAAGAGCTTTCGTCGCATGTCTGTCGTAAGCCCAGCCCGCAATGGCAATCAACGGTGCAGCCACTGCAGTGCCTAATACCATTGCGCCACCAGCCATTCCCATGCCCCCTGCAGCCAGTGAGCCCCCACCAATTGCCGCCATCGTCGCGTTATAAGCCGCGGCACCAGAAAGCGCTGCAATGGGTGTACCTGTGGAAGCCGCAGCAAATGCCATCACTCCGCTATACACAGCAAAACCCGCAGCAGCCCCGGAAACTCCGGCAGCAACGACCGTACTGAGATATTCTGTTGCTGAAATGGCCAGGTTATGAATCTTATTGATGTTATGTTGCGGGACACTCAGTTTCAGGTCTTTATTGCCCTCTTTTTCCAGACGCGCCAGGAGCTCAGCAGCAATCCTGTCGAACTCACTGAAATCTTTACCAATCTCAAGCTCTTTATTTCCGAGCGTTGTTAATTTTGATGATGTCTGAGCTTCAGCCTGCTCAAATTTTCCTTTATGCTCCTCGTAACGCTCTTTTGCTTTTTCGAGGATATCCTCTGCTTCTGACTTTTTTTGATATCCATCGTAAGCTTTTTTTCCGCCGAATGCCGCAGCGCCGGCAGCCACACCCAAAATAATAAAAGGTAACGCCATTCTTTTCCTCCTGTACAGATTGCTTTATCATCAGTCAACTGAAATATTTCAGGAAACATTCTCAGCAGTAAGATATTTTCCTAACATTGTTAACACGGCTTCTTTCAGCCATACTGGTTCAATAATTTCAACATTCGGTAGCCAGTATAAAATCAACGGGATAATTTGATTTTTATGTGCAGCCTTGCATGACAGCGTAATGCCATTGTCATGTTTGTGTAGCAATTGCTGGTAAGGAAGTAAATCCCGTCGCAAAAAATAATGGGCGATATTACTGTGAATGAACAACACTACATCAAATGTTTTGTCGCTCACCCACGGGTCACATGACTCACTTATCAGTGACTGTATTTTCTCACTCTTTGCAAACTTTTCTTTTTTTATATCCAGCCATTTTATTTTAGCTAATGAAAACGACTTTAACTTGTTCTTTTCAGTAGCCAGCAAATACCATATACTTCTCTGATTAGTTAATTTATAAGGATGAACGATTCTGGTCTTACCGGCATATGTAATCTGACAAACATTACTGTTGCGGATCGCTTTTTCAAGAACACCAAGATATTTCCTTAAATCATCCCTGATGGTGTGCTCAGGGTTATGAAACTGAACACGAATATGCTCTTCGGTTGCCCTGTTTTCTAATTTCTGCCAGAAACCTTCATCCCGCTCAGGAAAAATCGCATCAGTATCCAGTAACCTGGCCAGAGATTTGTGCAGTGATTCTTTGCTCTGGTTTCCTGCTCTTGTTGAAATAAGCCGGTATTTTCCATCGCCACAGGCTTCAATAAAGGGAGAAAGCATATTCAGATCACGATATGCTGTTCGCTCAGTGATATTGTATTTTTTCATCAAATTATGGCGACTGACCACGCCATAATTCTGTAATTCAACAAGGATATCAATCAAACGCTCCGCTGAGCGATTTCTCGTTGAGTCAGCCATAAATCACTGCACCTGTAGTATTACTCTTGTGTAAGTGAATTATATAAATACCCCTGACATCATTTGTCAGTTCCACAAAACTACGCCCTCCGGCAACAGATTTTTATTTGATTATGTTCAAAATTTAAACCAGATGTCCGGGGGCCTCCTTCGTAATACTGTTTATTGTTTCCGGAAGGGCTGATATGGCAAAAAACAACGTATCCCAACAACAGTCCTTTTTCATTTAACAGACTGACAACCATACTGCGCGCTACCTGCCCCCTGTAAAAAATCAACGAAAGTAATATTTTTGCTCTATTTATATTTCATTCATCTGAAATTATTAGTTGCCAGAGGGAGAATATCATCAGGATATCTGTTATTGATTTGTCATACCTGCACTTTACTGTGCTCCAAAGCGCAGGCAGAAATGGCTGTCAGAAGTTATATGTTGCACCTAACATAAACTCGTTACTTCTGACATCAACAGAGGATTTATATTTAGCACCATCCTCATCTTTATAAGTCAGAGTGGAATCCCCTGCATCCAGATACCGGTAGCTGAGGTCAAGGCTGAAATCCTGCGTCACATCGTATTTAACACCGGCACCCAGGCTCCATGCCAGGTTGTTTTCGTATTTTGACGCTGAAGCTGAATAAACTTCACTGCCTGCCGGGCTGTTATCGGTATATATGTACGAAGTTTTATGATGAACCCGTGCATAACCCAGACCAGCAGATATCCATGGCGTGAATGCACTGCTGTTTCTGAAATCATAATACGCATTCAGCATCAGCGTGTTTACACTGAGCTTGTTCTGTGCATCATCAAACTCGGCACCACCGGCACTTTCCCAATAACTCAGACGATATTTTGATTCAGCGTTACCGCGACCATAAAACTCCACTTCAGTACGCACCGGCACATTGTAGTACTGATAAAAATCGTATCCCACCGCAAGGCCTGCGCCAAAAACCGTATCACTTTTGTCACCGCCTTTGTATTTATCCGCCCACGCCCCTTCACCATCAACGAAACGTTGGTCTGAAAGTGACATAACAGAAGCACCAACTTTACCGGTCACATAAAAGCCTGTTTTGCTCTCATCAGCCAGAGCCTGAGCCGAAAACATGCCTGCCATTGCAAGCGCTGAAACCGCAATAACCTTTTTCATTTCAATCATCTCCGTTGGTTCTTACCCTACCCGACAGATAGGGTTGCTTATTTTAAAACCATGAAAAAGATAGGGTAAAATGGTTACAACCGATCGATGCGATCATATCGATCGGTAAAATCGATCGATGTTGATGAGGGTTTTCGTTTCGAATCAACAAAATGGTAATGATGGAGCCAGGACTGAAATGCTGTGTCCCAAAAGCCCGGAAGGTTTGCATTACAACTGCACCACAGTACAAAATGTCAGACACAGTAAAAAAGACCGGGTAATCAACCCACCAGAGAAAACACGTTTATTGCAAAAGAGAGGAGAATTATGTGCAAACTGACTAAAGAAGAAGAATACAGCATCATCAGTCGGACAATGACGAATATTCGTTCACTGCGTACGTATGTACGCGAACTTGATTTTGAGCAATTACTCGACATGCAGGAAAAGCTCAACTCTGTTATTGAAGAACGCCGTGAAGATGCTGAACGAAAAGCGGCTGAACGTAAGGAACTGGAAGCTAAATACCAACAGGCAGTTTAATACATTACTTCTTTGGGGCTTGACCCGGAAGTATACCTGGTTCCAGTTTCTGCTATTGCGGGGACAACGGAAACCAAACAAAAACCCAAAGGCGGTGTGAGAAAAGCGAAATATATCTTTGAGGATGAGAACGGCGAAACCAGGACGTGGTCTGGTAACGGTAAAATACCACTTGCTTTGCGGAAACAGGTTAATGGAGATTGTACCCTGGAAACTTTCCTCATTAAAAACCCCAATCAACATGAACAAAGTGAATAAAGTTTTCATGTAGCAAAGGTAGCCAACTCAAATTACGGTACAATGATTACAGTTCTGTTCCCCCTGCCAGAACTATTACTTTCAGGGAGATTTACCTTCGATAGATGAGCGACTCCTGTCGTCAGATATTATCATTCAGTCCGAAAACCCGCAGCCGGGCATGAGGAAACTGACGACAGGAAATGAGCCAGAGCAGTATCCATGCAAGTAGACAGCGGGTCAGAATCTGAATCAGCCCGGAGTCATTCCCGGGGCAGTACTTCACGACCTGACGCAATTGAGACTGTAATTAAAATTGTGTAATTGCCTGTTTTTGATATGTTCACTCCAACAACGGAGACAGGCAAACGATGGACGAAAAGAAACTTAAAGCCCTTGCGGCTGAACTGGCCAAAGGCCTTAAAACCGAAGCCGACCTCAACCAGTTTTCACGCATGTTGACAAAGCTTACCGTCAAAACGGCGCTCAATGCAGAACTGACTGACCATCTCGGTCATGAGAAAAATGCTCCTAAATCAGGCTCTAATACCCGTAATGGCTACTCGTCAAAAACGGTATTGTACGATGATGGCGAGATCGAACTTAACACGCCGCGTGACCGTGAAAATACCTTCGAACCGCAACTAATTAAGAAGCATCAGACACGCATCACCCAGATGGACAGCCAGATTTTGTCCCTGTATGCCAAAGGCATGACTACGCGGGAAATCGTTGCCACGTTCAAAGAAATGTACGACGCCGATGTCTCGCCCACGCTGATATCCAAAGTGACCGATGCGGTTAAAGAACAGGTCTCTGAATGGCAAAATCGACCGTTGGATGCACTGTATCCCATTGTTTATCTTGACTGTATTGTGGTTAAGGTTCGTCACGGCGGGAGTGTCATTAACAAAGCGGTGTTCCTCGCGCTGGGCATCAATACCGACGGTCAGAAAGAGCTGCTGGGTATGTGGCTGGCAGAAAATGAAGGTGCAAAGTTCTGGCTGGGTGTACTGACTGAGCTGAAAAATCGTGGCCTTCAGGACATCCTGATTGCCTGCGTGGACGGCCTGAAAGGCTTCCCGGAAGCGATAAATAGCGTGTACCCGCAGACGCATATTCAGCTCTGCATCATCCATATGGTGCGCAACAGCCTGAAATTCGTGTCGTGGAAGGATTACAAAGCCGTCACCAGCGGGCTGAAAGCGGTATATCAGGCCCCGACAGAGGAAGCGGCGTTGATGGCGTTGGATAAGTTTGCAGGCGTCTGGGATGAAAAATACCCGCAAATCAGCAAGAGCTGGCGCACACACTGGGAAAATCTCAACACCTTCTTCGGTTACCCACCGGATATCCGCAAGGCCATCTACACGACGAATGCCATCGAATCGCTGAACAGCGTCATTCGGCAGGCGATAAAGAAGCGCAAGGTGTTCCCAACGGACGACTCGGTGCGAAAAGTGATTTATCTGGCGATACAGTCGGCGTCAAAAAAATGGAGTATGCCAATCCAGAACTGGCGGCTGGCAATGAGCCGTTTTATTATCGAGTTTGGTGACCGCCTTAGCGAGCACCTTTAATACGGCGGCAGTTACACAGAATTATTTACAGGGGCACGCAATTACCCGACTCAGCACTTCAGAGCTAACCTCCGGCACCTGCCTGGCGATCGCCCCTGTACAACAAAATAAATCAACCATCGTCAGACGTGCGCTGCCAGTGACTCGCCTGAAAAATGCGTCAATATGAGTTTGCCGGAACGATACGACTGGCAGGATGCCAATCAATGATCGGAAGCATGCCAGGTCGTGATCGATTCCGATGCCATTTTGCACCTTCAGAATTTGAGCCTGCTACAGTTGTTCCTGATAAGGATCTGGATAAATATGACGAGTATTTACCAGAGTCTTTGCTTGCGAAAGGGTACGGGGTAAAGGCGTATGATATAGAAAGAACGAGCATCTGGCTGCTGAAACACCTTCAGTGGACTGGATATATAGTCAGGGTATAAATGCTTATTTATACCCTTATTTTTTTACTTACCTGTGGACTTACTTGGCTTTAGTCCTGGAGTATTGCCAGGAGTATCTTTATTATCGCGTCGGCGTTGATCCGGTTTTCCTGTCGACTTAGCAATTGGTTTTGGACCAGGTTTAAGACCCATGATAGTTATCCTTCGAGATGTAAGAGGAATACCCTCAACATTGGTATATTCTATACTGAGAAATTTTTCAATGGAAATATTCAACGATCGAATGATTAACTCGATATTGTGAACAATGTCTTCTTTTGGTACAGAGCGAACCGTTAGATTACGCGTATTTTTATGGAAGGAGATCATCCAATAACGATTACTCACCTATCTCCTTCATGGTAATACACACCGGTTTTATTAATATATAGAAAATATTACTCCGGCATGTTTTATCTTTTTGAAGTCAGGACATTCACCAGATCACTTAAAACTCTCTTTTGTTCTTCATCCTGAAGATATTAAATCCGGAATTTAATATCTTCTGCAACCCGTCTTGTATCGGATTCATTAAGTATTTTTGTTATTCGCTGTCTCTGATGTTCAGGCTGGTCTTCCATATTTCGTAAAACCAGATGAAATAATATATCATAAAGTGCGCAATGCCATGAATAACCATCATTGGTTAAAATAAGCTCCCAAACCCGCTCCTGCTCGGCAATAAGCTGCAGAACAAAGGACTCAACCTGTTCTGTTTGTTCGGGGGCAACACGGTATAGCGGAGCAATCACAGCAAAAGACAGTTCATTTAACCAGGATTCCGCTTCCTTCTCGCTCCTGAACGATGGACAGTTTTGTATTCTTCGTTCGTATTCACGGGTAATCTGCTCCAGAATATCCTCCGGCGGTGTCAGCCACTTATTCCTGAGCAATACACTGGTTGATGAATGACAGCTGGCTATTTCAGCAATAATTTCACGTAATGTCTCCGGGCTGAACTTCTTCAGCTGATTGTAGTGCTCCCGGGTAAAACCATGTTCATCGCATAAAAGTTGCCATGTCATTGATATACTGTTTGCCATTCCTTGCTTCATCATTAATACCTGTTACCTGAATATCAACAAACCGGTGTACCTTTTCTGAATACCTCCCCGGACGGACTGGCAATCCCCATTCGCCTCAGCGTGGCATCTGCAGCTTTCGCCACCTCGCTGATATCCAGCTTTTCAGGTAGCGGCGGGGACGATATCTGCGCCAGGCAATAATTCCTGCGCAACAACAACCACTCCCGTTGTGCTTCTGTACATTCAACATTTCCCATAACAAAAAGCCAGCGGACGGAAGCTCTGCGCCAGCAACCCGCCGCCTCCAGCTTCTGTGCAACCATGTCTTCCACGACTTCCGGGGTACTCTTTTTCCTGCTCAAAACATCAACTCACTGAAATAATACTCATATCTGACGGTCTCAGCGAACCGTCCATGCCGGGCTGAAATCCTCTTCCTGAAACAATTCCGTCAGTCCGCTAATCTGTTTCAGCCTGAGAACTTCATCCTTGTCCATACCCAGCTCCGTACCAATGCGTTCATCTGGCCAGCCCAGGCGTGAAAGATCCCTGACAATATCAGACATTGAGGTTATCTGATGTTTGCCCCTGGCCCGGTTATGTCGAATGGTCGCCGCAATACGTGAAGCCTGTCCCTTTCTTTCCGGATTAATACAGGTCACTGGAAGCCAGCCCTTCAGACGTTTTCCCGTACCTGCTTCCCTGCCCAGTAATTGACGATGAAAACCATCCACGACCAGATAATGCTCCTTCTCTTCCGAGACAACCACAGGCTGCGTGAACCCATCCTGCTCCAGTGAATGTTTCAGCAGTTTCTTCTCACCCGGCGCCATGACATTGGGGTTATAATCGTTGGCCACCACCTCATCTGCTTTCACCCACAGCACACAGTCCACAGGCTCCTGTGCAAATGGACTGACCTCATGAAGCACCCTGCGCAGATGATTCAGAGCCTGTATGGCCTCTTCTTCTGGTCGTTCCTGGCTGAAGTACTGACGAATCATGTTGCTCAGTATCTCCGGTGTCACAGAATCCCCCATTCCTTCCTCCTTTCTTTCATACGCTGCAGATAACGTTCATAGTGCCGGGGTTTGTTCGGACTGAAGGAGAGGCTCCGGCACCAGAAATCATTCTTTATGAGAGTTTTACAGATACGTCGCCAGGACGGGATATCCCGGCTCCCCAGGTCATTTTCCTGTTCATCCGGGATGTCATCCGGGAAGCCCCGCGTCTGATAC
Source organism: Citrobacter sp. Cpo090 (assembly GCF_030332665.1). NCBI lineage: Bacteria > Pseudomonadati > Pseudomonadota > Gammaproteobacteria > Enterobacterales > Enterobacteriaceae > Citrobacter > Citrobacter sp. Cpo090. The sequence goes on along the minus strand of NZ_JAOWHK010000022.1, from coordinate 61,769 downwards.
CAGCGCAGGTAGACAGCTATTTTGTTACGGTAATGTTCTGCCGTTCTTTCCGGCATCACATCCAGCAGAAACATCGCATAGCTGCGCCAGGTATGATGGGCTGGTTTTGATATGCGCTTACGCAGGGCAAAATAGGCACCGCTTTCATTGGCATAAAGTGCCCCGCTGGCAGCCCCTGACACCCGCTCACACATCCTGGCCCAGGTTTCCGGCTCCAGAACATGGTAAAGCCACAGCCCCTTACGTTGTTCAGGACCAAAAGGTTCACAAACACGCATGTTACGTAACGGCACGCCGGCACGGTACATCAGGTCATACAGAGGATTGTAGATGGCACAGGTTCTGGCGTTATATATCCAGATATCGCGGGCTTTCCAGTCATATAACGGATACATGGTGTAGTAAAACCCTTCAGGCGATGCCGTGGTCCATGGTTTATCATCGGCATATCTCAGTTTGCGCTGAGACACCAGTCCCATAAAGCGATTGAGCGATTCATCCGCACGGACACCAGTCAGCACTGCCACTCCACACCGGTTACCGGCAAACCAGGAAGAAAATGCCGGAACAAATTCTTCAAAAGTCATGGCATACCGGTAAAAGGGAAAATACGCCATATCCGTAATAGCCTCTTCAGGTGCCTGGCGAACCCACTCCACACCTGGCTCCCAGCATATCCACTCCGGCTGAAACTGAGAGACACCGTTTACCGTAGTCAGGGGGAGTGCCACCCAGTAAAAGGTTTCCGTCACATCATGGTACATTTCCCGCATCTTCTGAATATGTTCAATGGTGCACTGGTACTGAGTCTCCCAGTCAATGAACAGTACAGAGAAACGACGTTTTTTCCTGCGGGCCACATCAGCCACAAGATGGAAAAGCACGGTGGAATCCTTTCCACCTGAAAAAGACAGGCAGACCGATGGAAATGTTTCAAAAATCCACTCAATGCGGGCGGTTGCTGCGCGCAGAACATTAGTACAAAGCCAAATTTTGTCTGTCATTAAATGATCATGCATTGCTGAACAATATTATCTGCATCCCTTGATATAAAACAATTCATAATTTTTGTATCGAGTTGGCCAATATTTTTTCATTACCAAATCGAGTTGTATAATATCTCTCTTCGATTCCATACAGCAAAAGTTTAAGCTCTTCGTCACAAGAAATTTCGAAACAGCCAGTGCCATCATCAAACTTTAATTTTTCAGAGCAATAATAATTTATATAAGTTAGCATATTCCCCCTATCACTTACATCCATTTGGTTTAACGTATCCATCGCTAACGCTATTCTTTTTCTGTTTGGTTTTGAAACATTACATGCTTTATATTCACCAGAGAGAACAATAAACGACTCCCCCAGAAACTGTTCAACATCCTGTTCTGTTGCCTCTTTATAAAGAGTATCGATACCATTAAACATGGAAGAAATGGCTGACAAGGATTTAAATATAAGCGTATCTTTTGCAGCAAGATATACTGCATCCGGGGTCTGGTTAACAACCAGACGATTCTTCCCGCTCTCTACCTTTGCTCTATCACCAAGTTCGATCATTTTTTTCTTGAGATATAATGATGGTGTTACCTTCTGAAAATAAAAGTCACCACTTTGAAATGAAAAAAATAAATGCTATCTTTGAAAAATATTTTTTAGGCAATTCATCATAATTTTTTGAATCAAACTCATCTTTCAAAAAGGATGGGCAGTATTCCCGTTTACTAAATTCACTGAGACTAAACCAGGAATCTTCATCAAGATTATGATCCGGTGCATACGGAACCAATGAACACACTGACAGATCAACCCTTTCAAAAAGGGTATGATCTGAGACAATCTTAAAATATGGTTTTTTCCTGAGACCTTTTGCTTTAACAAATACATTATCCATTTTTATTTCCTTTCGATAAAGGTATAGTTATTAATCCTGAAAGCCATGGGCACTACAATATCTTGCGGTACTTTATACCTATAAGGACTGATAAGAAAAATCGACGCTCCTGTTTTTGTCTTAATATTATAAAACTCATACCTGAAAACAAGAAACAAAGGATTGAAATATAAGGCCTGAGATAAAAATGTAAAAATAAACAGCACTCCATAAACAAAGAACAACGCCACCCAGTTATTTATACTCAGGGCAACAAAAAAGTACCCCAGATAACTCGGTAAAAAAGAGTTATTCGCATGCTCAACTGAAATTACCTCACCTTTTTTAAACTCATCTTTTCCCAGCACAGCACTAAGCACAAGGCTGACTTTAGTCAAAACAACTGGTATTAAAAAATAAAAAAGATACGACCCTATCTGAGGAATACCACTTAACCACTATAAACTCTGTTCATGCTGAAAAAAGTAAAACAACGTATATTTCTTTTGCACCAAAAATATGATTATCAACAAAGAGGTGGCATTGAATGTAAGCAGCAATCTAAAAAGGATATTAATTATCATGATATCTGGTTCCTGGACATCTAAAAATCATGCGTCATATCACACAATTTGCATTATGAATAACCATAACAATATAGCTCAGTTATTGCTACCCAAGCCCAGTATTTAAATAACTATACTATCAATGCGTAAAACCACATTAATGCTCCGCTGAAGAAGAGAAGCACTATACTCTGCAGTGCCTTTAGAAAATTATTCTCCAAAAGATGGAATATCACTTCATGTCCCCTTGCGTCAAAACCCAGTAACGACTCACCAGCTCGACAAGACCATTTTCCACCTTTTTTTGCTGCTGTTCACTGCTATTCTGGTTACGGACTTCATCATAGCGACGTAACTGCTCTTCTGCCGGGAAATGCCGGTTAAAAGCCTGCATGATGCCAAACACCTCTGTTTTCAGTTCACTGACCGTCATGTATTTTCCCCGCTGTTCATCCAGACGGTTCAGGCGCTCAGCCAGTTGCTGTAAGCGGGTCATGCCTTCGTTCCAGCCCGTCATCGCCTCTTCCGGGAGCGCACGGCTCCTTACACTCTTCTGCCAGTTATCCACCATTTCCTGAACACGGGGATTATCGGGGAAAAGTACCCTCAGTTGCTGCAGCAACTGCGCACTGCGCTGCAGGTTGTATGCCGGGGGTAATTCTGTCAGTCGCGTTATCTGCTGACCGGAAAGGGTTATCCACTCTGACGCATGATTTAACAGTGAGGGTGTTCTGCTGAGCTGTGTCATCTGGTCTGCTGAAAGCACATCCGGTGGTGGTGTCAGCAGCGCCCTGAGTTGCTGCTCCGCCGGTGATGGCTGTGTCAGAAACTGCCATCCCGGAATGGCCACGCTTACAGCCAGCAATGCCGCACAGACACCAGCCACAAACGGTTTCAGAAACGTGGGCGGGGATTTCTGAAGGGAGGATGTGGGCTCTGCTTTTGTTTCAGAAACTACGTACACCAGACGGGAATGTGGCATAGCCTCATGTCCCTGTACGTCCGGAGCATCAGACCGGAGTGCCTGAGCCGGAAGGATTACCGGAGACGATACTTCACCCTGCACAGGCTGGTTCTCCAGGCGGGTGATATATCCCTTCACCATGGCTTCCGGTAAAGCCACTTTGCTGCTCTGTTTAAGTTCGTGCCGGGCCAGTGTGTCACTCAGTGCCTTCAGGAATGTTTCGGTCTGATACAGCAGGGGCAGGTTGTCACGGTTATCCGGAGGCATAGCCCGGAGCGTTTTTTGCAGACGGTTGAACAGACCGGTAATAATTTCCAGCCGGGCGTGTATATTCAGCGGCCACATCACTGACCAGTTATGCCGGGTCAGCACCACAATCAGAGCCAGTCCTTCATTCAGGCCACTTAACCCTGTTGTATGCATCCGGGCGATGGTGTACCAGGATGCCGTCTGTAATTCCACGCCATTGTGTTCATACAGACGCAGGCAGAGTGTTTCCACGTAACGCCAGTCCACATCCGGGCGTGCCGGGTGGGTCAGTTTGCTGATTTCATCGCGCAGGGCAGCATAATCCGGTAATGACCGGGGGTCACCACCGGTTTTCAGTTTCACTTCAGAAGTCATCGGCAGATTCGGTGTTGCTGTATTAAATCATGATTAACAGTGACGAAAAGAACATCAGTGTGATACCGGTACCCGGGAAAGGTATTCCACCGCGCGGATAATTGCCGGTGTCACATCCCACCGCCGTTTCAGAACCGGTAACAGCTCATTAAGGTTTCTGATATAACGCTCAGTGAACAGCCGTTGTCCGTCCCTGGTTAAATGAAAACCGGACTGATTACAGGTAATGGTGATATGGCAGGTATCGTTGCCAATATATACAGCTTCCTGAGGTCTGAATCTGACATTCCAGTGCCAGGAGTACGGCGAATGGTTCAGATAAAAAAGACGCATCTGAATATCGTTAAATAACGGGTTCATGGCGAATTAAATAAACCTGATAATAACAGTATGGTGAAAGCCCGGAATAAAGAAATGGTCCGGTATTATGCAAAATCCTCAAGGTGGCGACTGATACTGTTTTCACGATAACAGGTCACCAGTAATTCACGGGTTGCCCGGGTGAATGCCACATAAAGCACCGGAATCACTTCAGACTCATCCGCCGCACCAGAATGAACGAAAGAAGCATTGATAACCGCCACATACGGAAACTCCAGCCCCTTACTGCTCTGGTACGTCAGTAAATGCACCACATCCTTGCGTCGCGAGTATGTCTTCTTGCCTTCCTTGTCAAAGCAGGTGGCAAAAGGTATCCCACGCTGTGTCATAACCTCTGTCAGTTGTTTCACTGAAAACTCTGCCGGACACAGCACAGCCATATCACTCCAGTGACCGCACAGGGCATGGCGCTTCTCCAGCCAGTCTGCAACCTGTCTGGCTTCATCACGTTCAGAAGCACAACGCAGGATTTCCGGCTCTGTGCCTTCTTCACCGCCTGCCTGTGGCTGAACGAGCGGTATTTCACGGTTCTGATGTTTTTCAAAATACTCGCGGGAGAATGCATAAGCAAAGTGCAGAATGCGTTTCGGATTACGATAATTGACCGGCAGGACAGAAGTGCGTCCCTGCGCCTGAATCCCCACACTGGCCAGAGAAAAGTTCAGGGCCCGCTCCCGCCGGTAAATGGACTGGGCATCATCGTACATCAGGAGCAGTGAACGGGATGCGTTATCAAACAGACGGGCAATCAGGGCCAGCCAGCGACTGTCAAAATCATGCCCCTCATCCACCAGTACAGCATCATATCCGGTTCGGGTGATTTTTCCGCTGTCCACGGCCTCTTCCAGTGCACTGAAGCATTTCTCCGGGTAATCCTTTCTGTCAGCCGTCACCTGAATACCGTGGCGTTTTACCATTGAGGCACACCAGCTGTGAAAATGGGATACCGTAACCCGTGACGCCAACCCTCTGGCTTCAATGCATTCCCGCAGATAACTGGCCAGGGTAATGTTGTAGCACAACACCAGAATCTTTCCGGGTGTGGTTTCAGCCAGGTAAAGGCAACGGAACAAAAGAATCATGGTTTTTCCGGAACCGGCCACACCATGAATGACACGATGCCCGTCACCAATATTTCTGGCCAGAATCTCCTGCTGAATATCCATGATTTTGATTTGTGAGTTCTGTTTCACGGTCACTTCAGGAAACAGATGGGCGCGCAGAATATCTCTCATCCGGGGTGTCACCCGGGTTCTGAATCCCGTGGTAAACATCCCGGCAATTTTTTGCCGGAATACCTCAGGTAAAACAGACTGCGTCATTTCATCCTGGCAGATTGTCTGTGCTGAAGGAAAAATTTTTTCCACCGTATTCTCATCATTCCCTGCCAGTGTCTTCAGTTGCTGACGGGTAATGCGGGTAAACACCACACCATACGCCCAGGCCAGGTTCAGCCGTCCCTTATACTGACCGTCATTCTGCCGTAAGCCCGGGTCTGCAGGTAAGGCATTAACCGTATCACAGGCATAACGACGAACCTGTACCAGCGGATTTATTTCTGATTTCAGAAGACCGCCGGTTTCCAGCGTGACCTGCTCCTGATTTGCCTGGCGCAGCGTGGAAACCGTCCAGTCCTTGACCTCCAGAAATACCAATCCGTACTCCGGGTCAATAATGACAAAATCCGGATGCCGGTTTTTCCGTCCCACCGGAATATCGTACCAGACAAGGCAGTCATCATTCAGGAAGCTCTCCAGTCGTGAAGCCACCCTCCTCTCCCCTGACGTCATTCTCTCCTCAGTGGACGCCGATACATTTATCAGTTTCGCCATAAACGCACCTTAATCTGTAAACCAAAAAAATAATCACCACCGACACCCACGACGTTATATCGTGAGTGTCGCTTTATTCAGAAATAAAAAACAGAATCATTAACATGACCGGAATACGGTGAACCATGCTGCAGGATATCTGCAGATATCCCTCCTGTTATATCCGGCCGGAATAAAATCAGAACACTGATTGTCAGGCAGCTTCATTTTCCGCGTACTCCAGACTCTGCAGATACTGCAGCGCCGCCGGGTCAGCCACATATTCCACCTGCCCGTGGTGACGCTCCACTTCATTAATGATTTTCTCAAGCTTCACGCGGAAAAATTCTTTACGCAGATTAATCCTGTTGATGCGGTATTTTTCCAGACTGTCATGAAGTATTTTTTCCAGCGCGGGCGCATCATCACAGGAAATCATGGCGTGAACATCAAAATCAAACGGAACAGAAGCACCACTTAACTCTTTGACCCTGTCCATGGGTTCCAGTCGTCGGGTCATGCCAATTTTAAAAACATCCTCACCAAACGAACCAATATTCGAAATGATATAAACATGCCCCTGTTTTGTAAGCTGAGCCATGGATTTAGCACGTTCGTACTGCGCATGCGCTTCCTGAATTTTCTGTTCCAGCTCCAGGCGTTGTTTCTCTAACTCCTCCCTGTGAGCCCCTTCTGCTGCGCGCAGCGCCTCCTCAATCAGTTTCTGCTGCTCAGCAAGACGCCGTTCTTCCTCTTCCGCTTCCCGCTGGCGCCGGTCAAGTTCATCCTGACGCTCTTTTTCTTCACGCATCTGACGCTTAAGCTCTGCCTGATATTCCTTTTCTTCCTGCGCTTTTTCCAGCAATGCCACTTTGTCCAGAAACTGTTGCCTGACACTCTCCCAGTCAGAATTATCTTCCAGGTTAAGAAAGGCAATTTTCTCACTGACAGCAGCGTAAGCCTCTCTTTCCTTACGAAGCTGGTCATATTTGCTTTGCCAGTTATTAATCGTTACACCAGCCAGCAGAGTCTTCGCCTTAAATTTCCAGGCAGAATCAACAATCCGCTGCATTGCACGACTGGCCTTCTGTCTGGCGGTATGAAACTCCTCACGGCGTCTGGCAAGTTGCTCCTTTTCCTGTCGTATTCACCGGGCTATCGCGGCATTGACAGTTTCATTAAAATCCCGCTCCCTCTGAACCAACTCTGAAACGGCCTGCTCAAAGGCTGCTGTTTTCTTTCTGAGTCTCCGGTAAATAAAAAAACGAAGTAAAATTGCAAATACAGTAAGCAAACCAAAAAACAAACCAATAATACCTGCCGGATTCGATACTGCATCAATAAAGCGCTCATTAAGATTTATCAGCGCCCTGACCGCCACATAAATCCCCCAGAGAATAACGCAAATTAAAATCAGGACAAATCCCGCTGCATTATCATCTTTTTTTCTTCCTGCCATGACTTTCCTTTATTTTCCTTCTCAGTAACTGAATATCTCTGATTAACGCCCTCCGGAAATATTTATACCCGGAAGGCTGTCCGGCTTTATGATGCCCGCCAGTACAGAATTAACTGCAGGCTGAGCACAGATTTCTCTGCTATTTCAGTGTCAGATTAATACTGATTACCGGAACAAATGGGCAGATGCGTAAATCCGGGTTTGCTGGCCATATAAAGCGGCGCACAGGTGGGTTTACGGGGTTCAGTGACCGGTACAGCCTCATTTTTCTCAGCCACTAACGGTTGTGACACCTTCCGGACAGCCGCTGATTTTTTCTTCTGAACCGGCTTTGTGGTAACCGGTGATTTCACCTGACGTTTGTCGGGCGCCACGCCATAACCGGAACAAAAGCGCTTCGACTGACTCAGACTTCCGTCATTGCAGACAAAACGTCCGTCAGACGTGCAGTGTGAAATACCACCTTTAGCACCCGAGCAGGGTTTTCTTCCCCGCGCAGCATCTGCCTGAACCGAAAATAAAAGCCCTACGAACAGAAAACAGATAATTTTCTTCATTTAAAACTCATACATTGTTATTGCTGATATGACAGAGTTATCAGAATGATGAAACATTCAGCCAGAGTTGGCATAAGCCAGAATAATGTCACATTCACACCTGACATATATCCATCGCTGTTTATTTATTTCTGTTCTGCCCTCCCTGCTCCGGCTCACGTCTGAACGTACCGCTGCTGTTTCAGATGGCGCAGCAACACCCTGCCCTCCGGCATAAATGTTGTTCCGTAACGAACCAGCCCGGCATCTTTAAGTTCTGCATCAATGACATAATACAACTCACTTGGCTGAGTCTGTTCCTGCATCGTCACGTTGACACGCTTAATGCGTGGCTCGTACTTCAGCAGAACATCTGAAAGCACGCGCATCAGTTGATGTGCCGTACCCGGCATTCTCTGCAGAATGGTTGTCATATCCGGCAGACCATAATCCGGAAGATGTTTAAGGCTTCCGGCCCGGGTATTCAGAATACGCTGCATGTTGTCCAGAATAGAGAGGATAATCTGCTCATCTTCACAAAGAACATTAATTTCAAATCCTTCTGAAAAATTACCATACAGCTTCTCATAAAGAGATAACTCAACCATTAATCACCATATTCTATTTAAGATGCTAAACACGAGCGCCTGCACTCTGACATACAGATTAACCAAATACTCTCAGCAACTAATATAACTGTAATTTTACAGAATCATTTACCGAGATATTTCCATCCATATTAACAATAACATCTTCAGAAATAGTTTTTACTCTTGCGCCTCCCTTACTGATATATATTAACGCATAAGAATATGCAGCTCTGACTTCAAACCCTACACGTTCCCGCTGATTATAGTTAAATGTGACGATATTACCTTTTGTTTTAATCACATTTCCGTCCTTACCCATATATGTAATAATAACACTATCAAAATCAGCAAAGACCTGCAACAAGTCCTCATTTCTATTGCACACTGTTATCTTTTTTCCATTTATTATTGATACAAGAGACGCAAGGGATTGAACACCATCGCCTCCAGTTTTCCAGTTATTATCCCCTGGTTTCTGTCCTGTATGAAAAGCGTAAAAATATCCGTCTTTTATTGCATAGATCATTGTGCACCCGCTCAGTGCACCAGATGAAAAAATTACAGTATCAGACACATCCGCCAAATGAATTTTGGCACAGACTGTTCCTGATTGACCATTTTTTATATGGAAAACCTTTATGTCATCATCTAATGCATGCGATGACCAATAATGACCGATGATGCCTGCCCCTCCGGGCTTTGATGTTATTGACTTTCCTCCTGATATATTAACAACATGCGAAAAGCAATTTGCATTATCAGAATAAAAGCCCTCATTAATTATTGGAAAAAAATCCCGGCACTGATAATGCAGATCATAGCGAAATAACTCAACACCAAATTTAATTAAACAATTATCATGCCCTGAGGAAATTAAAAGACCACGACCACATAAAACTGAGGATATGCCTTTTGCTAACATCGCTGAATCATCTTTCATGTTAAGACTCAGCCTCTTCGTTACAGTAATCTTTCTCCCATAAACAGGTACAGGTGACGTTGGTTCAGACCTGGTATTTTTTCTGAAGCTTAATCTTTTAATTAATGAGGGTCTTTTTCCCTTTTCTACATTAGTCGTCCGGGAACATACCTTTAGTATAGCGCCAGACTTATCTTTATCTGTTAAGGTTTTCACAGTATTTTGATTAGCCCATGTTGCTTCGGATGATATTGCCTCGGCCGAAGTGAGATTTATTCTTTTAACTTTACATAAATATGCACCATTCGTACCATACTCGACCTTCCCGGCTTCAAGCCGCAGATAGCTCCCCCCACCAATCAGCGTGATGCGTTTTTTCCCGGCAAAGGAGATATCACACGCTGAGCTCAGCGTCAGCTTCTTCTCAGCAAACAACCGCATGCTGCCGTTTTGCGCCTGAACATCCACTGCACCTTCCCCGGATTTCAGGCTAAGTTGACCGGTCCGGGCAAAAAGCCCCAGCCTTTCTCCGGCCAGCGCGGTCAGGTTGCCCATTGTTCCGGTACTGATATCACCTCCGGCGTTAACTGCCACATTTCGTGCTGCACTCATCTGCATATCTTCACCGCTGGTCAGCGCCATTCCTTCCGGTGCCGAGAAAAGCACAGCTTCATTGAGCAGTTTCAGCCGCTGCTCAAACATCTGTATCTGACTGTCAATATCAGCCTTCAGCGCCTGTGCCCGTTCTGCGGCATTTTCCAGTTGCTGCAGTTGCTGATTAAGCCTGTCGATTTCCTTCAGCGCGGCATCCATGTCCAGTGCCTCGCCCTGTGCTTTCGCCTGCACATCCGCAGCAACAAAAAGTCCCTTCCCCGCTCTCAGGGTTCCCCACTCATCGGTACGCAGCTCTGTGCCTTTACCCCGCAGTTGCCCCTGGCTGTCCACCAGATGTCCGCTGTTAAGCTGTGTCTTACCGTACTCCGTGGCGAGTTTGATATGCTCCTCGCCGCGCCTGTCCTCCATCCGCAGTTTTGAGTTAGCGGGGGTTCTGAGGATGTTCCGGGTGTGATTGTCCCGGTTCACGGGGTCAGGATGCTCAGCATCGTGCAGTGCATACGCGATGTAGGGCAGGTCAATATCGCCATTGCTGTATGCAATCGCCACTTCAGTGCCATCAATGAGCGGCGTATGCCAGCCCAGTGTTTCACCTGCACAGGGTTTTGCCATCCGCAGCCACAGGTAGCCGAATCCGGGTTCCGTCCCCTCCCGGTCGAAGTCCATCTTCACCCGGTAGCGCCCCTGCCCGTCCAGATGGGCGTAGATATCATTCTTCTCGCGACTCTCAATCCGTGCCGGAAGCGTGCCCGGGATAACCGGACGCGGGATTTCTGCCGGTCGGAAACAATAACGTTCGGTGTAAGGCATTCCCCGGGCTGACACATGCAGCCGGGTATCCCGGGCTCCCCGGTAAGTCACCAGTGTGAGGACAATCCCTTCCTTCAGGTCCGTAATGACATCACCCTGCGGCTCCAGCACCTGCCCCGGGGAGAGGTGTGCAGCGTTGCTGAACAGGTGAATGCGGGCCGACCTGTTAAGCTCCCGCTCGTGGTGAAGCCGGGCGTAAAACGCACCAGACTCGGTTTCCGGCTCCGGGCTGGCATCGTCTCCCGCTTCACGATAAGGTGCTGCGTAACGGTAATGCTCCCCGGTGGTGACCGCATCATTACGCACGCTGACCGTCGCATTCATCGGCGTGGTGGCTGTCCGGTAGTTGTAATCACGCGTGGTGACAGTGCCGGTGGCGACGTTGTGCCAGGTCCGCACATCCCAGACCGATTCTGCTGCGCCGTCGAACACCCCCGAGGGCTCGCTGTAAGGCAACTGCACATCAAACTGGTAGTGAAGCTGGCTGTCGGCAAAAATGTACGTATCCAGTCCGCGCACATCATCCATCTCCGTGCGCCAGTAAATCCCCACCTCAGACAGAATGCGCTGAATGAACTGCAAATCCGTTTCCTGCCACTGGGTGATAATTTCACGCGACGGGTAAGCGCGTTCCAGTCTGAATTCAAAATCAGCGCCCTCCAGCCCGTGTTTGCGCAGCACCTGCTCCACCACCTCAGGAACGGACTGATTCTGAAATACGGCACACTGCCGGGTGTGCTCCAGCAGTGCCAGACGGGAGCTGAGTGTAAGCCGGTAGTGGGACTGGTCTTTCGATGTGGACAGCCATTCCAGACGGGTCACAATTCCATGGACATTTTTGCTGTTACGCATCCGCAACGACGCATATTTCATCAGCACCTCTTCCGGAGGAATGTTCGCATTCCGGGAGGTGAACCCGATGTCCCATCGGAACGGCTCACTCAGTGCTTCCCTGCCACGAAAGCGTAAAACATCAGGCTTTACTGCACTGCCATTAATTTCCAGAAAGTAACGGGTCTGCCCGTCAAAAAACGCTGACCGGTTATCCATCACGTCACTCCTTTACCGGCACGAGGCTGAGCCAGCCATCACCCAGTTCAATGGTGAGGGGCTTATCCGGATTGAGGTCATCACGCGTCAGTATCAGGCGCCAGCGATTGTCCTTCTGATCCGGGCGGTTAAACAGTCCCACCACAGCCACGAACTGCGCATCTTCATCCATGGGCATATTGAGCGTCACGCTACCATCGGGCATCACCAGCAGTTCTTTTGAGGCCAGCACGTCGTCCTTAAGTACGGTATCGGCCCGGCGCAGCAGCATCTGGTAATCGGCGGCATCAACCGCTTTACGATCCCTGAGCTGGTAAACCCGCACCATCGTCGCCAGTGGTGTCTGTGCACCATCAGCGTTAATGGCCGTACGCGGGGTAAAATCCAGATGCAGCGTTTTGATTTTTTTATAGAAGATGGATTTCGTGATGCTGATCGTGCCGTCCGTGACGGTCTGCGTCAGACCGCAGCCTGCGAGCAGGCCACAGGCAATAAACATCGGCGCCCACCAGCGGATTACTGTTACCATTCAGGCATTCCTTTATTGAGAGAGAACAGGTGATTATTCGAAGCGATAATGTCCGTCTTCAGCAGGCGGTAGCGCAGCACATTTCAGCCCTTCGTAGCAGCCCAGACTGACCGTAAGACTCTCCCGGCCATTGCTGAGTTTCCCCGCTTTCAGCCCCAACAAACCGGTACGACCCAGCTGAACAGGCCTGCTTTTGCCCAGGCGGGGCTCAGGCAACAACTGCACGGGTACAGTAAGACGCAGCCGGACGTCACTGCGGTAGCCAAGATAAACGCGCAGCAGGACCAGCAAATCGGTATGGAGGACACCACCGGGCAACCAGCCTTCCGCCTCGTTCGGATCCGCTGTTTCCAGTGTCATCAAGAGCCGGCTGCATGCTTCCCCTGCCGTTTTACCCAGCGTGGCCCGCTGCGAAAGACGGATGCGATTTCCGGCACCCAGTCCACTGCGGTTACCGATATGGACCTTAACCGGATCGGGTTCGGTGATAAGTGCGCGGGTATTCGGTGCCAGCAGACTCACCAGAGCCCGTATGCCTTCAGCATTGCGGGTGGGTAATCGCATGGCACCCAGTAAGGCCAGAAAACGGGAAACCGGCGTTGCCACCCGTTCAGCGGTGCCGGGTATACCGAGTCCGACCAGTCCCAGCAGACACTGCGATGTGGCATCGCGCCCCCCCTCCTCGAAAGTGGCCGGATACGCATATTTTCGCCAGATCCGGTAGTACTGCGTGGTTATGCGGTGGCTGAAAATATCCAGAAATGAGGTGAACGCCTCTTGTCCTTCACGGCGCTGCGCAATATCATCCAGCCAGGACGTCGGCAGAGGTGAGTCCACTCCATACATTCCGAGAAATGTCGTGCGGATTGTTGGGGGCAATGTCGGATGATCTTCGTCGATCTCCACCGCTTTCAGGGTGCTGACCGGGAATCCCATCCCGGGCCAGGGTCTGAATCGCACCGGATCATCACCCGGATGGCTGGTCGTGCCCAGTTTTGGCCCGTCCGGATTTTCCTGCTCCAGTAGCTGACAGAAACGATAAAAACTGACCCGCCAGATATCGTTGTTAAGGGCCAGGCCCCGCGTCAGCCCGGTACGTGCAGGCTGTGATTCTCTTTCCATCTCAGTCGTTTCCCTGTGGGTTGCAGTACCAGTGTGAGCTGGTTGAAAAGGTGGACATCAGCGTAGAGCGCAAAAAAACGGTGCAACATCTCCCCGAAGAGATTCACATCGCCCTCGCCGGCAAAATTATCCATATTCAGCGTGACCTCAATGTCCACGCCACGGAGCATAAAGCCCTTTTCAAAACGGCGGTTCAGGGTGTGCTTCACGGCAACGATGGCTTCAAGCCGGCGGCGGTTCATTTCATCGTCGGTCCAGTCATAGAGCGCCAGCGTCCCCCGTAGCACCTCCGGATTGTCCATCATGCTGAGAAAGTTTGATCCGAGGTGACTCATCACCCGCCAGTGAAACCGGTCATTTGCCGGGGGATACAGTGGCATCGTCGGTGCGGTGAGGTTCATGACTCTGACGGGGACTTTGCCGGTTTTGACCACCCTGTCCAGGAGCGTACTTTCCAGCGCTCTGCGCGGAAGCTGCCCGTTGGTAGCGGTGATTCGCATCGAGAGGGACTCCGGTTTATCAGACAACTGCTCCAGTTCGAACGAACGTCCCCCGAGAACTAACCATGTGTCATACAGGCCGGAGGGTCCCCGTTTCACGCGGGTGTGGTAATAACGTTCAGGAGCATCGTGGCGCATCATACCGCCCCGGTGCCGGAAGCTGGTGAACGGGACATAAGGGTGTCTGCCATTCTTCACCGAACCGTGAATGTTATCGACGCTGTAAATTTCGGTGTGGCCATCCTGAAGGCGCAGCGGCCTAAGCAGGTACTCGTTATCCAGCGGGTTAAGGATCAGCGGGTCGGCTTCCAGGGTAAAGAGATTGATAACCGGCGCACAGTGCAGGCGAAAGTTTTCTGTCTCAAAAGGCAAACCGGATGCCCAGGCTTCACTGAGCACAATGTCGATTTCAAACCAGGTACTGCCCGCCGTGAGCCCGATGGTGTCGAGGCCGCGCAGTTCAACAAACATAAACTTCGGACGGAAGCTGAAATACTCCAGCAGCAACTGGTAACCACTGAAGGCAGTATCGGCTTTCTTCCACAGGCAGTCATTGTCGTCAAAGCCCATGGGTCTGCACCAGCCGTCAAACTGATGACGTCCGGTATATGTCCCGGCATGACGCGCATACATGGCATGTACACGCCGGGTCATTGCCAGATGCAGCGCAGCACTTACCGACGCCTCTGCATTAAGAAAAATGGCGACTTTGTCGATCCCGGCTTTACTCCAGTCCACTTTTTCAGGGCATTCGAAGCGCAGACGGATAGCAGAACGGCCATCGGATTCAGTATGGAGACGGACATCTGCAAGGTGCAGCGGTTGTATTAACACATCACGGGTCGTCCGGTACTGACAGGCGGTTTTATGCGGCCCGACAGGACGGGACAGAACGGAGAAGCCTTCAGCCAGTATTTCGGCCTGACGCAGACTACGCCAGTCAGGCGAGAACTCAACAATGGCCAGCGACGGGATAGTCCGCATATAGTGCGGCCACAGCAGACTCACCAGACCTTCGGTGAGCTCCGGCAGGTCATCATCCAGCTTTTCACGCAAACGTCCCATCAGGAAGGCAAAGCCTTCAAACAGACGTTCCACACTGGGATCGCAGGCGCCAGGCTTATCCAGATTCAGCATTGCTGCCCGATCAGGATGGGCAAGGGCAAACTCTTTACCGGCTTCCCGCAGATAGCGCATCTCTGCTTCGTAATAGCGCAGGGTTAAATCATCCATGCACGGCATTCCTGAAAATGATTAAAGAGAACATCAGCCACAGAGCACCATGGCACGGGCCGGGTCAATGGCGATCAGCCCCGCCAGCAGCGTATCCATCTCAGGCATCAGACGGGCTTTATCAGATTCGCTGCGACCGGCTTTCATCCGTAGCAGCTTCAGGCGTCGGGCCCGGACTTCAAACAGCAAAGCGGGCTCCCAGTCTTCCAGCGTCAGCTGTGGCGCACGGGTAATGAGTTCACCAAGCAGGTGAAGCGCCATATCGTTCCGGCCATACTGCTCTGCCACCCGGGCCATGAGCAGGCGTATCAGCCAGCGATGACGTGATGTATCCATCCCCGGTCGGGACTGGAGCCAGGCAAGCGCCGCTTCAGGCCCTTCCGTGTCACCCTTTTCCATGGCTTCAGACTCAAGGATCAGCACATCGTCAGTCTGGCCATTAACAACGGCAGGAATGGCAGCTTCATCGCCATACATCACCTCTTCTTCATTCACTTTTTCAGCGATCCAGGCGAGGGTGACCTCGTCGGCAAAGGGGGTGCCGTCATTCCATGCCAGTCCTTCAAGACCAGGAAGACGTTTAAGCAACAGCCGCAGATCTGACAGGACAGCGTCAGACCAGGAATCCCAGGGCTGACCAGCATGACTGAGCCCCTGCCAGAGATACCACTGAAGATCGAGCCAGAAATGATTCACCCCTTCGCAATACATCTGACTGGCCAGTTCAATCAGCTCAACCCAGTTTTTCTGAAGCCAGAGTCGCTTAAGCTGAGCGCGATACCCGGTTTTCGGGGGGACCAGGCGGGTGCGTCCGCTACTGTCCAGTGAAGGGAGCTGATCAACCGTATCCCACCGCACCGTCTTCATCAGCCGGTGAGAAGCCAGCCAGCCCTGCGGCTGCCCGCTCAGCCAGCGGGAAAGTAACCTGGCCTGGTCGAGTAAGTCGCGGCCCGATGTCACTGCTGCCAGTTGTGGTGAGTCCGGGGGAGCTGATTCCCCCCCGGGCTCCCGGGTGCTGCTGTTCTGGGGGACCAGAGCCTCCATGCCCCCTGAACGTGCCAGACGATTTTCAAGCGCGGAACAAAGCCCCGCAAAAGACGGCTTCTCAGCTTCCGGCCAGTCTGCCACGGCGGCTCCCAGCAGGCTTATGGCCCCCGCCGTCAGACCGGCCTCATTGCTGTCCACCCCGGGCCATAACAGCAGTGCATCAGTCACTTTTGCACTGTTCAGCCACTCCAGCGCAGCTTTCCGGGCGGCAGGGCGCCGGGGATGACATGCCTGTCCGTAGCGGGTCAGCATCGCAACAAGAAGTAATAAGCCTTCGGACAACCCTTTTTCACCGTCGCGGGTGAGACGGGCCAGCACGTACCAGGTCACGACTCGAATATCTCTGGCGCATTCGCAAAGGCACTTCTGAGCCAGTTCGCATAACAGCGCTGAATCGGTACCTGAAATCTTATTGATCTCTTCACGCATCAGCTGAAAATTATCATCGTATGCAGGATCGTCCCCGGTTTCAGATCCGGAGGTGAACGGATGCAGCCAGTTATCCCAGAGCGACAGGGCCTCATTTGCGCGGGAAATGAGGCTCAGCCTTTCTTCCTGGCTGGCGGCGCAGGCCGTTAACAGGGATTCAGGTGAACTCATTCTTTTTCCTGTTTGTCAGTCTCTTTCATAAACCTCACGACAGCTTCCGGAGAAGCGTCGTCCTTACTGTTGACGATTTGTGGTGGCCTCCATTTCAGCAACATACTTTCTCCTGCTGAGTGGGGTTGCCCTTCCGGTCGCTTACCAGTTGTTTTTTCTGACATGGGGGCGAAAACGCCAACGGGCGTGAAGGAACCGTTCTCTGAAAGGGTGAAAAATGAGCCCATCAGTCCCCGGACCGGCGCCGGATGAATGCCCCTGTTCATCTTTACTCAACACCTTCCGTGCCGGCGGCGACGTTAAAAATGGCGGTGGGCAGCGTAAACCCCTGTAGCTTCAGTAAGGCAAGCGGGCCGTCGCCCAGCTCGCTGCGCATGACGAATTTCAGAGAATTACCATCGGCAGTGATCCACACCAGTTGTGTGCGGCTGGCATCAAGTGGCGTGATCAGGGCTTTGTCCAGCAGGCGAATAAACCCCCAGTTCCCCTGGTGACTGGCGTAGAGTTGCATACCGCTGCTTACACTTCGCCAGCTGAGCGACACACCTGGATAGTAAGTATTCCCCGGCCAGGTGAAGCTCTGCCAGCTTTCCATCTGATTGAAGTAATCCAGATTCTGTTCATCGAGGGTAAGCTGCACTCTGGCAACATCCCGTGAAGGACGCGCCATCAGTTCGAAGTGAACCCCCGCATCGCCCTGAGAGAACACGATATCTGACAGCTCTGCCAGCTGATTAATCGCCCGGAGGAAATCCGGACTGACAACCATCCCCTGGCTTGCGGAAGGATCAACAACCCAGCGACTCCCCTCCTGGTGGAGGAGCCCGCCAAGATGAGTTTTCAGGAACGTCGTGATCCGACCCGAGTCGCTACGCAGGAACTGTGCCAGTAACGGCAGGGAGGCATCGCTGCCGGTGGCTTTAAACGGGTACCGCCCCGCAAAAGCCTTATTCCACTGATCGACTATGGTTGTCTGCCAGCGGGCATTGAGGCTGCCCGCAGCCGGGACAAGCACCTGCCGCCAGGCCAGATCCAGCGGTTGCACAAACAACGACTGACCAAATCCACTCCATTCCTGCCCCAGACTTGCTGCAACCAGGCTGCCGTAATCGCGGGTGTCCGTCAGATCGATGGCTTTGCCCTGAAACACGGCCCGGGCCAGCATCTGCGACATCGCCTGCGGATCCGGGGCGCTGGTAACCTGCTGAAGCTTCAGCCGCATCTGGGTTACACGGGCGAGCCAGGACCGGAAGCTCAGATTACCGTTGCTACCCGCCCCCTCTTTCCCCTCCATCAGCCCCGTCAGCGGTCCAAATACCCCATCGAGCGGGCCTTCAGGGCCCTGTGCCTGTTCAATAAACTGCCTGCCATTTTTATTCTTATCGAGCAGCTTTTTCGCTGAATCCACGATTGAATCAGCCAGTGCCTCACCTTTCAGCCCCGTATTCCCCTGGTAGTTCAGCGTGTTCATCAGTGCAACTAACGGAGACTGACGGACATCACCGATCAGACTCAACTGGGCAATGGCTTCGGAAAGTGACGTGGGTTCATGCCACTGTATGCTGTTGAGCATGTTCAGCCAGGCATTGCCAAAATCGGTAAAATAGCGTTCAGTCAGGCGGGTCTTCAGCACCTCCGGAGAGATATCGCTCCCTGTCTGATTCGTCTTATCCGTCAGTACCCAGTCAATTTCATCGCGGCGTGTTCTGACGACTTCGTTAACCGCATCCTGTACCTGCTCTTCCCAGGCCTGGCGCGTAAACATTCCCGGAACGACTTCGTCAGTGCTGAATACCGTAGAGGCATCGGTGTCACCGGTCATATCCGCAAGTGTTAAATCAGGCCAGTTGCTGGCCACGCGCCTAAGCATCTCCTGATATAATCCGGACTCAGCATTCCGCTGGCCAATTTGCTTAAGCAGAATCTGACGGACCGTGCTGATTAATTCATCGTCAGGCTTAATTTTCCATTCCGGATGCGCCGGAAGGTTTTGCGCATAAAACCCCAGCAGTTTCGGTGCGACGTTCTGCCATATGCCATCCGGCACATTCCGGCGTTTCGGTAAGGCTTTCAGCGCATTTTTTGCCAGCCAGCCGGCGTCCGCTTTGTCCGGACGCGCCAGCATCAGATAACTTTTGAGTATGTCGTAAGTATGCTGTGTGCCCTGCGTACGGGCATCACTGGCAGGAGGGAGTTGCACAAAGGCATTCAGCTGCTGCCTGAGGCTGTCTGCTGTGGCATCCCTCATCAGTTGTGCGTTATTTTTCGCATACAGCGGCCAGAGTGCGGCCAGCATGTCGCCGTCCTGATTAAGACCAAAGCGGGTGTACCATGGCGCACCAGTTGCCTCACGATGTTGCAGACGGGCAATGGTCTGCTGGAGTACGAGCTGATTGTGCAGACGTTCAGCCAGTGGTTTTGCAGTATCCGCTGCCAGCCTCGCCGTTTCCTGCGCCTGAAAAATCTGAGTACGGTTAACGAGCAGAGACAGCAGTGTACCGGCCCCCCACAGGACAATCAGGGAAAGCAGAATCAATCGCAGCATCTTCAGCCAGCTGAAGCCCAGCTTCCTGCCGCTGACGGTATCACAGTCGTCAATAATGGCTTTCCAGGCCGGTGTGTCGGGGCATGTGTTTGGTACCGCTCCGGCAACGGTCAGTTCAGGGCTGAACATGACACCGCGTAGACGCCAGGCCGCAGTCCTCTGCATCAGTCCACTGAGCAAAACAGCCAGGCTGGCTTTCAGCTCCTGCCGCAGTCTGAGTGACAACTGAAGGAGACCAAAATCAGCAGGATCATTCAGTATCTTTGCCATTCCTGCTTTTTGCAGATGTAACGCCAGTGCGGAAAACGCTTCGTCCGCACCTTTCACAGTTCCTTCCGGTCCGAAGATGACCCCTGTTGCGGCCGTTTTCGCGTCCTGCCGGGCACCGATAGCGTTGTCAGTCAGCCACAGCCAGACTGGCGCCTGCCAGCCAAGCTGATGGTCGGCTTTCTGACGGTAACGCAGGAGGGCATCCCGTTCGCCATCCGTCGGGAGGGCTGAAATACTCATCACCTGAATGATGCCATCAACCGGTTGCCCGGATCGCAGACGCTTCAGTTTTGAAAGGAAGATCTCGTCCGGGAGTGACTGGGCGTCTCCGCCATAAATCAGCACGTAGCCGTCGCCTTCCTGCCAGAGGTCATGGCAAAGACCCGGGGCCGCTTTCCGGACTACATCCGGATCCCCCATCACCAGCAGGAGTCGCACCTTACGCTGCCAGCGGCGCCCATAGCGAAAGCGCAAATGTTCTGAAACGGCATCTTCACTGAAAACCGGTTCATCGTCGTCGTCTTCACCGGGAATGGTGTTCGTCACCGGAGTGATACTCTCAGCCTTTTTCTGCCCCCACTGGAAATACAGCCCGGATTTACCAGCTAAGTCGAAAGCCTTCTCCGTCAGCCAGCCAAGTAAAAACAACGTGGCAACCAGTATGGCGCAGAATGTGAGTATGCGCTGCCCGTCATACGGACCGAAGCCGGTGGCCGAAGCGACGTTTTCCGGAAAGGCATAAAAAAGAAATGCCACAATGACCGTCAGAAAAAAGGCGACAGTCACAACAGAGCCAATGAGAGTTTTTACTTTTACCTTAGCCATTCTTGGGCGATTCCTTGCGGACTTCTTCTTTGGTGATGACGGCGACCCAGACGTCGTCTTTGTCAGTAGTGGGCTGGGCGGCGATAACCTGCGCCCCTCGTTGTTCAAAGGCAGCATCAGCAAGCGTGATGGCAAGCCATGGAGCAGCATGGCCGGTATAACCCAGCACGGGATCGATACTGAAATTGTCTTCTGAAAGGCTAAATGTCACTCCGTTCTCTTCGCAGGCATTATTCCAGCCGCTGCCAGACGTCAATGTGGGACCGGAGATCCAGCTTCCTTTGAGCTCATTGGGCCGGGTCTTCGCCCAGAGCAGCGCCCGGGTAAGTGTCTTTGTGAGCGTTGTTTCTGTTCCCCTTTCGGGGCGATGAAGGCGAAGCACATCCGGCCAGGCATGGGTGTTGCGGTTGCTTAATACCACCATTGAGACAGCATCAGCATCTTCTTCCCGGGGGGAGGCAGGTAATGACAGCGTGATGACAACCAGAATGCCCGGGGTGTCCCATCGCTTGTCCAGCCAGGCATCAAACGCCCCCGGCCCTTTTCCGGTCATCAGGCGAAAAATCCTGCCCGTCTTGAGTGAGAGGTCGGCTTTAAGCTGCTCTTCAATCAGGGGATACAGATCGTTATCACAATCCAGCACCAACCAGCATGGTAGCGCGGGCGGAAGCGGCTGAACTATCCCTTCTACACGCGTGGTCAGTTTATTCACCGCCCCTTTCAGAGCCTTCGTTAAATCTGCCTGATATTCTGGTAATGCCGCGTATCTGACCGGTTTATCACATCCTCTTGGGTGCGAGAAATCGATAGCAGGCGCCGCGACTTCCATTGCCTCAAGCAGGTCATCGGCTTTGTTTCCGGCCGGGCTCTGAATATAAGTACCGAGGATCCAGGCGCAGCGCTGACCACGCAGAATTTCACTGTCAATAAGCGCTTCCCGCTCGACATTTCGGGACTCAGCCCCCACCTGCCCGGCTTTATAAGCAAACCGGCGTAAACCGAAAATAAGCCCCCACGTGCAAAATGGAAGCCCCAGAGCGGTGAACCAGAAGACAAATCCTGTTCGTTCTGACGTCCAACACCATAATGTGAGCGCTATCCCCCCCAGCATGATAAATGCCAGGAACAACAGCCAGCGGCGAGTATCGGGGCGCGCTATCTTTGGGGCCTTTTCAGGGATGGTATCCAGCCAGACCGGCATAATCAGGCAACCTTTGCTGCGGCAAATGAGCTGATCAATGTGCAACCACAGACGCATTTATGACCGTGAAATGCCACCGGGATGCCATGATCAAGATAATCAGGATTGCCTTCAATAATGGTGGTAGGACCATGACCAGGGATCGGGCATGACACTTTGTCGCCTTTACGTGCAACACCGATCCCACCGAACTTCATCGTTTCAGAAGCGGTCAGAACGGAACCACCGTGAGTAGTTTTATCGCCTTTACGAATAATCTGAAGCATTATTAAATTCCTCTTTCTTATCTCTTAACTAATTCATCATTCTTTAATTCCCATGTTTCTGCTGGGATCTGCCATCGATAGTGATTGACGGGATTTTTATTATGAATGTTTCCGGGTCACTGATTATTGATAGATAGCGTCCCCTATCGCATGCATTTACCATTGGGTTATCAATAAATACTATTATTTTTTGCCAATTTCATACAAATATGAATGCGATACTAAAAATAGTGCGCAATAAAATTCACATTTGTAACCACCTACATGTTTACAAACTCGTCATTAATTTTTATGCCACAAACATTCTTTTCTGAGGAAATATTTACCCTTGGAATTTCACCTGCAACAGCAAAATTATCACATGTGAGAAATGCAAATAAAGTGCAGAACAATAGCTATGTTTTTCTTAAGTCCATTTGGTTAGCCTAAATTAACATTTATCACGGATTTAGAGTCGAATCTATTAACTCACCCTGAACGTCCACTGATACATGTCGCATCCGAATTTTACTACAGTCGTTTTCTCATCATGATGAATATTTATGAGGGATTCATTGATTGTTACACCCATCCGGTGATTGAATTAATTTCACATATTTATTATTAAAATTAAATAAAGTCGTTTTACATACAGGACTATCACTCTTGCTTACTGAGATAGATTGACCAGTTATTGCAATCATTGAACTATTTTTATAAGTATCAATCTCAAATGGAAGACCAACAGGGGTACCATTATCAGACACATCAGCATAGTTATAACTTCCATTATTATCTGATGGAAGTGTTGCTACAACTTCCCCTGATAGTTTATCAATAACCCAACCACATACCCAATTATCACGAAGGCATTCTTTACCATGACCGCCAAAGGCTGTATAGATTCTAAAGTGCCCTGCAAAATTAACAGGCTTTTTTAGTTCCTCTTGGACTGCATTCTTCCAGTGTTGCGAGTAATTTTCCTGCTCTTTATTAAAGTGAATATTCTTTTCAAATGGACCGTTGCTTACAGGAACTAGGTAGTCAGAAAACTGAGGATTAGAACTGTCTTGTGAGTACGCTACAAACGACAAGAGCATACATGACACAAAAAGCAAAAATTTGTTTGATTTTTTATTGCATCCCATTTTTAGAATCCTCAAGAGCTTTAATCATCGTATCTGGTAATAGGTGAGCTTTATTCAATCCATCACCAGAATAGTACGACTCCCCCTCAACTTCTGCCACCCTAGGTACTAACCTGTATTTCTTTTTACCATTTTTCGTTCTCTTGGGGCATCAATTACCTCAGATATTGTCATTTTGTGAGATTAATATTATAGTGCGGGACAGATTTACCTGTCTTAGTAACATTATATGCCGAATAATCATTTTCTGACTCGACACTTCCCAAAAGGTTTGCAAACTTGCTATGCGCCCACCCAGTATTTTTCTTTATTAATGCTCCAGGAAAGGCAATCGGATGCATATGCCACAACGAAGGGCCCAGTTTCTCCGTGATCACATTCTGCATCCAGGCCATCTTATCCTGTATTTCTTCCATTCCGGTACGTCTTTTTTCAGTGCATTTAAGCATTTTTCATTAGTTTTGAATTCGTTATAAAGTCGTTTAACTCATTGTATTTTGATATATTAATATTTTGAAATTACACTAAATCAATTGATGATATTTGATTAACTTTACAAGTATGGCAATACTAACAAAAATATCAAACCGACCAGATAAGAAACGTAACTATTTTAACTTCGCTAATTTGTTGTTCACTCAGAATTTTTAGAATCATTACCATCTTGAATGCTAATTTTTACTTTAACATCATCATTGTTAATCCCAACAACTCCAATACAGTAATCTATTGACTTATGCACCTGAATTTTATTTTCGGAATCCATAGAGATAATTCTTTTTGCTCCAGCCTCGCAAGTATTTCCCATGGGGAATGGAATATTCAAACTTCTGTCCAAGAGTAAGCAAAGAGAGAATAATATATCAAACAGGAAGGATATTCATACTCACACCTATGCTTCAAAACAACTTTATCATTAAAAGAGGTTTCACATTGTGTTCCATTTTTATTGAAGGAACTGTAAAAAATCGAAACTGTTGTCTATGCTATACATAGATAAAAGTGCAACTATCAAAGATAGAGTTTTTCTCATGTTAACTTCTATATCTTTCTTTTATTCCTAACTTTAGCCTTTCTCTTACGTTAATACTTGCTTCATATTTTGTTATTGCATTATATTTATTCAGGTTTAATTATTTATTATACCGGTTGTAACCCCCATTCACATCAATTTTCCGTAGCAGGTAAAAACCATAGAACTCGACAATAAATACTCTTTACTAAATACTTTCCCAACATGACAATTATTAACTTAATAAAAATCGGGAATAATATCCTGCATAGGTTCCAAATCTAGCATTGTAGATTTCTCATTAATTTCTTTTCCTGATAAATTAAACATCTTGAACATTTCACCACATGAATTACAACCACCTGCGCCGGATAAAATGATTCTATCACTTTTACATGTGGCCCCGTAGAAAACGAAATTCATCATTTTTATTTTTTCGCCTTTAATGTTAATACGTTCAACAAAACCTGTAGACTCTGATAGGTCATGATTTTCCTTACCAAGGGTAAATATTTGTTTGCTACAAATTGGTATGGTAAGTTTATCCTGGTCATCATTAAGATTATTTACACTACAAAATGATTCGATACTGTATTGAATACCACTGCAAGAAGACTTGAAAACAGTAGGAGTGTTTGCATTACAAAACACTGGAATTAGTAACAGGAAAATGAATTTTTTCATAGGTACTCTGGGTAATTACCTTCAATAAATTTTACTATGTTTTCTGTGGTGGCATGTAAACTTGTTTTACCTTCTTTTTCTTCAGCTAAGTAGAGTTCATATTTTTCCATAATCATTTTTTTATTTGCAGTTGGTTGACCATGCGGTGAACCGGGTAAACTGGCCCACTCAATACGACATAAATGTATGGCTTCGCTAATCTTACCCTGCATTACTACATCTAATGCTTTTCGACCTGCAATGAGCGCTATACAACCGAGATCTTGATTGCTCGGACTGAAATCTGGAAATGAATATCTACGTTGCAAATTTCTCCATGTTCCGTATAAAAATTGATAAGCTCCAGCAGCAGTCGAAACAACACCATTAGCTTCATGCCTGATATTGGGGTGTTTACTAAAATCTGTAAATTTTACACCAGTAAACATCGTTCTGTATCCGTCTTCCTGAATTGTCCCTTCACCGATGCGGATCATTCGTAGAAATGCACGTAAACGAAGAATTCTAATATCTTCATTAGGTTGAATTAGGGAGGCTAAAAACATTATTGGATGCATATGCCATAACGAGGGGCCCAGCTTCTCCGTGGTCACATCTTGCATCCAGGCCATCTTATCAAGAAAATCCTCACTGTACTTCTTCCATTCAGGTGCATCTTTCTTTAGTGCATTCAGAAATGGTTGCCAGATTGCATCGTCTTTTTTGAAGTACCAGTCGCTGGGATGTTTAACGATTGTTTTCTGAAGAACATCACGATAATCGGGATTATGAAGAGCTCTCCAGTATTCCATTGGGGAGTAACGATTACTTCCACAATCAATTTTATCCAGCAGGCGCTGATAATTATGTTTCACCAGCGCATGACTGGTTCGCGAATCATCGATCGCAGCCTCATAGAGTGAGTTGATAAGACTGCGGAAGAATCCAGTGGGCTGTTTTTTTCCATCCAGGTAATCAAAGCTGGTAGGCTCTGCGATTTCAGTTCTGAACCCCAGCTTTGCCAGATCATACTGTGACAAAAGTTGAGGTTCCACCTGACCTTTTGGCACGTACGCGTTTTCTGGCCGCAATTGCCAGTATTCCTGTTTGGTAGACTTATCGACTTCTGTTTGCACCTGTTTCAGTGGCAGAATTCCCGTCCTGGCCGTCACTCTCGTGTCCTTCGTGAATGTTCCTGTAAAAACATCTTTCTTGTACAACGCGAGTCCCGGAGCGTATTTCAACCAAATCGGGGTTTTCTCCCCCACTTTTTCTGGGTTGGTCAGGAATTTCTCCAGATTGTCATCCATACTCGTGCATTCGATATGTACCTGATATCGTGCCTCATACCCCCCATCCTTTGGTGCCTGATAGTAGCCCATGTGCCCAATCGGGTCACCGGCCTTAATGGCAAACGGAGAACTGAGGCTTACTGTTTTATCGAATACCATGACTTCCTTTGCGGGAGGCAGCAATTGTCGCCACCAGCCGGGCCCGGCCCCCGGCGCTGGCTTAACGTTGTTGTTATCCACAACAATCCAGTAGCGCTGACCGGGGGTGAGAGTACTGCTGTTTTTTTCTGGTAAACCCTTTAGCGTCACAAGACCGTATTTTCTCTTGTTACTTCCTGTAGCGTTAAGATTGCCGTCTGCCGGGTCCCACTCCACTTTGGCCCCTTCAGGCATGTGCCCTGCAAGTTGTGGAGAAGTTTCATCTGAAGTCAGTTTCGCCGTCAGCCAGTCCATTTCAGAATATGCTCTTAGAGTATCCTGAACGACCCACTGATTTTCTGCTTCAGCCTCATAAGCTGAATACGGCGCAAGATGCATATACAGAGTATAGAAATGCAGTCCACTGGTTTCTTTCTCACCCGGCTGGATATAGTGTTTCACCAGAACAAATGAGCCGGAAAAATTCAGCGGACCGGATTCCCATGCAATCGTCAGATAATCCCTGCTGATGCGGTAAGCAATCACTTCTCCGTCAGCCATGCATCGGATTGCCTGCTCACCTTTAAAAGGAACCGGAAAATCTATCGCTTCAAGTGGAGACTTACCGCTAAGCGCACACCATGGTGTCGTGGCTTCGGTGATATGGATCCCACCATGCCACATGCCACTACGGCCTATCATGTACAGCCCGGTAGATTCTCCCCCCAAATGAGAGAGGATCTCTTCCTGATTTTTGAACTCACTTCCCCGACGGCTGGAGGGGATCGGCCAGACGATTTTGGGTAATACAGACACGATTCATACTCCCTGTCAGTCGTTAAAAGACTTACTGCTGATTTTGCTTTCCTGTGTGATATCCGTCAGGCTGAAACCAGGTGCTTCGTTGGGGAGATTTGCGCCAGAACCAGGCACCAGATAGTCAGACGTCTTCACAATAAACTCACCCGATGAGCCGTGCTCTATCCCGTTCTTACTCAGTCTCAGGTAAGACCCGCCACCGTTCAGCGTCAGAGTTTCCGGGGTGCTGATAATAATTTCGTCTTCACTACTGGTCACCGTCAGCTGTTTTTCTGAAAACAGCGCCATCGTGTTGTGCTGAGCCTGAATCTCAATATCTCCCTGGTTGGCTACCAGCTTCGCCCCGTCTTTATGCACAAACAGACCAAGAGCTTTTTCCACCGTTACCGACAGATTTTTCATCGCACCGATATCAAGATGCTGGCCTGCATTGATCATGGTGTTACGGGTACTGCAGAGCTGAAGGTGTTCACCTGAGGTCAGGGCCACCCCCTGCGGCGCGCTACCCAGCAGGACCGCAGACTGGAGCTCCCTGATTTTGTCGGTTACAAACCTAATCTGGGTATTGATATCACAGAGCAGGGCGCCGGCGGCTTCTGCAGCGTTGTTCAGGGCCTGCATCTGACTGTTAGCCTGGTTAATCTGACTTATCGCTGCCGCCATTTCCAGCACCGGCCCCTGAGCTCTGGCCTGGGCATCTGCCGTCAGGAATAACCCTTTTGCCGCACGTACAGCACCATGCTCATCCGTTCGCAGTTCAAAACCGGCACCTCGCTTTTCACGCCGGCTGTTGACCAGGTGTCCCATGTTCAGCTGCGTTTTGCCATATTCCGTTGCGAGCTTGATATGCTCTTCCTGGCGCTTATCCTCCATCCGCAGCTTATTGTTCGCCGGCGTGCGCCACACGTTCCGCGTATGATTGTCACTGGTGACATGATCCGGATGCTCTGAATCATGCAGGGCATAAGCAATGTAGGGACGATCCGGATCTCCGCCGTCAAATACAATGGCCACTTCAGTTCCGTCGATAAGCGGTGAGTGGAAACCGTACGTATCACCGGCACAGGGTTTAGCCAGCCGCAGCCACAAATAGGCATAACCCTGTTCAGTACTGTTGCGGTCAAAGTCCAGCTTCACCCGGTACCGTCCCTGATCGTCCAGATGGGCGTAGATATCGTTCTTCTCATGACTCTCAATCCGCGCCGGAAGCGAGCCGGATATCACCGGGCGACTGAGCAGTGCCGGACGCCAGCAGACCGTTTCGCTGTAGGGGATCCCCTCAAACGTCAGCGTAAAGCGACTTTTGCGTGAACCGCGGGAACGCACCGTGGTGATAACGATGCCTTCCCTGACGACATCGGGTAACGTGCCGTCCGTTTCAAGTACCTGACCCGGCGTCAGATAAGGACTGGAGGAATGCCCGCTGACACAATACTGCGCGTTCAGAATGCGTTCGTGACGCAGACGGGCAAAGTATGCCCCGGTCTCCGGGCTTTCAGCGTCACCTGCCGTCAGGAAGGGTTCAGCATAATGGTACGTTTCTCCGGTGGTGATCCCTTCCTTACTGAAAATACTTTCGGCACTGTCCTGAGGTTTCAGCGCTTCACGGTAGTTGTAGTCCCGGGTGACCACACTTCCGCTCACCACGTTACAGGTGGTCTGAATATCCCAGATGCTCTCCTGTCCGCTGTCACTCATCCCGGCCTGATTGCGCAATGGCAGCGTGATGCCAAATTCATACTGCTGCTGGCTGTCCTGGAAAATCACTATGTCCTGCTCAAGACGGCTGTCCATTTCATAACGCCAGTAAATCCCCACCTCCGCCAGCAGGCGCCGGATAAACTCAAGGTCAGTCTCCCGCCACTGGGTGATGAGCTCCCGGGGTGGATACTCCCGGGAGAGCCGGAATTCAAAATCCTGCCCTTCCAGACCATGTTTACGCAATACCTGCTCAACCACTTCAGTGACTGACTGATTGAGGTAGATTTCGCTCCCTTTCGTATAGTTCAGAAGGGCGATACGGGGAACAATCGTCAGTGCGTAACGGGTCTCATCATTCGAGGCAGAGACGCGGCGAAACGACTCAACCACGCCGAATACCGTCCTGAGCGGCAGGGCCGGTGTTCCGTCAGACTCCGGGGTCTGGAAAGTAAATGACGCCGGCTTCAGCAGTAACGCGTCACAGGCAATATCCGCAGAGGAGCAGGTGACAACCACGTCATAGCGCCAGGGCTGGCTGAGGGACTCAACCGCGCTGTAACGCAACACATCCAGAAAATGGCTGCATTCATGCACATGAACCCGGTACCGTGATTGCCCTGAAAGCTGCTGTACAACGCTGCCAGCCTTGCTGGTCAGGGAACGGTTCATGACGGCTCTCCCTCTGCCTGTGCATCAAATACCATCACAATACCGTCCTCGTCACTCCATGTCAGAGTCAGCGCCTGTGGTTTCTGCTTCGCGGCCATATGGCTCAGCAACTGCCGGCTCAGTACCGGCAGCAGTTGCTGGTTCAGCAGACTCTCCACATTCCGGGCGCCCGTATCCGGCAGCAGGCAGGCTGATGTCAGGGCATCGTACACACGTTTATCAACCGATGTGCTCAGTCCATAGTGGCAGTGCAGGCGTTCGCAGACCTGTGCAAGCTTCATCTCCACAATGGTGCGCATGGCAGACTGTGTCAGCGGACGGTAAATCACGGTCTGGAAACGGGCGAGCAGGGCAGGCCGGAAGTGGTCGCGCAGTATCGGGCGCAGCAGTTCGTGCAGGCTGGCCTCAGTGGCTTCCGGTTGTTCGTCCAGCAACTGCATCAGGTGGTCGCTACCGAGATTGGAGGTCATCAGAATGACCGTATTACGGAAGTCAATTTCACGCCCCTCACCGTCGCGCATAAAGCCCCGGTCAAATACCTGATAAAACAGATTCAGCACATCCCGGTGGGCCTTTTCCACTTCATCCAGCAGCACCACACTGTACGGACGCTTACGTACAGCTTCCGTCAGAATACCCCCCTGACCGTATCCCACGTACCCCGGCGGTGCCCCCTTAAGCTGGGAAACCGTATGGGGCTCCTGGTATTCCGACAGATTGATGGTAATCAGTGATTTTTCACCGCCATACATCACGTCTGCCAGCGCCAGTGCCGTTTCGGTTTTTCCCACACCACTGGGGCCGACCAGCAGGAACACCCCCTGGGGGCTGTTACCGGATGTCAGACCCGTTTTCGCCGCACGCAGACGCTGCGCAATGGCTCCCAGTGCCACGTCCTGTCCGACCACCCGTCTGCCGATATCCTTTTCCAGATGCAGCAATTCCGTCTGTTCATCCTTCATCAGTGAAGATAACGGCACCCCGGTCCAGTCCGCGACCACACCGGCAACGGTGCGTACGTCAACATCCACACTGAGCAACGGCTGATTATGCTGAATCTCGTGCAGTGCCTGCTGCAGATGCTGTGTCTCACTCTGACGGGAAATATCGCTGCGGCTTTCAAGTAACTCACCGGTGAGTTCGCGCTCCCTGGCGTACTGCTGCTCCAGGTCATCTCGTGCAGTCATCAGCTCGTTCTCTTCCTGCTCAATGGCAGACAGACGTTCGCCGTGATTCTGATGACCAACGGCAATATCGTCCAGCAGTGCCTGTTTTTCCATACCGAGGGAAGCGAGCTGTGAACGGATTCGGGTCAGCTGTTCCGGCACCGTGTCGAGGCTCATACGCACACGGGCAGCAGCGGTATCGAGCAGGTCAACGGCCTTGTCCGGTAACTGACGTTCTGTCAGATAACGGCGCGACAGCGTGACGGCAGCGCGAACCGCCTCATCGGTGATGTGCACGTTATGATGTTCCGCATAACGGGATTTCAGGGAGCGCAGCATCAGACAGGCCGTCTCATCATCCGGCTCGTCCACTTTGACCATCTGAAAACGCCGCTCCAGGGCTGCGTCACGTTCAAAGTATTGTTTGTACTCAGACCAGGTGGTGGCGGCAATGGTGCGCAGTTCACCCCGCGCCAGCGCAGGCTTCAGCAGGTTGGCCGCATCCGCGCCGCCGACCTGATTACCGGCCCCGATAAGGGTATGGGCTTCATCTATAAACAGCAGTACAGGAGCCGATGACTGCTGCACGGCATCAATCACGTTTTTCAGACGCTGTTCAAATTCACCTTTCACGCCGGCACCGGCCTGCAGCAGACCGAGGTCAAGGGTGCGCAGGGTGACGGGTCTGAGTGATTCCGGTACGTTATCTTCCGCAATACGCAGGGCGAGCCCTTCCACCAGAGCCGTTTTCCCCACACCGGGGTCCCCCACCAGAATCGGGTTATTCTTGCGGCGGCGGGAGAGAATATCCACCATCTGACGGATTTCCGTATCGCGTCCCGATACCGGGTCAATTTTCCCCTCTCTCGCGCTGGCCGTGATGTCCCGGGTGAATTTATCCAGCGCACTCTGTAACACAGGCGGCAGGTCACCTGACGGTATACCCGCCGTATCCGCACCGACGGGACGCCCGATAAAGGTCACATTGTCTCCCTGAGGCAGCACAGGCTCTGCATCCTGTAATCTCTCCGGACACTCATCAGACTGCGCATCCAGCAGCGGGGACAGACGCTGCAACCGGCTCTGACTCAGTGTCAGCAGGGGCCACAACCCGTCACAGCGAACCAGGTGCGGATTTTCCGTCAGGGCACCCAGCAGATGCACGCTGCGGATATGTTCTTCCCCCTGTAATGAGGCCACCATCCAGGCCTGTTTCAGCAGAGCATTCAGGGACTGCGCAAGCTGCGGGCGACTGCGTACACTACGGGGCTGGTTATCCAGCCAGCCGAGAAGCGACTGCCATATCGCGTCCATATTCCAGTCATAACGCCTGCCCAGCACGGTAAGGTCTCCTTCCCCCTGCTCCAGCAGTTTCAGTAACCAGTGCTCCGGGGTGATTTCCGCATGGGCCCGGGTCTGGCAAAGGGAGGCTGCGCCTTCCAGCGCACGGGCACAGTAATGATTAAGACGACGTAATAACGTAACTGACCGATACTCCATAAAAATCACATCCTCCCAATATATATCAGCAGACTATATTTCAACTGCCTGAGTTCCTGCCCTATGAGTTCAGCTATTGCCTCAAATAAAAATTAAACTTTGCCCAATCAGGAAAAAATAAACTTATCTGGAGATATTTATTATTAACAAAAGAAATAAGCGTTAATAATGGCCGCCAATCGTATAAACCGTAACAGACTCATTTTGTACAGAAAATACGACACGATGCTCCTGACTTAAGCGGATTGAATAAAAACCATTTCTTCCTCTGAGTCTTTCATAATGCAAATCGCCAACTTTTGCAGCGGCATCTGCGGGAGAAGAGCCCCCATCCCGAATCAATCTTCTCCATTCGTAATATTTCCGCATCCCAGCCTGGGGAACTGCGTTTATATTTCCGTTCCATGCGTTTCTGACTCTTGAATCATCAAATATCATATAGTTCTCTCCCAATAAATCCTCGCAGGTAAACATATGTCGCAGCCCTTCAGGCACGCTACCGCCCTTCGCCGTAACCCAGGCGCATCAGGTCAGTATCCGGATTGAGGGTTCTTTCTTCAGCACCTACGAACAGATGCTGAAGAAAAAATAAAAATGACGGACAGAAGCCCTGTCCGTCCGGGAGAATTACGCGGTGGTTCGTTCACTCCATGCGTCGGAATGAATGATGTTGCCATCCTTGTAAGTCCAGGTGATTTTCTCGTAACGCAACTCCACCTGTTCAAGGTGGTTATACTTTTCGTATGCTGGATTTTTGATGTTGTGCATTACGGGGTGTACTCCCACCACCTTCACGCTCTCAAGCTTCGTATTGAAGTACTCCACTTCCTGACCGGCATCATTGATTTTGTACCACTTAAACTCAGCAGACTTCAGGGTCTGCCCGGTGGTCACGGCCTTGTAAAGATACGGGCTGGAAGAATCAATCTCCTTGGTAAACAGGAACGGCGTGTGAATACGGGTGCCGGTCAGCTTGCCGGTATTGTTGTCCGTCGGAATGTAGAGGCAATGCTCCTGAGCCACTACCTCAATACTGCCCTCACGGTCCTGAACATCCACAGACCCTTTGATATCTGCACCGCCATCATCTTTAAGCCACAGATAAACTGGAATCGCCATAAAAATTACTCCGTTATGTTTTCTGATGCGCCCTCTTCCGGCGCGGGGGAAGCGTCCGGCAGACGACAGGCATCGGCCTGCGGTACCAGACTGATTTCAACACGGCGGTTACGCGCACGGCTTTCCGCCGTGTCATTCGGGGCCACAGGGCGGCTTTCACCGTATCCCTGTACGGCAAAACAGCTCTGGGGAATATCACCGTTATCCCGCATCCAGTCGCGAACGGCCTCTGCACGTTTCAGGGACAGGACCTGATTGCGTTGCGGGTCACCGGTATTGTCCGTGTGACCACTGACCACAATCAGCCAGCCGGCTTTTGCCTTAATATCCACCAGGGCATTCACCAGCCATTTTGTGGCGCCCGGTTTCAGCGTCCCTTTGCCGGCATCAAACAGCGCCAGGCTGTCGAGACGGATGATTTGCGGAGGTATTTCCGGCTCCGACTTCGACTCCGGCGATGGTAAAGGCGGAACCCAGGTATCGATAGCCTGCTGCAGGGCCAGCCACAGACGTTGCCCCGGGTAATAGCCCAGGCTGTAACGTAAAGGCGCGCCCTGACGCTGCCATTGCTCAAGCAGAAGCGCATCCTGTTTCAGTACGGCCAGCGATTCCGCTTTAGGACGGTAGTGATCCATCGGGACAGCATTCCATCGCTGTAAATCGGTGCTTACCTGACGGATCAGATCACGATTGTTAAGCGCAGAAATCCCCAGCGCGGTCAGGACACACAGCCACATCAGCAAAATCAGACGACGGGTACGCTGACCTCCCTGTACCGTCGACACAAAAGGTGCCAGCAGCGGCAGAACCGCATCCGGGAACATCCCTGCCGGCACTGTCTGCCCTGGTTTTCGGGAAAACTGCAAACAGGTACGGGAACAGAGCCAGTCGGACCAGACTGACGGGGTCCCCGGAAGAACAGCACCAAGGCGCATTGCAACGGTAAATGTTCGTACAGGTGGTGTCAGCCGGTCAGCTTTTTCCAGCTCATCAGCCAGCGTATTACGGATAAAGGAAAATGCCTCGCTGACGGTCGGCAGCGCCAGAATATTGTCTTCCACCTGCAGCCAGTCAGTGAACGCCTGAGGTGCATGATAAACCGGGCATACAACCGGTTTATCACCCCGGACGATTATCCACGGTGTTTCAGGCCCGGAAAATTCGGCACTCAACACCACCGGCAGTGCGAACCCCGTCAGGGATTTAATCTGATTACACTGCTGGCGGAGAGTTTTCAGTGTGAAACGAAGAACCGCTTCATCATGATGCCAGTCTGGCAGGCAGCAGTACATCACAGAGAGCTGACCAACCTGGCGCGGGAACTGCGTCTGTATGCTGCGGACAACGTCAGTTAAGCGGCTGACGTCACCGACCCGCAGCCAGCATCCCCGGGCTGTTTTACGCAGCGGACCGTCCTGAAACAACGCTTCCGGCATGTCACCACACACCAGTACAACAGGGGCCCGGGTGTCGGATAATGCCAGTTCAGCATCCGTCAGGGTAACGTCAGATGTGAGCTTTTGCTTTTCATTCCGGCAGTTTTTAAAAACAGTCCAGCCTGCCAGAAGAAGGATCAGCAGAGTAGTCAGACCGTTAAAAACATTGCCTGCCGGAATGAAATACCAAAACAACCACAGCAACGTGGCAACAGCCACCAGGACGTGCAGGGCTACCGGAATGATGACAGAGCCACGCATCAGCCATGCAACTCCGGTATTTGTGATGACAAAAGAGACTGGAGCCAGAGGTGCCCCCCCCACCAGATAACGCCGGTAAGAATGACGGCGAGCACTATCCAGAACCAGACTGAGCGCATCAGACGCCAGCGATGTTTCTCCATCCGGTGAACAACCAGGGACAGACCGGCATCAGGCGGTGAAACGCGTTCAGAAAGGGCTTTCATGACCTCATCACGCTGCGACTGGCTGACTGCTTTCAGGCAGTACACCCCCTGAAAACCCAGCGCTGTCACCCGGTGATAGCAGGTTAAAACGGCCGGGTCCGGTGAAGGCTGACGCAGAACCTCTGCAATGCGATCCCACAGAGCCTCACCAGCCCGAAGTGAGCCAAAAAAACGGGCCTGAAGCGGCACTTTACGCCAGGCCACCTGGCCTTCATCAACGTCCGGCTCCTCTCCTTCCTTGCTCTTTTCAGGCTTACGGCTCATCACCGTTTCGTCCAGGAGGGCACATTGTGCATAGGTAATATGCTCCACACTGGCATCGTCATAACCGGCACGCTCCAGTGCTTCCCGCACACTTTCGACCTGTTTAACGCATTTGTTGTAAAGCGCAGTGCCATCGGGCGTGAGTGCACCTTTTTTCAGCATGGTGACGGTAAGCCATGTCTCCATCATCAGCTGGTCGATATCAATATCCTGTCTCATGAGCGCAATACCGCAAACAGTTCAAGTTCCAGGGCACCAAGTAACTCAGGCACATAGAACATACACACTCCCTGCTCCAGCATTTCATGTGCAGCGGGACTTTCCATATCAAGTGCAAAGTACTGGTTTTCCATGCGTACAGGCAACGCAGCCGGAACCCTGCTCACCGGGATCAAAGGGATCCCCCGGAGTGCCACACCATAGATTTCACTGACATTATCTGGTGACCCCGCCAGACAGAGTGCCGGAAATTTCTCAGCAACCTGCCAGGCCGGGATATCCGAGCGCACAGACAGCCAGAGGTCAGCCTCTTCGCGCAGGCGGATATCGTGAAGGCTGGCCTTCCAGGTCTGTCCATCCGGCCGGGACATTTCCAGAGCAATGACCCGGGATGGCAGACTGGCTTCCAGCAGACCCGTTATCAGGTCGAACAACGGAAGAAACGCACTGGCAGGATCCTTGTGGTCATAATCCGGTATGGCGTCAGGATCATGATCCAGGGAAAAAGTCAGCATACTGCCTGCCAGACGAGCGAGCTCCGCCCACACCTGTTCAGGTGGGCGGGAAGGAAAACGTTCGTATTCCGTCAGTACACTGGCGTGGGAATTCAGCGCATTCAGCAACCAGAAAAGGGAAACATCAGCAACAGCAAAATCGGCGAGTCTTTCGTTACTTTCACGACGCATCGCCATCAGACGCTGGCGTCGGGAGCGTAACTGACGATTGAGCAACACCAGACGTTCGCGCAGGACCGGACTTGCCCCAAATGACGCCACCGGAGGAATAAAAGACGGATCCTGTCGCCACGCATTCTGACCATTTCTGATCAATCTTGCTACCGGGCAGACTGTCCATGAGTCATTGTTTTCATGGGCAAACCGAATGGTAAAATTAAACCGGGCAACGGCCATGGGCTCTTCTTCAGAGCCAAAAGCATCCTGCAACGTTACCCACTCTTCCCGATAGCGAACGGGTCTGTCTGCACTGACACCTTCCTGCTCAACATTAATCACGCCAGGCTGCATGTGGGGAAGTGCAATAACGACAGTTACCGCATCGTGGTCAGCCAGCTGGCCGGCATCTAACTCTCGCGGTGCCGGAGGCAAATCGCTCCTTTGAGCATCAATAAGTGTTCCGTCTTCCAGCCAGAGGCGTAACTGCGTAATCTGGATCAGCCCGGATGACAGAAGACTGTCATTAAGCTCAACCTTTTCCACTCCCCAGGGAAACGGGGATGCCAGCGCAGAAATACCGGCACTGCGAAAAGACTCCCATTCAGTCTGCTGCTGAAACTGCTGAGGGGAGAGCAAAACACCTTCGCTCCACAGCGGACGGTAAATCTTCATTTCCCGACGCCTGCCTTACGCTTTTGCCTTCGGCATCTGCGAAACCAGTGACAGGCTGACATCCATACCTTCCACCTGGAAATGTGGTACAGCATAGAGTTTCACGCGGAAGAATCCCGGATTGTCTTCGATATCTTCCACCACCACTTTTCCGTCACGCAGCGGATGCGAAGCCTGCAGCTCATCACCCGGATCGATCATCTCCGTCACCAGTCCCCGGATCCAGTTATTCAGTTCCAGTTCAAGCAGACGACGATCTTTGGTGGTACCAATATTTTCCCGCTGAATGATCTTCAGGTAATGCGCAATGCGGGACAACAGGAAAATATAGGGAAGACGGGCATTAATACGACTGTTCGCTGTCGCATCCGGCGTATCGTACAGCGCCGGTTTCTGGGCGGAGTTGGCGGAGAAGAAGCAGGCATAATCCCGGTTCTTGTAGTAAGAAAGCGGAATAAAGCCCAGATTAGCGAATTCAAACTCCCGCGTTTCCGGGATCATCACCTCTGACGGTATTTTGACCTGATTACCGGTTCCCAGATCATACAGATGGATTGGCAAATCCTGCACCGCACCACCAGCCTGAGGCCCGCGGATCTGAACACACCAGCCATTGGTGACAAAACTACGCACCATGTTGGCGGCAAAGGCAAAAGACGCATTCGTCCAGAGATATTTATGGTGATCCGGTCCTTTCACCTCTTCAACATAGTTAAAGCTGCGGACAGGTACGGTATCAGGGCCATACGGCAGGCGTCCCAGCACACGTGGCATCACCAGACCAATATAACGGGCATCGTCCGTCTCACGGAAAGCGTTCCACTTGATGTACTCGGCACGCTCAAAGTGGTTGCCAATATCCTTAATAGCAGCCACCTCTTCCATGGTTTCTTTCTGGAAGAAAGCCGGGCCAACTGAACCAATAAACGGCATATGTGCAGATGCCGCCACCCGGGAAATATTTTTCAGCAACGCCACGTCCTGTGCAGATGCATCAAACTCCCAGGCTGAAACCAGGGCGGCAATGGGCTCACCACCCGGCGTGTCATACTCAGCCACATAGGTCTGCAGATAAAGGCCGCTCTGAATAATTTCCGGCGCATCCTCAAAATCCTGGCGCAGATCGTCTTTGGACAGATCCAACAGCTCAATTTTCACATTACGGCGGAAGTCCGTTTTATCCACCAGGGACTTCACGCCCCGCCACAGCGACTCCACTTTCTGAAATTCCGGATGATGAAGCACGGCATCCAGTTGACGGCTGATCTGATAATCAAGCTCTGCAATATGATGGTCAATCAGCGCTTTATCGAGTTTTTCCACCTGCGTACCGGCTTTTGCCAGACACTCCATAAACACCTGCATCCCTGCCGTCAGGCGTTCATCTGCAGACGCTTCTGACATGGCCTGTGGATCCTGCCAGATATCCAGTGCACTCAGGGCAGATACCGGGTTCAGGTTAATTTTTTCAAACAGGGAAGCATATACGCTGTCACCGGCATGCGCTTCAGATACCACGCTCTCTGCAACGTTCTTTTCTTTCTGTACAGACATCAGCATTTTCTCTCGTAATCCGTTAAATCACGCCTTTTCCGGCACCAGTGCACGCAGTTCATCACGCAGCGTCTGACTCAGTGCCGGGTCACGCAGAATTTTTTCCAGCTCTTTACGGAAAGTCACGTTATCCAGCAGATTGGCTTTCAGGTCCCGCAGAAGGCTGCGCATGGCCAGCATGGCTTTAAGACGGGGAATCTGTCGGGCGACCTGCTCTGGCGTGAAATCGTTCATATTGCGGAAAGTCAGGCTGATGCTCTCTTCAGAGCCATCACCGGCAAGCGAGTTCTCCACATTCAGACGCACAGACGGAGAGATATCTGCCAGAACATCATTAAAATTGTTTTTATTAATATCCATTTTTACGCGCTCTGACAGTGGACGCTCTTCCTGTCTGTTACTGAAATCACCGGCAACCAGCAGTTTGAGCGGAAGCTCCACTTTCTTCTGCCCACCACCTGTATGTAAATCTAATTTCAGATTTACCCTTGCTTTCGGGATTTCATTCTGAAACGAACTGCTCATGACTCTCTCCTGTGAAACCTGCATCTCAGGGGTTCCATCACCGCAGATGCCTCCCCTTGTGCACTAATTTAATTTTGATCATTATAGAACAAAGATCTGCAAAATCTCAATATTACAGATATATCGATCGATATAATGCAAATACTCAGGACCTTATTCTAAAAAATGTCGCAAAACAATGAATATTCAAAGCTTATAACCATTGTTAATGTAAAAATACAGAAAATTATTCCACAAAATACTTTTGATACAGCCAGTTAACATAAACACTGTATTTTCTTGATTTCAGTCATTGAAAATCACAATGAGTAAAGTTTCAGCAGCATTGACGTGATTTCTGGAAAGCGGGAAAGATATGGAGGAAGGGCACAACAAAATGCAATGAGAGAAGGAGTGAGGGGATTTCTAGTAAAAACAGAAGATTAACAAAACACATCAGGAGGCAGAGACTCCTGATTCAGTGCTACCACATGAAAATTTAGTTAACTGTTACCGTTCTGAAATCTATGTCAGAAGATATTCCATTACCGAAAATCAATCAGCGATACAGAGACGATCATGGTGCGCTTGTCACCGTGACCAGTGTTGAGGAAACCCGGGTGGTGTTTATGCGGGACGGCTATCCGCATCCCTGCATGCGACCGATGTACAACTTCCTGGGAAAATTCAAACCCGAACCCCGGGAAGAAACAGAATAAAACGAAATCCCTGCCGGCAATCACACTGCCTGATGGCAGCATAATCCTCTTTTTAATTCTCATCCCCGGAGACAAGCCCTAAAAACCACTCCGGGTGTTCACTGTATGCTGTGTTCAGCGCATCCCAGGAAACGTTGATATAAAAGCTGTCCTGCAATTTCCGGGTAACCACCTCTGCCAGGCGGTTCCGATTATCCACCAGTCCGGCATAACC
The DNA here is from genome assembly GCF_030332665.1 of Citrobacter sp. Cpo090. Taxonomy (NCBI): domain Bacteria; kingdom Pseudomonadati; phylum Pseudomonadota; class Gammaproteobacteria; order Enterobacterales; family Enterobacteriaceae; genus Citrobacter; species Citrobacter sp. Cpo090. The sequence goes on along the minus strand of NZ_JAOWHK010000022.1, from coordinate 21,507 downwards.
TCTCTCTGCCAGCCACTCATTCAGTTCATGTTCCAGAGACAGATTGATAATATCATAATCGGACCTTGCCATTCCCGTTTCCTTAGCACATGTTTTCAGGCACGGGGATAAAGTATAAAGAATGTCGTACTGCTGCTGCCAGAGCAATATTCCCCCTGATGGTTGTATCAGAGATGGTATGCCGGTACTTTGCGGGTTGTTCCTGTCAGGTTATCGTGCACCTCCACGGTCGTGGTCACCACCGGCATTCCGGCCTTTCTCAGCCTCAGAACATCAGCCGCAATACGCTGACTGCCAAACCAGAACAGGCCGTCCAGTGCAGTCACCAGTAAACCCGCCTCCAGTGCATACTTCAGCCGTTCACGGGGCGCTTTCACTTCCCGGGCAACCTGCTGATATGGCAATGATGTGTTTTCATTCCCAACCACGCGACAAATACGGTGAGACAGATGATACCGGAATGTATCCGGCACACCAGAAAGGCTGGCCTTCAGGCTGTACACGCAGCCAAACCGTTTATCGTTAAACACCACATTTTTCTGACTGATGTCCCATTCTTCACGCAGCGCGGCAATCAGTTGTGGTGTCCGGGTAAGCAACAAGCGAAAAGGCAGTTCAAAACTGGTGACGTAATCCACATTCAGCAGTGCAATACGCAGCCGTTCTTCTGGCCCGGCCTCTGTCTGCCGGCACTCCTCCAGAACATCCTGCCACTGCTGGCGAAGACGGGGGGATTCGTTCCGTTCTGTAAAACAGTATTTATCCGCCAGATAATCAATTCGTGTACACATACTGAAAAAAATTCCGTATAAAAATTCATCTGACAAACTTTATCAGTCCATAAAAATCAACGGAAGCACAGATGATTCACTCGTCCATTACCAACGGATTTTGCCAATAACCCTGGCGTTGACAACGGGTAACATAAAAGACAAAGACTGAACAACTGTTTTTAACGGCGATACTGCATGATTTCATCGCCATCCGTCACCGTCATATCCACCAGATGAAACAACTCTGTGCAGGTTTTATCCGCAATATCCGGATTATCAAAACACGTCGGTCAGTTCATGTTGTACGGGGACGGGCTGCGCTCCCCATGACAGAACATTATCGATATCACCAGCATACGTGCCACTCAAAGTGTTACGGCATCGTACGGCGTGGTCATGTTCTTCTCTTTTTCCTGTTCACAATAACCTGCTTAACGGTCAGAAGGCATTTTCACCAGGATTATATTCACCTGCACAACCATGTTCAGCCATGACCGCTGATAAGTGAACATCCGGAGTATATTATTCTGCCGCTGTTGAATTGCCGGTAAGCTCCCGGTCCTTTGCTCCGGCACACTGTTTTTGTTCCTGGCTCTCTGTCTGAGGTGAAACCTTCCAGGTATGTCGCCCCATTTTTGTTCGTCTCCATTTTTTTAAGAAGTGCTCAAGTGAAAAACTTTTTACCTCTCCGGGAGTTGTCGTATTTGCTGATATTGTTCGTTTGTTTAAAGAACCTGCTGGTCTTGCCATTAATATTACCTGCTGATTGCTTCACGCCCGGGCTCCTCGCACTGTGCGCGGGTTATTGTTTCGTTTTCAGTCCCGGGGGCGCCAGGACTCTGTTTGCAGACCATAATGGCCTGACCTGTACTGTTTCTTCGGCTCTTTGATGCCCGTTTACGCCATTTGTTCCCTGCCCCTCTGTCTGATAACGAATACGCTCACTACGCACAGCACTGAACAATACCGGCAACAACATGTCTTACATGACATTCGCTGTGCCATCCACCGGAAAACATTTTCAGATACCGGATGAGGTACCACTTCCATTGACAGCAAGAGGTAACAATACTGATGGTAACGCTGACCATTAACCGTAAACCGCAGGGTATTTTCAGTAAGTCACCGGCAACGCCGCTGCAGAATAAAACGAACACAGTACACAACGAGAAGCCTCTTCGGGTGAGGAATCAAACACCATGGCGACATATGACAAAACGCCAGCGCAAAAACCGTAAGCGTATAAATCGTCTTGTGGAACTCTGGCCTGAGTTATTCAACCGGGAAAAACCAAAACCGCTTAAAGTGGGGATAACTGACGACCTGATACAAGATATCGCCATCAGAGAACTGGCGTTTAGCGCAGGTGCATTACGCGCAGCAGTAGCGTCTTATGTGCAGTCTCCGCGCTATTACCGTGCGTTAATGGCTGGCGGCGCTCGTTATGACCTGAAGGGGCTGCCGTGCGGGGAAGTGACTCCACAGGAACAGAAAGAGGCAGAGACCCGGCTAATGGTGCTGAATGACCGACGAAAAGCCAGAAAACCTCGTTGACTGCACAACTGCGCTGATTCACTGAGCTGTAATCAATGTACAGCGCTGTACCGGACGATAGATAATGGCGGTCACAACCGGTAACCCCAGAGACAATGCGACTGTTTTTAACGCAACATACTGGCCAGATGTATCACCCCGGGCGACCTGAAAACGCTTTTCCACCCGGCATTGTCCGCCAGCACTTATCACCTGCCAGCTCTGTTGCAGTAAATCCACCACTTGCGAACATTCTTCATCAACTGTCACACTGGCTCGCGGATGGCAGAAAAGCTCCTGGCTGAACAGCAACAGGCATCGTATTGTTGCTCCTCCATGTTGTTCCCGCAACCAGCGTAATACCACCGGCGATGATGGACTGGCCGTGTGATTACGTTCAGTAATACGTTCGTGCACCTGTCGGTAAAAGGAAGTACAGAATGCATGAATCTGTTGCCCGTTGATGTTTCCTTCTGCCGAATAGAGCGTGAAGTGAAATGCCAACAGATTTGGCCAGTGGTCCACCGCCTGCTGAACAAAACGCCGGATGTCTCCCGGCTCTGAAAGTAATGCTTCGGTTATTTGCACGAAATGTTCCTTTTCAAACCCTGTTGAATTTTGTTAAGCCGGTGCAGACACACAGGAAAATACGCATCAACACCGGCACGATACGATACAAACACCAGTGACTGGCGGGACGAAGGGAATGACGAATCGGTCAGGAAAGAGCTACAACCTGCTGGTTGACCGGAGAATGTCTGCAGGAAGATGAGCGGGAGTTGTCAGTGCCAGCACCAGGGGCAGGGCTGGCTTCCACAATACCAGCGCCGGCATTTTGCACATTACCAGCGTACCGGCATCACAACACGTTTCATGCTGCTGCTCCTCGTGATTCCTCTATTCGCTGCTGCATCCACTGCTCCACTTCGCTTTTGTACCAGCGACTGCTGCGCCCCAGTTTGATGGGTTTAGGGAAATGACCTTCACTGATCAGCTTATAAAACCATTTATCGGTCATGCCGGTGAAACTGGTGATGTAGTTCATGTCGATCAGGGGATCGTCAGCACGCAGCAATACGCTGTCGTGGCCTGTTATTGAGGTCAACATAGTCAGGATGTCCTCTGTGAGATTTATGGAGGTTGGGCAAATGCTGGTGAATCTGCTGAACTGAGCTTTCAGAACAGTCCTGCAGATCCGGGATAGCCGGGATTACCGGCGAGGCAACGGGCTTCCGGATCGCACACACCACGACGATCGCGGGCGAAATCACTGAACGCCCAGATCAAGTCTTTGAGGATGTCTTCGCAGTCCGGTGAACGACTGTCCAGCACCACATCCCGGGTGATCTGCTTCTGGTACGGTGCTGCTTCACCCGGTGATGCGAAGCCCAGTACGTTGCTCCAGGCATCCAGAATCAGCCGGTCCAGCTCAGGGCCGTCGAAATACTCTTGTCTGACGCATAACACCACGTGGTATTCCGGCTTTTCAGGATGACGGGTCAGGAGCCAGCAGAGATCTCGTCCAGGTGTTGCATTCATCAGCGCACTGACGGTTTCGATAAAGTCCATACCGAACCAGATCTTTCTGCTGCTGAAGGCGTTGTCATGTTCCCACGGCAGACGAAGCAGGATCCGCCGCACCCGGGAGCAGGACTGTTCACGCAGCGCACGGTTGAGAACACCGATGATTTTGTTCTGATAAGACGGCCAGAAGGGCGCCAGGCTATAGTCGAAATGAGGGATACCATTCATAAGATATGTTCCATATAGAAACGCACGACACATCCCCGCCAGCGAAAGACGAGCGTATTGTAAAACTGAAGGCGTCGTGTACAGAGGTTGTTGATGTAATAACCGTGGAACCGGGGATGGCAGATGTCGTATGCCAGGACAGTCAGGAGACCAGACAGATGTAAAATTCCTGAGGTGGGTTTAAGGTGAATGATCTCCGTTGACTTCGGTTCACATCATTAATCAAGGCGGTAAGTTTTTACCGACGGAGTGTTTCCAGGAGCGGAAGCAGATAAAAATACCGTTGCATGACTTCAGAATGAGTGATCAGAATACGAGTTAAGGGCGTTGGCTGACGCCCTACCGTGACATACACTCAGGCACCGGATGCCGTTTTACAGGGTTCACCTGCCATCCAGTAGACGCCCCGCTCCACGACTGCAACCATAATTACGTTGACCAGAACCGTCATGCTGCTTCGTCTCATACTTCACGAGATAGCGGGCTCTCTCCATGGCTTTCTGCATCGCTTCCACATCACCACGCTTGACCCAGAGCACAGCGGATCCACCAGATTTTTTGTCAGAATCCTTCCGGGTATCAGAACATCCACCAGGCACAGGCGTATCATCGGAAGGAGGGCGAGCATCAGATGATGTCGGTTTACGGAAAGGCGTCCGCCTGGAAAAATGAACCAGTCCATTACCCTGCCAGGGCTCGAGATGCAGAGCACTGCACCATGCCAGTTGGATCAGCGTCGCCAGCGAAGAAGGAACGGTGAAATCCCCTGGCGAGCACCAGGTATCTTTGTTGAGCAGTAATATCACGTGATAATGTTTCCTGCCTTTTTCCTTGCCAAACTCCCGACACCAGAAATAACGCAGAGTGGTTGCACGCACACGCTTGTTGGCACGTCGTTTATGTCGCTGGTAAGCCTGAATTTTTGCTTTCAGGGATGCAAAAAAACGAGAAATCACCGCTGAATCTAAATCGGTATCCATGATGGTGGCAGGCATATACTCAGGGAAACGTAAATCCACCCGGATTAACGAGACGGCACGGTGTTGCGCCAGGGCACTGTTGAGAATACTTTCAAAACGGGATAACCAGTAAGCATTGTGTATTGGTTGATTCATGATGAGAGATCTCCGTTGATTTGGATTGACTTCACATCATTAATCACTGTGGTAAAACTTTACGGCATCCCGCCATTGAGCAACGCCAATGGCTCCTGATTAAAACAGAATGAATCCCCCACGAAGAAAAAATAAACCTACACGCAGAGTAAAACACACAACAACGGCATAAATGGTTTTTAAAAACTACAAAGCCTGAAGGGAAACGGATCAACAGAACGTGCAAACAAAACGTCAGAAACGCAATCAGAACGCTTTCTGGCGCTGTAAATCAACAGCAACACCACACCTACAGCTTAACCACACAACTCAATCACAGAGCCGAACAGCGCGATTAAAACCTGTTTACAGACACCCCCGCCCCAAGAACAAAAACCACCAACATCAGAATCGATTTTCTTATACTGAAAACGTTACTTTTAACTACGCTCCATAAAAACGGTTAACCATCGATAACGTAAACCTCATCTGAATCAAAACACCAGAACCAATCATCACGCTTTTCCTGAAAAGAGTCTTGCGCTGAGAAAAAACACCAGGGCCAGTTAATCATCTCATCAATCTCATCGTTACAAAATCATCCATAAAACCATTTAACAAAATCATCGTAAGCACACAGTAAATCACGCCAGGTTATCTCAGCCGGATTTGCGTTTTTACATAAAGACACTTGTCTCAGGTTAACGACTAAAAACACAAAAACTAAGAAAAGGTTAAACGTAACTTCAGAAAAATAGAATGTCATCTTGATTGCTTAAACAGGAAAGATTGTTTTGTAGCAGCTTTAAACTGATTTTAGCTAACGTAAAGATTTACTAAACTGGATGTGTATCAGACAAAGCAATGTGTATAGCAATACTTAATAAAAACACTTGTAGAAGTGTTTATGAAAATACGTGTATATCTGGTAAAAAACTTAATAAAAAATACGTGTATATAGTATCATACCGACATTCTCAACTCTTCCAAACATCCATGCAGACCGAATATTGATTTCTCGCTTTTACGACCGGCATGACGTTTCCTGTTCTGAAAACAGAACCGCTTTACTCTGGAATTATTTCCCTGACACCACGTTCAACATCGTAAAAAACATCCGTAGCAAAATAACTATATCCGTTCAGCATCCGGATAACAACAATACCAATGACTTACGTACCCTTTCATAGCCTCGCATATAACACATTTTCATTTTATCTTTACCTTGTTATATAGAATTTCACAACCAGCATCAGAAAATTAAAACCACATACCAGATATAAAGACAAGAACCAACAAGATGACAAGTAAACACCTCCTCCACTATGCATTAATATCAGAGTAATGCTGGAATACACGATATAATCAACGCTTAATCCAGATGACTCTCTGTTCTTCTCCATATCAGTCTGTTTGCTTTGTGACGCCGTCACTGCCAGGTATTCTTATTCCATTCCCTGCTCGCATACTGTCCAGTCAGATTTCTACTGAGCGATTCTTTATGCCAGAACCCCCCCCCCCTGGCATGCTCATCCGTAGTTGTTTGCAGATGGCAGAAACACCAGCCTTTTACCGCATAAACTAAATTTTTAACGGCCAGAAAACATCTAAAAACCTCATGATTCATTCAGTTTTACATATAGAAAACCACGATATGACTACAAGAAAACTTTTTTAGTGACATACAAACTACAGGTTGTGTACAATAAAACACCAAGAAAACCACTTCGTAGTTTATACAAAGAGAGATAGAAAAATATGCCACCACATGTAAAGTTTAATATAGATAATTATCTGAAAAACATTCATGACATTCGCGTCTACAATTTTTACAGAAGATTTCTCTACTTAAATGGCATGCAGATCAGCGATGTGAATTACTATACGGATATTGATAGTTGTAGGAGAGAAATCACTCATATTTTTGACTGTGCAGATATGGTCACACAGGAAAAAAAAGATTTATTAATGAGAATGGATATTGCCAGAGAGAAGGAAATTCTCCCGTTGCATGAATTTGGCTGGTTACATAATGATGAACGAGCAACTTTCTGGTTATGCAGTTATTTATTTTACAGTGATAACTATAATAAGATGATTACTGGAATTGAAAATTCATTCATTCAAAACGCCTCAATAATGCCAGGCACAATCCAATACCCCCCTAATGAATATAACTCACTGGGATTTCATAACGTGCCTGATAGTCATAATGGGAGAGTTGAACGCATCATCAGATTCTTTGATACATTAACCCAGTTTCCCTATCATAAAGATAAAACAAACATGACTGCTAATCCTCTTATGAAAGATCAGGTGCTTTTTAATTTTAAAGACAAATGGAAATCAATATATCAAAAACCTCTTCCTGTCAAATGGCTACCAAATCAGGAAGAGGCTGTTTCATGGGCGTGGGATTTTTTGAAAAAACACGTTAACAATTGCGCAATTAAAGGGCAATTCGAGTGTGATGTTCCTCATGTCACACGTTCATTTGTACAAAATACAAAACCTCTAAATCATGCAGAAAGATTACTATCTGTACGTGCAGCATTTGACCTTTGGGAAGGTAACGATGACAGAAAGAAACTACTTTTGATGAATTTTAATAAAGCGTGGAATCAGAAAAAACTTCGTGAAACGCGTGTTGATAAAAAAGCATTAAATACGTATTTAAAAACAAAGACAAAAATGCAACTGGATGAGTTAGCTGAACATTATGATATGCGTATAAGCGATACGCTGGAAAAATTAATTACTCAGCATTACAAGCAACTGTTCCAGGGCAAATAATTTTATTTCTAAGCGGTCCGTCATGAGCCATGATGGGCCGCTGACAAATTATTTTTATCTTTTTCATCCCCCCGAGATTAGCATTTCGACATATTCTTTTTGTTAGCTTCTGCTGCAGCATTACTCCAGATTTTTTCACGTCCATATTACCTGAATGATAAACCGGATTAGTGTGATCCGGTTCAGTGAAATCAACAGGATACCGGTATGCCATTCAGCAATTCTTCCCTCTCCGCACAAGTGAAATCATATCTGACGTTTCTTCCTGAAGAAATACGCCAGAAAATCCTTGAACATCTCCACGGTGTTATTCATTACGAGCCCGTGATTGGCATTATGGGTAAATCCGGCACTGGCAAAAGCAGTCTGTGTAATGCCATTTTTCAGTCCCGTATCTGCGCCACACATCCTCTGAACGGCTGCACCCGCCAGGCTCATCGTCTTACCCTGCAGCTCGGTGAACGCAGAATGACGCTGGTCGATCTGCCCGGCATTGGTGAAACACCGCAGCATGATCAGGAATACAGGACACTTTATCGCCAGCTGCTACCGGAACTGGATCTGATTATCTGGATCCTGCGGGCTGATGAACGTGCGTATGCTGCCGATATTGCCATGCATCAGTTTTTACTGAATGAAGGTGCAGATCCCTCTCGTTTTCTGTTTGTTCTCAGCCATGCCGATCGCGTGTTTCCTGCTGAAGAATGGAACGACACAGAAAAATGCCCGTCCCGTCACCAGGAACTCTCACTGGCAACAGTAACATCCCGGGTGGCAACCCTGTTCCCTTCATCATTTCCGGTACTCTCCGTTGCCGCACCTGTCAGCTGGAACCTTCCGGCGTTTGTGTCGCTGATGATCCACGCACTGCCACCACAGGCAACCAGCGCGGTGTATTCACATATCCGGGGGGAAAACCGCTCTGAACAGGCCCAGAAACACGCACAACAGACTTTTGGTGAAACCATCGGGAAAAGTTTTGACGACGCCGTTGCCCGTTTCAGTTTTCCGGCCTGGATGTTACAGCTTCTGCGCAAAGCCCGGGACCGCATTATCCACCTGCTGATCACACTGTGGAATCACCTGTTCTGAGCGCCCCGGAGTCCCCCCGTGGCAACCGTATACCTTTACACGACAACGGGTTACGGCAGCTACTGCCGTATGCCGTCTGTCATTATCAATAACGCACTCTTTAATTTCAGAGGTCAGTCATGAATACCAGAATTCTTTTTCCCCTCCTGTTCACTGTGGCATCATTCTCCGCCTCCGCCGGCAACTGGGCTGTCAAAAACGGCTGGTGTCAGACCATGACGGAAGATGGTCTGGCGCTGGTAATGCTGAAAAATGGCACGATTGGTATTACCGGCCTGATGCAGGGATGCCCGAATGGCGTACAGACGCTCCTGGGCAGCCGTATCAGTATTAACGGTAACCTGATCCCCACATCACAAATGTGTAATCAGCAGACAGGATTCAGGGCTGTTGAGGTGGAAGTCGGACAGGCGCCGGAAATGGTCAAAAAAGCCGTTCACTCCATAGCAGAGCGTGATGTGTCCGTTTTACAGGCATTTGGTGTACGAATGGAATTCACCCGCGGTGATATGCTGAAGGTCTGTCCGAAATTTGTCACATCACTTGCCGGTTTTTCCCCGAAACAGACGACCACTATTAATAAAGGCTCCGTACTGCAGGCTGCCCGACAGGCATACGCCCGTAAATACGACGAGGAAACAACAGAAACCGCTGATTTTGGCTCTTACGAAGTAAAAGGCAATAAGGTTGAGTTTGAAGTGTTCAATCCTGAAGACCGTGCGTACGACAAAGTGATCGTCACGGTTGGTGCTGACGGTAATGCCACCGGAGCCAGCGTTGAATTTATCGGAAAATAGCCGATATGTCGGACTGTCACCCTGTTTTATTGCCCGAAGGCCCTTTCTCACGCGAACAGGCGATGGCTGTCACAACAGCTTACCGCAATGTGCTTATTGAAGATGACCAGGGAACGCATTTCCGGCTGGTTATTCGCAATGCTGAAGGGCAGCTACGCTGGCGGTGCTGGAATTTTGAACCTGATGCCGGAAAACAGCTAAATCCGTATCTCGCCAGTGAGGGAATTCTCAGGCAATAAACGTCTTCATTTCATCCATCAGGCCGCGTCTTCTCCGGGAGACGCGGCCTTTTCGTTTATACCGCTAACTCATTCATAAGGAGCAAAGTATGCAATTAGCCAGTCGTTTTGGTCATGTAAATCAGATCCGTCGGGAGTGCCCACTGACACGCGAAGAACTGATGTACCACGTCCCGAGTATTTTTGCAGAAGACCGGCACACCTCCCGCAGTGAACGGTATGCGTACATTCCCACCATCACCGTCCTGGAAAATCTGCAGCGGGAAGGCTTTCAGCCGTTCTTCGCCTGCCAGAGCCGTGTGCGCGACCAGAGCCGTCGGGAATATACCAAACACATGCTGCGTCTGCGGCAGAGCGGACAGATAACCGGCCAGCATGTGCCTGAAATTATTCTGCTCAACTCCCATGACGGTTCATCCAGCTACCAGATGTTACCCGGATATTTTCGTGCCATCTGCACCAATGGCCTGGTCTGCGGTCAATCGCTGGGAGAAGTCCGGGTGCCACATCGGGGAAATGTAGTGGAGAAAGTTATCGAAGGGGCTTACGAGGTGGTGGGCGTTTTTGACCGGATTGAGGAAAAGCGTGATGCCATGCAGTCGCTGGTTCTGCCGCCACCGGCACGTCAGGCACTGGCACAGGCAGCGCTGACTTACCGTTATGGTGATGAACATCAACCCGTCACCACTGCCGACATTCTGACACCACGACGCCGAGAGGATTACTGTAAGGACCTGTGGAGCGCATATCAGACCATCCAGGAGAATATGCTGAAAGGCGGGATTTCCGGCCGTAGTGCAAAAGGAAAACGTATCCATACCCGTGCCATTCACAGTATCGACACCGACATCAAGCTCAATCGCGCATTGTGGGTGATGGCGGAAACGCTGCTGGAGAGCATGCGCTGATGCTGTTTCCCTGAAAGTGCAGCCCTGACTCACGTCTGTACCAGTCCCCAGGCATTCTTCCATTCATTTGCTTTTTATAAGGAATAATCTCATGACAACCTCTTCGCATAATTCCACCACACCTTCTGTTTCCGTAACAACTGCATCAGGGAATAACCAGTCTCAACTGGTTGCCACTCCCGTCCCTGATGAACAGCGCATCAGCTTCTGGCCGCAGCACTTTGGCCTCATTCCACAGTGGGTGACCCTGGAGCCCCGTGTCTTCGGCTGGATGGACCGTCTGTGTGAAGACTACTGCGGTGGTATCTGGAATCTGTACACCCTGAACAACGGCGGGGCATTTATGGCACCCGAACCGGATGACGATGATGACGAAAAATGGGTACTGTTCAATGCCATGAACGGTAACCGCGCTGAAATGAGCCCGGAAGCTGCCGGTATTGCCGCCTGTCTGATGACGTACAGCCATCATGCCTGTCGTACGGAGTGTTATGCCATGACGGTCCATTATTACCGGCTGCGGGATTACGCCCTGCAGCATCCGGAATGCAGCGCCATTATGCGCATCATCGACTGAGCAGGAGAAGTACAATGCAACAACTTTCCTTTCTGCCCGGAGAGATGACGCCCGGCGAGCGCAGCCTCATTCAGCAGGCCCTGAAAACCCTGGACCGCCATCTTCATGAACCCGGCGTGGCCTTCACCTCCACCCGTGCAGCACGGGAATGGCTGATTCTGAACATGGCGGGACTGGAGCGTGAAGAATTCCGGGTGCTGTATCTGAATAACCAGAATCAGCTGATTGCCAGTGAAACCCTCTTCACCGGCACCATCAACCGCACGGAAGTCCATCCCCGGGAAGTGATTAAACGTGCCCTGTACCACAATGCCGCTGCCGTGGTGCTGGCACACAATCACCCGTCCGGTGAAGTCACACCCAGTAAGGCAGACCGGCTTATTACGGAACGTCTGGTACAGGCACTGGGCCTGGTGGATATCCGGGTGCCGGACCATCTGATAGTCGGTGGCAGCCAGGTTTTCTCCTTTGCCGAACACGGTCTGCTTTAACCCGTCACCGTCACAACCACATCATACCTGTTTTCACTTTTATCTTCTGTCTTCAGAGGTATCACATCATGAAAATCATCACCCGTGGTGAAGCCATGCGTATTCACCAACAGCATCCGGCATCCCGTCTTTTTCCGTTCTGCACCGGTAAGTACCGCTGGCACGGCAGTGCTGAGACGTATACCGGTCGTGAAGTGCAGGATATTCCCGGTGTGCTGGCCGTGTTTGCTGAACGCCGTAAGGACAGTTTTGGCCCGTATGTCCGGCTGATGAGCGTCACACTGAACTGAATCAGGAGGGGGATTCTGATGAGCAGAATTATCACCACCGAGTATACGCTGGATGAACTTTCCTGCCCGGCACGGGAAAAAGCCCGCGACTGGTACCGTCAGCATCATGCTGACAGCAACTGGTATGAAAACGTGTATGAGGACCTCAGGGAGGTCTGTGACATTTTCGGGATTGACCTCCGCCAGCGCGTTTTCCGGCTCAGCAACGGCAGGTTTATGGAAGAGCCGTGCATCTGGTTCAGCGGATTCTGCAGCCAGGGGGACGGAGCCTGTTTTGAAGGGCGCTGGCACTGGCAGCCAACGGCACCCCGGAAAATCAGGGAATATGCCCCGCAGGACCGTGAGCTTCATCGTATCGCGGATGCCCTGCAGGCGGTGCAGAAACGTAACTTCTGGCAGTTGCAGGCTGAAATCAGTCACCGGGGACGTTACTGCCATCCGTACAGCATGGATATCACCGTCACCCGGAACAGTCCGACTGGTCAGGCTATGACAACCGATGCGGAAGCCGCAGTCAGCGAAGCCCTGCGCGACCTGGCCTTCTGGCTGTACCGCCAGCTGGAAAACGAGTACGACTGGCTGACCTCAGACGCCGCTGTGGATGAGGCCCTGCTCATCAACGAATACACCTTTACCGAAGCCGGTCTGCGCGCCGGCTGACCCGTCATCGTTAAACTATCATTCACCGATTTTCTGTGAGGACTTTATCGTGTCAGACACGCTCCATGAAACAAATTATCCCGACGACAACAACGACCGCCCCTGGTGGGGGCTACCCTGCACCGTGACGCCCTGTTTCGGGGCACGTCTGGTGCAGGAAGGGAACCGGTTGCATTACCTTGCAGACCGCGCCGGTATCAGAGGCCGGTTCAGCGACGCGGATGCGTACCATCTGGACCAGGCCTTTCCGCTGCTGATGAAACAACTGGAACTCATGCTCACCAGCGGTGAACTGAATCCCCGCCATCAGCATACCGTCACGCTGTATGCAAAAGGGCTGACCTGCGAAGCCGACACCCTCGGCAGTTGTGGCTACGTTTATATGGCTGTTTATCCGACGCCCGAAACGAAAAAGTAAATCATCAGAATAATCTTCTGCTCCGGCCTGGTGTTTTCACAACGCCACTTTCCCATTTTTCATCTCTGCATATCAGGAAAATCTTCAGTATGAACACATTACCCGACACACATGTACGGGAGGTATCTCGCTGCCCGTCTCCCGTCACCATCTGGCAGACACTGCTCATCCGACTGCTGGACCAGCATTATGGCCTCACACTGAATGACACACCGTTTGCCGATGAACGTGTGATTGAGCAGCATATTGAGGCAGGCATTTCACTGTGTGATGCAGTTAATTTTCTCGTGGAAAAATACGCGCTGGTACGTACCGACCAGCCGGGATTCAGCACCTGTCCCCGCTCTCAGTTAATAAACAGTATTGATATCCTCCGGGCTCGCCGGGCGACCGGCCTGATGACCCGCGACAATTACAGAACGGTAAATAACATTACCCTGGGTAAGTATCCGGAGGCGAAATGATGAAACTGGCCCTGACACTGGAAGCCGACAGCGTTAACGTACAGGCACTGAACATGGGGCGCATTGTCGTTGACGTCGATGGTATTGAGCTCGCTGAACTGATTAACATGGTCTGCGATAACGGCTACTCCCTTCGTGTTGTTGATGAATCTGACCAGACCTCAGCAGAATGCACGCCACCATTTGCTACCCTTACCGGCATACGCTGCAGTACCGCACATATCACGGAAACGGACAACGCCTGGTTGCACTCGCTGTCACACCAGACCAGTGACTTCGGTGAATCAGAATGGATTCATTTTACAGGTAGCGGATATCTGTTACGTACCGATGCGTGGTTATACCCGGTTCTGCGGCTTAAACGCCTGGGGCTGTCAAAAACGTTCCGTCGTCTGGTCGTCACACTCATCCGGCGTTATGGCGTCAGTCTCATTCATCTGGATGCCAGCGCTGAATGCCTGCCGGGTTTACCCACTTTCGACTGGTAACCAGGAACAACATGAAATCATTAACCACGGAAACAGCGCTGGATATTCTGATTGCGTGGCTGCAGGACAATATCGACTGCGGATCGGGAATTATCTTTGACAACGATGAGGATAAAACGGATTCAGCAGCACTGTTGCCCTGTATCGAACAGGCCCGGGAGGATGTCCGTACCCTGCGTCATCTGCAGCTTCTGCACCAGAACCGGTGAATATCACTCACCATACTTCATTCCTCTGACGCCAGCCTGAATACAGCTGGCGTTTTCGTTTATAAACCAAAAGGAAAACCGATAATGTCAGACATCACAATCTCCCGTCCGGAAGTGGTCACCGGGCATACGGACGTTATCTGCTCCACCAGTATCCGACACGTTGTGACGGTACGGAATGCAGCACTGCAACAAACCGAAACGCTTATCCGGCAACTGGCAGAAATCTCAGTGCTGACAGCAGGCATTGGCGGCAAAACCGCCCTGGACTGGGCGATGAAACAGAATTTTCGCTGTGGCTGCTGGCTGATGGAAAAACCGGAAGCAGCAATGAAAGCCATCCCCCGCAATCTCGATCGAGAAATCTGGCGTGACCTGATGCAACGTTCAGGGATGCTTTCCTTAATGGATGCACAGGCCCGTGATACATGGTACCAATCACTGGAATATGATAATTTTCCGGAAATCAGTGAAGCGAACATTCTGAGCACATTTGAACAACTGCACCAGAACAAAGATGAAGTGTTTGAGCGAGGGGTGATCAACGTCTTCAGGGGACTGAACTGGAATTACAAAACTAATTGCCCCTGTAAATTTGGCAGTAAAATTATCGTCAACAATCTGGTGAGATGGGACCGGTGGGGATTTCATCTTATCACCGGGCAACAGGCAGATCGACTTGCCGACCTGGAAAGAATGCTGTATTTGTTCAGCGGCAAACCGATTCCCGACAACCGGGAAAACATAACCATTCATCTGGATGACCACATCCAGTCTGTTCAGGGTAAAGAGGACTATGAAGATGAGATGTTCAGCATCAGATACTTTAAGAAGGGCTCCGCGCACATCACGTTCAGGAAACCAGAGCTGGTTGACAGACTGAATGACATTATTGCGAAATACTATCCGGAAACCTTATCGCCCGTTTAACCCAAAGCACAGACTCAGTACATACACAAAAACATTCTGATAAATCTGGCGTCATTCAGAGCAAAAAAACATGTTTTCCAGATTATTTGTAAAAAAACATACTCCAGCTATGGTGGCAGGTGGCCTGGTATTCCTGTTCATTGTTCTGCTGACATTTTTCTGGAAAAAAGCAGAGCTGGTGAATGACAGCCAGATCAGAGTTAATTTCGCACTTGGCTATATAGAAAACATTCTCAATCAGAACAACAGCATCAGCCAGGAAGCAGAACATTTGCTTCTGAATAACTGTAACGCAGATACTCAGCATGAATTAAGCAATCTGCTGCTGAAACGCCCACAACTTCGTGCACTGAGCCTGGCAAGACAAGAGGCTGTATTTTGTAGCACCCACCCCGGTTTGCCTGTCGGTCCAGTTGCTGAAAAGGAACAGTGGCGGCACGATATGCTGATTCGTTTTCCTGAAGATACAGGTACTCTGCCCTGGATCCTGTTAAGAACACCTTACAAAAACGGCACGGTCATTACCGCCACGGATTATTATTTTATTCAGGACATCATCTCTGTGGTTCATGCGGTTCCTGCAATACGATTCCGTTTGGGAAACACGGTCCTGTCAGCCAGCGGAAAAAATGTTACTCTGCTCCCGGACGACAGCGGCATACAAAAAGAAAGTCATTCAAAAAAATATCCGTTCTCCCTGATTTATACCATCCCGGTGAAAATGCAACTTATCTACGCCTGGAGACAGGCCTGGTATATGTTTCCTGTTGCCATCTTCGGTGGAATACTCACAGCCTTTCTGCTGTCCCGCCGTCGTCCATCTTCCCCGCTCGATATGCTGAAAAATGCACTTGCTCACGGAGAGTTCAGACCTTATTTTCAGCCCATCATTTCCGCTAAAAATCACCAGCTAACCGGCTGCGAAGTACTGATTCGCTGGCATCACCCCGTCAGCGGAATTATCCCACCAGATCAGTTTATCCCGCTGGCAGAGTCCACCGGATTAATTGCCCCGATAACGCAACAGTTGATGTCTCAGGTCGAACATAGCCTTAATTCTGTTGCGCATTTTTTACCGAATCAATTTCATATTGGGATCAATATTTCACCAGCGCATTTTCTGTCTCCGGGACTGGAGGATAGCTGTATGAAGTTTCTATCCACCTTCCCGAAAGGGAAAGTGAAACTGGTTCTGGAACTGACAGAACGAAACCAGCTATCCGTCACAGCAGAATCAAAAGCGTTATTTGCGAAATTACATCAACAGGGAGTATTGTTTGCACTGGATGATTTTGGTACTGGCTATGCAACCCACAGCTACCTGCAGTCGTTTCCTGTCGATTACATCAAACTCGATAAAGGGTTTGTACAAATGGTCGGCGTGGATGAAATCTCCGGGCATATAGTAGAAAATGTTATTGAGCTGGCTCGCCGGTTAGGTATTGATATCATTGCCGAAGGCATTGAAACCGAATCACAGGAATTGTTCATGACAGAGAAAGGAAGCTGCTATCTGCAGGGATACCGCTATGCACCTCCACTACCCGCTGAACAGTTTATTGCTGAGTGGGTATACAACAGCGGAAACGGCAAAAACCAGAGATAACACATACTGAAATGGACCAGGATATGCGTCCCCCCCCTTTCACCTCATCTCCCAACTCCCGGGTTTGATTCCTTTTTCACAGCAAAAGGGACTGAGGGTACAAAAGAGGGTACATTTTTAACCAAACCAAACAAAATTAACCAATATCAACATGATAGAAGCAATCTTCGATTCCGAGTCCGGGCACCACTATTTAGAAAAACCAGCCTTAGGGCTGGTTTTTTGCTTTCTGGGGTCCGCCAGATTTCTGATCGTTCTGTCCACAGCGACTCCAACCCTACCTCATCACGACACTTAAACCTTTCACTGGCACCACGATGGTACTGCAAAAAAATAGCGGTATCAGGTACACCTCTTTTTCTGGCGTGCTTAACCGTAGGCCATATCTGAACAACCTTGGGCACAATACTGTTGCGGGAGCGCCAGGTTGCACCGCCCTCTTCCAGATGGCGTTACAGGGTACGCACATTCATCCCCAGGGGCTGGAGTTGGTGCGCCGCCTCGACATCTGAAGCAAACGCCAGGGAGCAAAAGCCAACCTTCATCTACAATTGCCATCATACCGAGCAAATAGTGAGTCAACGAGGAATCTGGATGGTGAAAACAAGAATCATACAGTCAGCACAGGGAGCCCATGCCTATCCATTGCTGATCAAGAGCCTACTGCTGTCGGGTGGGCGTTCTCATCCCGAGCGAGAAATCGTCTACGCCGATAAACTGCGTTACGACTATCGTACCCTCAAACAGCGCATCCATCGCCTGGCAAACATGCTGACAGCGGCCGGTGTCATGCCTGGGGACACCGTCGCCCTGCTAGATTGGGACAGCCATCGCGCCCTCGAGTGCTTCTTCGCGGTGCCCATGATTGGCGCCGTGCTACACACGGTGAACGTCCGCTTCTCGGCGGACCAAATCGCTTACACCATGAATCATGCCGAGGACAACCTGGTGCTGGTGCACGACGACTTCTTGCCGGTTGTCGAGTCACTGGCAGAGACGCTGACCACTGTCCGGGGATACATCCAGCTTAGCGACGAAGAATCGAAGGCGACCAACCTGCCGGTGCAAGGGGAATATGAGACCCTGCTGGCCTCAGCGGGGGATCGCTTTGACTTCCCCGACTTCGATGAAAACTCGATAGCTACCTTGTTCTACACCACAGGAACCACGGGGAATCCCAAGGGTGTCTACTTCAGCCATCGCCAGCTGGTCCTGCACACGCTCAATGAGCTGGGCCTCCTGGCAGCCCACGAGGGACAGTCGCTGCTACGATCAAACGATGTCTACATGCCGATCACCCCTATGTTCCACGTGCATGCCTGGGGCGCTCCCTATGTCGCAACAATGCTGGGTGTGAAGCAGGTATACCCCGGTCGTTACGAACCCAACAAGCTTGTGCGGTTGTATCACGATGAGGGTGTGACCTTCTCACATTGTGTGCCAACAATTTTGCAGATGATCCTTGAGTGTGACGAAGCCACACAGACCGATCTATCGGGATGGAAGATGTTGCTGGGTGGCAGTTCACTGTCCCTTGGACTGGCGACACAGGCCCACCATAGGGGCATACGCATTCACGCCGGCTATGGCATGTCTGAGACCTGTCCCCTGCTCTGTATGACCCACTTAAGCGATGCCGAGCTGGCCCTTCCCATGGATGAGCAGTTACCCCTGCGGATTCGGACCGGCCTGCCTGTCCCGTTGGTAGATCTGCGTATCGTCAATAGCGAAGGTCGGGAGGTGGTGCACGACGGAGAAACCCTGGGCGAAATAGTGGTGCGAGCCCCTTGGTTGACTCAGGGCTACCTGAAGGAACCCGAAAAAGGGGCTGAGCTATGGAATGGCAGTTGGCTGCACACCGGCGATATAGCCTCTATCGATCCCCATGGGATAGTAGAAATCAAGGATCGCATCAAAGACGTAATCAAGACAGGCGGTGAGTGGATAAGCACGCTGGAGCTGGAGAGCCTCATCAGCTCACACGCAGCGGTCAGGTCGGTAGCCGTCGTTGGGATACCTGATGAACAGTGGGGCGAACGCCCCCTGGCTCTGGTAGTTTGTAAGGAAGGGGAAGACCTGGAGCCGCAGGCCATAGCGGCACATCTACAAGGATTCGTCGACCGCGGCCACATCACTAAATGGGCGATCCCACGACAGATAAGGATAGTCCCAGATATTCCCAAAACCAGCGTCGGCAAGATCAACAAGCGCCTGATTCGAGAGCTTGAAGCCAGCAATGGGAAGGATAGCATTTAAGCGATTTGTCGCATTCACTGCGTAAGGTTAACAACAGTCACACTGCTTATATTTCAGGTAGCTTGCCAATATCAATGCTCTGCCGGGGAACACACCGTCCCCGCGCGGATGCTGATCCCCCTTTTAGTAACATGGGGTTCCGTTCGATGTCAGGTCCTGCTGGACGAAAAATCCGCCCCCAACCCTTCCATCCAGCCTGATCACTTACCTAAATCTGCTTTATTCAACAACGCCAGATTCATCCTCACTCATGCTTTCTTTGCTTTGAATGAACCGGAGCGCCAAATAAAGGTCTGGTGCCAGAATCATGTCGTCGTCTTTCATTGTCGGTCGACTCTCCTTAAACCAGCGTGTTAACTCCGTTTTCCGGCCCGCAAGAATTAGCTTAATCTGCCGCCCCTTCAGGTCCCGTTTTAACTCATTAATGGTTGCCAGAACGCTGATATCTGAATAGGTAAAGCAAGAAACGGCGTCAATGACCACCCATTTAGGTTGTAGTACTGCACCATCGACCAAATTTAAAACACGGCGCTTAAAATAGGCCACATTAAAATAGGTCAGCGGTGAGTTAAATCGGTACATCAACACGCCAGGGATCATTTTCACATCAGTTGAATTACCTAATGAGTGAATCATCCCATTTTCGTCAATTCCCAATAAGTGTTCAGTAGGACGAAAAACTGTGCGCAGGAACTGCAACAGACCCAGCAATACCGCAAGGCCAATCCCCTGAATAACACCAATAATCAGAACACAACCAAAGGTGAAGAATGCCAGGCGAAATGCGGATTTATTTCTTCGTCTCAGATTCCAGAGCCCGCGTAAATCAATCAATGACCACGATGCATAAATTAGAACAATACCTAATGCAGATACCGGAATAAATGGTAATGGCTGCGTGAAAAATACTACGACGATTCCGATGATTAAGGCTGCAACAACGGAAACCAGCTGGCTTTTTCCTCCAGAGGAATCATTTACCGCAGTCCGGGAATCGGCTCCGCTAATCGCAAACCCCTGAGATAAGCCAGACATCAGATTCGCGACCCCTAAAGCCCTGAACTCAGCATCAGCATTTATTTCGTATCCATTTTTCGCGGCAAAACTGCGAGCGGTTAGCATCAGGCTAACAAAACTGACTAATGCCAGGTTCAGCGCAGGGATCAATAAATCACGCGCCAGACCAGGCTGAAACGATCCCCAGTGAACGACAGGCAAACCAGGCTGGAAGCCCGATCCCCCAATAGTAGCAATCCCATACTGCTGCGCAGATGTGAGCCATACCAGTGCCGTTGTTATCACAATAGCAATCAACGGTGCTGGCCATTGACTACGAAACATTTTGATAGCAATTAAAATCGCTAACGTTAGGATGGAGATCCCTAAGGTTAATAAATGAATTTCTGAGAGTCGGCCTGGCAGGGCTATGATCTTCTCAATCACTTGCTCTTCATCAAGCGTAATCCCCAACACTTTACCGAGTTGCCCGACAATAATCGTCACGGCAACGCCGTTAAGCAAACCCGTTAGAATGGGATGCGAAAGCAGGTCAGCAAGCGCGCCCAGGCGAAATTTACTGGCAAGCAGGCACCATCCCCCCATCATCACGGTCATGACGATTGTTAACTGCCAGTGAAGTTCTGGGTTTCCGGCAGAAAGAGGAACCACAACGGCCGCAATCACCGCGCAGGTCGTGGCATCAGGGCCAACAATCAATTGGCGGGAAGAACCAAACAGCGCATAAGCTAGCATTGGCAAAACGCAGGAATATAACCCGACGATAGCCCCAACTCCCGCCAACTCAGCGTAAGCAATCGCAACCGGTAGTGCTACGGCAGCAACGGATAACCCGGCTTTAACATCATGTTTTAGCCAGCTTTTATTGTACGCTAATAAATTTTTCAGTCCCGGCATGTAGTTTAATACCATTTTTCCGAACACTTTATTCTCCGGATAGCCCCTTACTAATAGATAAAGGTACACGTAACTGTCGCAGGAGATCCTGATATTTTCGGGAGGTAATACAGAAAATTCATATTGGGGGTTTACCGCGTATGCCGCAGGATGGCTTGTGTTATGGAGGTTCAGGATATGGCTTTGCACCCGATGGTGCGATGTCGTGATGTGCCTGATGCGC
>NZ_JAOWHK010000021.1:0-19554 GCF_030332665.1 Citrobacter sp. Cpo090 | reverse complement strand
CATGTTGCCAAGTTTCCGTGGTGAGGATAAAAACCCTGGTCGCTATGAAATGTTCTATGGTGAATTAGATGATATTGAAGCAGCTTATGATTGGTTATCGAAGCAGAGCTATGTCGATCCGGAACGTATCTATCTCGCAGGCCACAGTACTGGCGGTACACGAGTTCTGCTTGCAAGTGAGTATAGTACCAAATTTAGAGGCTATTTCAGCCTTGGGGGAGTACCAGATCTGAAAGCTCGCGTTGAGGGTGGCGAAATGTCGGTAATAGTTCCTTTTAAACGAACTAAACGAGAGTTTCAACTACGCTCTCCTGCCAGATACGTTAAATCGATCAAAAAACCTACATGGTATTTCGAAGGAGAAGAAGCTTATTGGCAAGCATTTGACAATATCGCAAAAATTGCTAACAAAGAAAAAATCCCGCTTTTCATTTATAAGATTCCAAACGGAAACCATTTCAATATTATTGCACCATTAACAGAAATGATAGCTCAAAAAATACTGACTGATACTGGACGTGCAAGTAATATAACTTTTACTGATAAAGACATTACTAAGATTTCTCATGAATTGACGGTCGGCGGCAGTTATAGCATTTTTATTGCTAGTGGCTCTGGCATGTCATCCCTGGCGCGGCGAAGCAGGTGCAGCGAGGCGTTCAGGCCGTAAACAGGGCGGCTATAATCAGGTTTTCCATTTGCGTCTACCCGATGTACCGTAAAGCCCCGCCCTTCAGAACGGGGAGGATGTCACTGTTGTGACAGGCGGTGTTGGATTGTTGGGGACTGAGACTATTAGTGTGCCGGGATAAAAGTATTTGATATCCATACCTTAGCCAGCCGCGGGCTGGGTATTTCTGTGCCCGAAATGTTCAAATTTTCGTGATAACTCCGGGGAACAGGCTGTGTTCACGTATAGTTGCTGTGGTTTACCTGAATAGAGGAAAAATTCATGAAAAAAACACTGGCAACACTGCTTTTTGCTGTCTCATCTGTGGCCTGTGCTGACATTAATTTGTACGGACCGGGAGGTCCACATACAGCCCTGCAGGAAGCCGCAGCACTTTACACACAGAAAACCGGAGTTCCGGTGAATGTACATTTCGGGCCACAGGCTAAATGGAATGATGAAGCACGGAAGAATGCTGATATTCTGTTTGGCGCATCTGAGCAGTCGGCGCTGGCCATCGTCCGTGACCATCAGGATAACTTCAGTGAGAAGGATATTGAACCTTTATATCTTCGTAAGAGTATCCTCCTGGTGAAACGCGGTAACCCGAAGAATATACAAAATGTTGAAGACCTGGCCCGTCCGGGT
This sequence comes from Citrobacter sp. Cpo090, assembly GCF_030332665.1. Lineage (NCBI taxonomy): Bacteria > Pseudomonadati > Pseudomonadota > Gammaproteobacteria > Enterobacterales > Enterobacteriaceae > Citrobacter > Citrobacter sp. Cpo090. The sequence continues at coordinate 18,236 of NZ_JAOWHK010000021.1, read as the reverse complement.
ATTGGGATTATTGTGAATGACGGAGGCGGAACCAGTAACACCTCCGGTACAGGAGTCTGGGAAGATATCGCCGGACGAAAGGGCAATATTGAGACCGTTGCAGGCATTCGTAAAAATATCATCCTGTTTGCCCCTAACAGTGGCACCGCACGTAAGGCGCTGGAGAGCCAGCCAGAGGCTGATGTCTGGATAACATGGGCTGACTGGGCGGCCAGCAACCCGGGTATTGGTGATGTGGTGGAGATTGCACCGGACTATGCCATCTGGCGAGATATGAATATTACCGTTCGTAAGGATGCTGACGCGGAAACCCGCCAGTTTGCCGCATGGTTGCGTTCTGATGAGGCAGCGCCGGCATTCAGGAAGTATGGCTGGGTCAGACAGGCAGCTCAGTGAATCAGATGGTCCCGGCTCCGGGGCCATTATTCCATGCTGGTCAGTCTTTGTTGTTGTCGGTACTTGTCGTGACGTGGATAACAATAACCAAGAGGGAGGTGGTGATGACTTATATGGCGCGTCTCAGAGAGCAGGAACGGCAGAAGCGAATAAAACAAGAAGCAGAGGAGGCTGGTGTTGATAAGGAATTTGATTTTAGTTCTTTGATTAAAAATCTAGAGACGCCGCAAAAACGACGCCAGAGACTCAGAGAGTCCGTTTTCATTGTTTTTCGCAAGGATTTTGAAGCAGGAAAAATACATTCTTTATATGCGTTATGGCATACAGTAGCGACAGCTTTGTCTTTTACTTTCTTCATGGCACTGTTTAGTGCAGAGAGTTACTTTTCCACATCAACTTGTTTGAAGCTGGCATCTGTTTGTTTTGCGTTATCAATTGTGTTTAACGGTTTTTTTGCCTTCTTTATCAATCACATAGCGTGTTATTTAAAATAGATCTAAAAGAACTTTTTAAATTACATATGCTGTCCTATTTTGAATTGACTCGTTATTTAGGCCTCTTACTTACTCTTCTGGGAACGTTCTGTGTTATCTCTTATTTTTCAACAGTTGCAGTGATCCTGTCTTTTGCTTTTTCGGTGGCATTGTTAGCCGGTTTTCTGGTGTATCTTCCGAAGAAATTAATTAAAAGAGATGATGCTATTTTCAAAATGAAGATGGATGCCCTGGAACGCAAAGATTTCGTTCTGTACGAACGAATTTGCCGGATTTATGAGGATTAACGTTGCCACCCCGCAATCAGCGGTCAGCAGTCGGCTGATCTCCGCGAGCCGGGGGCGGGCAGACAGCAGACCGTCCAGCGGTTCTGCAGTGACTCTTCCGGCCAGTAGACACGGGTTTCTATGGTAAACGGCAGGCTGTCATTCTGGTCGATATACTGATAGAGCGCGGCAATGGCCTGGGTGGCTGAATACCCCAGTTGCTGTAATTTGGGATCGACGCGTTCTTTCAGCGCCGCATCCAGGCGGACGTTAATCATGGCTAATGGCATGGTGGTTTTCCTTAGGTGGATATTTTCGTAAAGCACTAGTGCTTTACTTCATTTTTGCCAGTGGTGCATTTATTCGTGCTGATTGCACTCTTAACGGCATTAATGTTCTGAGTTGCACAGTGGTGTTAATTTATTGCGATTCAGGCAATAGTCTGTCATTTCTCTCTCGCAGATCCGGTTTCTGGTAAAGTAGGATCTCGACCACAGCAAGCCTGTTTTGCTTTGCATCCGTAAATGCGGCAAACCGTTGAACGGCAGCATAATACCTGGTTCCATGACCAGGTTGAGGCAGGACGTCAGCAACTCGGCTGAACACCAACTAGAACACCTGTGCGGTGTATATCCCTAAATCAGCACTCGACAGGGCGTTCTCCGATAACGGGAAATGTGGACGCTCTGGGCGAGTTATTCGCCTCCTGTAGCTGGCTGATTCAGCCCTCCGCTGAGCCTAACGTCTTGCTTCTCCTGGCCGGAGAATGTTGTTAACGTAGATCAAAAACTGTAGATGTAACGGACTACGGCACTCAGGCGTTTTATCGAGAATCATAGTCTGATTGAAAGGTGGTCTTTTCAGATAGGAGAAGAATAATTATGGCAGATACAGATGTGGATTTGATTCTTTTCGGTATAAGGGCTCAACTGGACTACTGCGTTCAGTTGAATATACGGTGTGAGCGTCGCAAAAATGAGCTTCAGCATCGTCAGAACCTGCTTTTTAAAGAGATTACTGATGCCCTGAAGAAATATGAATCTATAGGCTTTGGCATTATTTTTACTGGTGATCATGAGCTGTGTTGTAGGACACCAGAAGGGGACTCTTTTCCATTTCCTCTGCCAGCTTTTTCAATAGTACGTACGTGCGAACAAAAGAAAAAAATACGCCTTCATTTTAAACCCAGAGTTAATGGTAACGGCGCGATCTCATACACTTTAGAAAACGATTACGATGTAATTTTAGGAGAACTGTCATGGCAAGCGTGCTCACCCGGACAGAATGATGGCTACTGGTTTATAAATGCAGAGCGACGTAGTCATGAGAGCATCAAGAGTTGTCCTTTTAATTTCAAAGGAGCTGAAATGTTGTTTGCAATACTGTGTAACTAACCGTCTGAGGCGAAGGTGACTATGGGTTTACGCTGACACTCAGGCAACCAGAATTGTTTATCGGATGTGCTCCGGCATACGTAAATCCTACACCGGAGCGAAGGAGGGATTACTTCTGAAGGTGCAGCTCCTTCAGATTTGTTTCAAAGTAATCAACATAAATTCGTTCATTTTTGGGCTTCATTATCAGCTGAATACCGTTGGGAACGGGCGGACATGAGGCCCGGTAGGCAAACATCTCATCCTGGATATTCCGGAGCGTATAACCCAGTTGCTCTTCTTCTGCCCTTCCGGACACCCTTATGCCGGATAATTCCTTCTCAACGTACTTTTTCAGCTTCTCGCTTCTTTTCATACTGCTGCGATTATCCAGAAACTGAAGCAAGAAATAGCGGATGACCGGCAGTGTGAACACCACATAGAAGAGGATCTCATTCAGCCCGGATTTCATGACGATGCCGTAAACAAGCATCGCGACAGGCGAGACAATAAAAGCGGAAAGATAAAATACGTGCAGAACCTCCCTAAGCGATTTGTCCCAGCCGAGATTTTTTCCGTGGCAAAGGAGCGCCATTACGGCCTGCGGCGCGTCATACACCTTACTGACGTACCACCCCTCTTCGCCAAATCGCTTTCGTGCTTTTTCCGGGCTGTCTCTAAAATATGCAGCTTCCCGGATGATGTCATCCCGTGGGATCTCCTCCACCTTCAGTTCATTACGCCGGATGCCAAGTACCCGGCAGTCGTACATTTCCTGGATTGAGGCTGCCTTCCTGCGCAGAGCCGAGATGTGTCCACTGATAACAATGTTAAAGGTAAGCACCAGGAGTCCATATAACCCCAACAGCGAAGACAACAGCTCTGAATCGACAAATTCCCGGCTCCGGTTGTATACGGTAACGAAAGAAAGCAGGAGCGGTACGATGATGCTGAAGAGAAAATTCAGTCTGTTCCAGTTTTTTACCCTGTCGTAGACACGGGCCTGCGCATACAGTAAATCCAGGTTTTCTCTGGTCGACTGGTTTGTGTAAATGGCATTCATGGTTCACCCGTAAACAGGAAAGAACGGCCCGAACACATCGCGCCATTTATTGATGGATTTTTCATACTCTTTATTATTTTCAAACCATCTCGCCTCCGATACCTTTTGCGCATCGAGATAACATCTGTCCGATATCGCCTTACGTGCCTCGGCTGAAAGTGAGTTGATATCATCCTGTATGCCTTTGGGATCGTTGACAGAGTACCGCACGGATTGACCAAGGTGGCGGAAAAGCGCTTCCAGCTCCATGTCAACAAACGATGAGCAGGATGTCCTGCCAGCGTAATAGTCCAGAATCAGCGTTTCCAGCAGGTAGGAACTCATGGATGGCATCGTCGGTCGCCGCTGCCAGTATTTGACTGCTCTGATGACATTGAGCACATTGCCGTTATTCTGCACATTGATAGTAGTGACTCTGTCCCTGTCTTTACGGGGGTCGGTAAACTTCCAGTGGCCGTTGCCATCGGGGATCAGGTAGTAAGTCCGTCCAAAGGCATCTTCGCTGGTAATAAAGCAGGGGACGATGTCAAAATTCCAGTCCTTGCTGACCAGTTTCAGCGTGACAGCTTCCTGGTTACGCCTGATATCAGCCTGGGCGTACTGGGCAATGTCCTGCAGGCGGTTTTTAAAGGCATTCAGAATTCTGACGGAGCAGACGGTGTCTGCTCCGGAATGGCGGTAACTGTGCAGACGTGACCCCTCTCCGGAGGAGGTTACAGTTATCCGGTCACTCAGGATGGTATAGGTGGCACCTTGCCCGGTTAAGCCAAACATCAGATCGATATCATCAAGCGGACGGATTTTGGTTCTTCTGGCAAAGGAGCCAAAGGCAATATGGATCGCTGGAAAACTCACCGGAAATTTATCGTCCTTCTCAAAATCATTCATCTTACCGATAAGCCAGTCGCGACTTGCACGCGCGTCATCGGTATCTGCCTTTTTGAGATTCACGGTATCTTTCATAAATTCGTTAAAGGCAGCTATTACTGTGGTCGCCATGTTCAGTCCTTTAATTATTTATTGCAAAAGGCGCAGGGCTCTGTCGTACATCTGAACATTCCAGTGCCCAGGAAGAGTCGGTACAGTTTATTATTAGTACCGCAAGTTCACTACCGTCTCGCTCTCTACAAGGGCATATAATTTACATGGGAAATATGAGCCTCGTTCTTTCATTGATAATTATGCAAAGTATTTCAGTTATTAATGCCAAATAAGCAATAATGCAATTAAGTTCAAAATATATCATTAGTATTGCATTATCAGCACAAATCCTTCTTCCCCTCTCCTGAGATCCGAAAAAAGTAATAATCGGAAATGTCGTACCAGAGCCGTCAGACTGACCGGATGGTATAGTGGATTTTCGAACCGGAACGGGAGGGTTAGATGGGAAATTATTCAGATTTTGAGACCGATTTTGTTCAGCGAACACTGGCGCTTATCGATCAATATAACGAAATGATTGAGGTGCAGGGCAAGCCATTCAGGGAGCAGTACAACTACACGTTGACCATGAATTGCCTTCTGGGTCTTATCGTCTTACCGAAAGAGAGGGCGCTCTCTTTCCTGCCTGCCGACCGTTTAACGCCGCAGCTTAAAGCTGAAATGGGGTTACATGAGTCACAACTGCCCGGACCGGAAATGAACCTGCGGGAGTTGATCCATAAGATGCGGAATTCAGTGGCTCATTTCTGTGTCCAGGTAGAGTCAGCCAGCGATGCATACCTTGTAGACTGGATTGTTTTCAGAGAATCCCAGGGAGATGAGGACGTCTACGCCAGCTTCAGCGCTCGGGAGCTTTTACCCTTTCTAAAATATTATGCGACCCAGCTGCTCGACAATATGGCCCGCCGTCGAGCCCAAGCTGTTAACGTATTGGATTTGTGAGGGATTTACACAATGTTGATTCTCGATTGCTCCTCACGATCTCAGGCGCTGTTTTCACTTTCTTCCGGTTTTGGTTGCAGTGTAATGCAGCTAAAAAAGGTTTTGTTATCTCTCGATCTTGAACAGATTTACGAGACGGATCATTCCATTATGATCGACTCGCAACAATATCTGCGAGAGTACGTATGTAGGGAACTGGGGTCTCCGGGCAAGTTCTCCACCGCATACTGGTTTCACGGTACCCGGACATCATCTGACAATACTTTTGAAAGTGGTTTACTTCCGCTGAACCAGACTGAGTCACTGGTGATGGATATGCTGGTAAATCTCGCACCAGACGCTGTGGTCAAAGAGAAATTGCAGGCTTGGAATTTTCATGCTGGCGTACCTGATAATCTCTTCCGGATGCGCACCAGAAACGAAATGCACTGGGGGCCATATGGTCACCTTGTTCGGGAGGTTCATCTTCATGCCCGCAAACTCTGGCAGCACAATTATCTGCGGCTACCGGAGCTGGTAGAGGATGTCTGCAATGCTTACCAGAAAAAGTATGGGCAGGATCTTACAGAACATTATCTTAAGGTACTGAAACCCTGCATCGTCTGTTTCAGGGCAGATATTGAGTATGAAAAAGGTGCGCTTGGTGCCGCGCTGAGTTACGGATACACGTCCGTTAGAGAATTGCCGCCGGATAGCGGTGCACTATTCGGTATTGATCGACATGGTATATCTGTTTCTCTCGGTGAAATTGTGAACATTGAATTCACGAATTTGCATGAGCTTGATGGCTGAATCTTTTGGGTTGTACCTGTCATCCATACTGCGTTTGTAAGTAACAGTGTTTCATTCAGGAAAAACTAGTTTGTGACAGATAATCTAAACAGCCTTATATATGTCTTTTAAGTTACTGTAATTTCTAAACTAAAACATAGGCTTTGTTGTTTAGCAGCTCAAGTGTATTGTTATTATTAAATACGCAGTGTGACAAGCGAGTAAAAGATGACATCACTTATAGTTACTTCGTTACGCAAAACCGGTCCTTGCCTTAGCTCTGTACTTGTAGAGGAAATGCTGAAAACCCAGGGAGTTAATCGTGATACCGCGCGCAAACAGATTTCCCGGGCGGCTTCTGCAGGGCAGATCCACTGTGTTGACAAGCTTTTCCCCAAGCGCGAACGATTTATTTATCTGAAGCAGCAGTATGGTACCGGGCGCTTCTGGTCCAGTCTCAATACAGCCCTCCTTGATACCGGATCGGCCTACGGTCTCGCCCTGAGTTGCCTCCGGGCTCGCGGGGGGATCCTGCCGGTCAGGCATTTTTCTTCTGCCTGCGGTTCACCGGTAGCAATGAAAAACAGATTATCATGGAAGTCAGTTCTGGACGGTCTGCTTCAGTACAAAATGGTCAGGTTCGTTACGTTACCAGGTCTGGGGGAGTGTCTGGCCCTGACAGAAAAAAATGATAACGGGTATCAGCGCGCGCTCCATCCCCTCAAAGCCAGGCTGCTTACAGAGTCCGTTCTGATGAAATCCCTGAGTCAGTGGGTCCGACATAACGGTATCATCAGTTATGACACGCTGCGCACACGGGAAGAACTCGATTCAGATCAGGCGCCCTGTGTGGCAAATTTTGATTTTGACGTCACTGCTGCATCCTATCTTAATCCTCTTCTGCAGTTCTCCCGGTCAGGGGAAATTCGGCCTGGTTTCTTTGTCTGCGATATGCTTCTGGGCTGTAAGCTCAGTCTTGTGCACCTCCAGCCCTTTATTACAAAATGTCGTTCAATAAACAGCCTCAGGAACAGCCCAAGATGCCTGTTTATGTTTGTTGCCGACGAATACAGCGAAGAAGCTTTTCTGGAAATGAAGCGTGCCGGGATAATACCCGCGACACCGGAGAATCTGTTCGGAAAAGACTTTGCTGATGCACTCTTTCAGTTACGGGATCTGGTTGGCTCAATAACGCTCTGCTTAAAGGATAATATAGCCGCAATAGATGACATCATGTCCAAACTTGAGAGTATTGCCGGAGTAACCAGTCAGCTTCAGGGGGATTTATTTGAATATATTGTCGCTGAGACCGTGCGCATAAACAGTAATGATGTTGAGGTTGGTAAAATATGTAAGTCAGAGAGGAAGGGGACTGCAGAATGCGATGTCCTGAGCCGACAGGGAAATGCAAAAATCACCTTTATTGAATGCAAGGGTTATAAGCCCTATTCGACAGTGAAACATGAAGATGTGAAAAGATGGATTGGTAAACAGGTGCCGGTATTCTTCGATTATGCAAAAAGGGAATACCCCAATGCTGAAATTAATGTTGAGTTATGGACTACAGGAAAACTCGGCGATGATTCCAGAGAGTCTCTTCGTAAATTTCAAGAAAATAACTCAACTAATCAGCGTTATAATATAACCGTCTTAGAGCCGCATGAGGTCCGGATAAGAATAAAGGCGACCTGGAATGATGCTCTTATCCGGGTTTTTGAAAAGCATTTCCTCAGCTATCCGGAAAGAATCGTTCGCCGTAAACATGTTCCCGAACCGGTCAGACTTGCAGGTCACGATGAGGCAACAGAATTCGACTTCTGATGCGGTATACCTGTTTAATCAGAGATAAATGTTATGGACTACACAAAAAATCAGCATGTACTTTCACAGTGGGTGCTACGCAACTTTCGCAGCGATGACACAGCCCTGTCTGCAAAAGAAAAGCAGCGAGTATGGTGTCACACCGTGTATATGACGCCTGATAAAGAAAACGTTCTTCACACGCAACCTCTGCCAATATCCAGTGTGGCAGTATCGAAAAACTGCTTTCGTCTTATTGATGCTGAGACAGGGCAGCCTTTCGATATTGAAGACGAACTGGGTGTCTACGAACGCCTGACCGCCGGGATCGTGAACGATATCATTCATGAGCACAATTTCTCACGCCTTCGTCACACGCAGCCGGAAGATTTTCCGGTAGAGAAACTCGCCAGTTTTGCGGTGATGCAGTTAATGCTCAATCTGCACAACCCACAAAATAAAAATCCGTACAAGCATGAAATGCTTGAACAGTTCCATGCAGATATACAGGATCACTTATCAGAATACATCCATTCGATAAATCAGTTGCCTCACACAAATCCTGAGTTAATGGACGATCATTTCTATCTCAAAATTTTGCGCGTTGCTAATTCAGTTTCTTCCGAAGAAGATAAAAGCAGAGCGCTGTTTGTTTTGTTTGGACTTTTATCAATTCTGAATAAACCAACTCTATATGACAAAATCAATATATTAAGAAACAAGATTTTTGCTGGTATCCATACCATTGAGGTTATTCATACAGGCCATGATTTCGACAGCACTGAACCCAGACCGGCATTCGCAATAGCACCCAATATCTTTTGTCTTTATAAAGATGAAAACAGAATTTATCTTCCTTTATCCCATAACTTTACTCTCAGCTTTATTACTGGCGTTGCATCATATTTCAATCCGCGAATAGACGTTTTTTCTCCTCGTCCCGAGAAGCTAAAATGCTGCCAAGACCGGAGCCTAAACTTTTTCAAGGTCTCGTTTGATTACATTGACAATGTAATGACAACAATCGATATGTATAATGTTGGCTCTTCCAGTACTTTTTATTCAGCCTATGAGATAAGCAAGCTTAATGAGTATCTGGATAAGCAGGATTTGGATCATGGCTATTATTACACGCCGGAAAACCCTGTGCTGTGGCAATTTGCTCAGGAGGATGAATTATGAATGCGGATACCGAAAGGTATTTCAGCGATCTTATCGAGGCCAAAAAATTTAATGGCTATACGCTGGTCAGCGGAGAAGACTGGCAGAAGCCCACAGTCGACGAAATCCAGCTGGTCAGGGGACTTATCTCCCTGACTGACAGTCAGCTGGCCAACCGGCTGACTGTGGACGAACGCACCATCCGTAAGTGGAAATCCGGCGAGACCAGTATGGTGTACACCACCTGGTGCTGCCTGTGCTGCCTGTGCTGGCTGGCCGGACTGGGTATGCCGCTCGATAACATTATCAGTCGCTGAAGACTCGCTTCCAGATGCGTCTGAACATGAATCGTCTCTGGTATCGGCAGCGGGAACGGATGATATGAGGGAGACGGTCATAGTTTTTCCAGAATAATGTCCAGCCCTGATACCCCTTAACTACCAATAAAATGAAACACCCAGCTTTTAAAATGCCGTAGGCAATAGCCATCAAAAATACAGTCATAGAATTTACCTTCTCTAAAACTGTATTTAGGAAATCCGATGCGGCCTTTAAGGCCGGTCGGTAAAAAAACTGAAAAAAAGTTTCCCTTCCCTCTTTGTTGCTGTATCAGGGTCAGTAATCCTTAAATTTTGCTTTCTGTGCAATAATCCCCAGTTCACAACAATCAGCCGCTTTTTGTGTCTATCCTGCAATAATCCTTCTTTTCTCCTCCCGGGATCCGTTTTCTGGTTGTTCCGGATCTTTTTCAGCTGCACCCGCGAACTGCGGCCAGGAAACACTACATATGCCACTCATTTAGCTGCATTATCTTCTATATGTTGTGTTAATCCCTCTTTCTCTGACCAGGCTCTCAGGGGCGGAAAAGACCGCTTCGCTTATTCCCTGACCATGGTACACTTCCGGAAAGTTGAGAATAGAAAAAAAATCGGATCACCCGGAAACAGCTATCCGATAATTTAAATGCGTTGCTATATGGCTGCTTATTATCTCTCAGGGGATGGTTTCGACTGCTAATGCACTCTGATGGCAGAATATTATATGTCGAAGTGTAATTACTCTGAGTGACTGCTACATGAGGTATCAGTTGTGCGGGGAGTTTGAGGCACTGCTGTTCTGTCGGGGCTGGGAAAAATTTTTGGTCAGCACTGCTGACAAATGACTTTCAATAAAATTTCGGCATTAAAACTAATGGCCAGGGAGGTCAAATGCTGAAAGGGATGCGGTGGACATGCTGAAAGGTAAAACGTGATGCTTGGTGATAACGGCCTGACGCGCCCGGCGGGCTTGCCCAACGCGTCGTCTGCTCAAAAACGAGTTTTGAACAGACGACGCGTTCGGAATGAAAAACGGTAAAGTTATCCAGCATTTTTCCTGCTGGATGGGGGATTTCAGAAGAGCATATTCAGTGTTGGATCTGTGCCAGATCGTCTTCAGTCAGACCGGTCATTTTCATGACGGTATTGCGGTCGATACCGTTCTGCAGCATAGTACGGGCAACTTCCAGTTTGCCTTCGTTGCGGCCTTTTTCAATACCGCGTTGTTCCCCCAGTTGGATACCCTGCTGGATTCCCTTTTCGATGCCCTTCTGTTCGAGCTGTTGTGCGATGGTCATAAGTGCGTCTCCGTGTTGCGGCACACGCTGTGCCAGTTCGCGTACAAAGGCTTCGGCGTCGGATGTTTCGCCTGCCTGTACTATATAGTGTACCAGCGATATCACCTGCGATGAAGACAGATATCCGGCCAGCAAAATGGGGACCAGTCGCTCCACCAGTTCCGCCAGATCCCTTTGATGAATATGTTTCTGCAGTAAGGTCAACGCGGCCATACTGCGATGACCAGCGATTTCATCATCCGGAATGACGGTAATGTCGACCAATGGGAAAGCGTTGCTGTAGAGTTTGCCTACCAGCGCCGGATCATCAAACTCATCCAGCCACCGGGTGGAGTACGGATACGGGCTGCGTTTACCCGTATAGAACAGCACCGGTATCACCAGTGGCAGTTTTTTATGTCCTGCCTCCAGGTGGCGCTGCATGGCGGCCACTGCATAGCGTATCAGGCGGAAAGCCATATGTTTGTCAGGTGTGGACTGGTGCTCAATCAGAACATGAATATATCCATCACCGGCCGTGGTTTTCAGGCTGTAAAGCACATCGCTGAAGTACTGGCGGAGATCGTCCTCAACGAAGGAGCCGGACTCCAGTTTCAGTGTGCCGAGATCGCAGATGGCACGCAGCTCTGCCGGCAGATGCAACTCCATAAAATCCCGGGCAATGTCCGGCTGAGTCAGAAACTGTCGGAATGTGGCGTCGTGGGGAGTTGGCGTAGTATTTTTCTTTTTCATCAGTCCGTGCTCTGAAAAATTGTGCGAGTTGTATAAGTGCCGGTGGAACTACGCAGAAGATATGTTTTTAATGCGAACCGTTTTGTCTGACTGTAACAGGAAAGTTTCATACTCCTGATTTGCGGAATATGGTTCAACAGTTAACCTGCACTGCTCAAGTAATGGGTATATTCCATCAGTCTTCCCGGTCAGACGTATCTCAAACGGCTGGATGAGCGCTCCGGCTTCAGTGAATGAACAATGCAGAACGGATTTTTGTGTGTAAATTGCAGGTATTTCCGAGTCAGATCTCCAGCCATTCTGCCAGTCTGTGTCCGATAGCAAATAATCCTGCCAACCCATTGTTCGCAGTGTATCAATCATGCAGGTAAACCGGAATAACGTGCTCTGACTGGCTAACTCACCAGAACTTGCCAGCCAGATATACTCTATTTTGCTGTAAAGCCGTGCTGCAGAGCCGTTACGTTTTCCCTGTTCCTGCAGCCAGATAATGTCCTGCGCCAGAGACTTAGGAAACAGCTTACGCTTCTGAGCGGTAGATAACCATTGCATAATGAACATATGAGTTTGTAGCGGGGATTGTGCCTTACCTTCCCTGCGTGCGAGTGTAACTGCAACCATAATGCACCAGGCAAGGTGCGCCAGTTCGGTATCTGGTCGTTTGGCGGGTAGTAAGGTCAATAAAATCTCCGTGATAGTCCGTGAAATGGGGAGGAGCCAGAGAATAACATAAGAAAGAAAGCTGATGAAAACAGAGGGTCGCTTCAAGATTGAACATAAAATGTTGTACGTCCAATCCGGGCGGAGAATTGTGGAAACTCTGGGAAGATATGCTGAAAGTGGAACAGCACGGGAATTAAATGAGGGTGTAATAAAGGCCGCAGGCACGACCTTTATTACACGTTATGGTGTTGTCGGCGGTTTCCATCCTGCCTGTAATGCCGCCACCATCCATTGTGGTGTTCCTGCCGTGAAATGCTCTTGACAGTAACTGTATAGCTGCCTGTATACCGTTGCCGTTGTCTGGTTCAGACGTACTTTTTGACTGACTCCACCATTTTTAGCGGCATCAAATTGGTCTTGTATCAGGGATGTAATTGCCACCCGCAGAAATGATGCAAGTTGCGGATCGACAAGGGGAACATCCAGAATAGCTTGTAGTTTAGCAATATGTTCTTTAATTGTCCTTGCGCCATCCATAGACTTTATTACATCAGCATACATTTTATTTTTCCTGATTAACCAAAGGGATAGCCTGATAGTATCAGGCTGAATTCCGCTCAGCCAGCAGAACCTGGACAGGTTGCTATCCTCCGCGCTTTGAAGGGCGGGATTTCCTAATCTAGCTTAAATCTGCCTGCAAGATTGCTGCAATCTTGCAGGCAGATTTGATTATGAATCTCTAAATAAGAAGACGCTTTGATGCCTCGAAAGTATGTAATGCTTCAATCAAGTAGCAATCTTGCTGCATGATTTTTTTATTGCAATCTAGCTGCAAGATGCTAGAAGCATAGATTTATGCTCACATATCAACCTCTGTTGTGGAGGTTGCTAATAAGTTAGCTGCAATCTTGCAGCAATAATGGAGGGGCAATGGCCTGGATTGTTGGATTTATATCGCAGAAAGGCGGGGTAGGTAAGAGTACTGAATCTCGAGCATTAGCTCGAGAAGCAACTTCCTGCGATATTAAGACAAAACTTGCAGACCTTGAACAAGGAACAAGGAACAAGTTCTGATTGGCATCGCCGACGTCTGGCGGCTGGTTTACCTCCTGCTGCTTCAGTTGAGTTGTTTGTGACAGCAAAGCAGGCTATTGATTCTGCGGGTGATGCCGAACTTCTGATCCTTGATGGGCCTGCTCGCGCCAGTAAGGGGACGTCTGAAATTGCTAAAGTTGCTGATCTTGTCGTTCAACCGACTGGAGCCTCACTTGATGATTTAATACCTGCAATTAAGGTATTTAATGCTCTAGTCAAAGATGGAATACCACGATCAAAATTAGTCTTTTCATTAAGCAGGGTTGGAACTGAGGCCGAAGAAGCTGATGCCCGGGCTTATATCAGTGAGGCAGGTTATGAAACTCTCGCTGGTTGTTTATTTGAGAAGCCCGCATACAGAAAAGCAATGAATTCCGGTTTAGCTGTGACGGAAACTCGTTATAAGGGATTGAACGAAAGGGCCGATGAACTCATCCTGGCTCTTATTGATAAGATTGGAGAAGAATGATGGCTGATGCATCAAAATTAAAAAATCGATCTCGTCCTCGTAATAGTCTGGGGTCTCCTCCTGGACCGGATGAAGTTGCGAAAAGCCTTAATTCGCCAGAGATAGCTCCTGCAGTGGCAATAACCGAAGCAGTACCTACTCAGCCAGTTACACCTGCTGAAACTCAGGTAAGTAATGCGGCTCCTTATGTTCGTCGAGATGGTCGGTCTGCAAGAAAAACACACCGAATTATTCCCTTTGCTACCAGGGTAACTCCTGAGTTTGATAATGAAATTCGTGACATCGCAGACCGTGAAGGTATTAAGCTTGTCGAAGTTTTAGAAAAGGCTCTTATCGCCTATAAAACCCAGCAAGGATACTAATCTGGATAGCAGCATGATTGCAGCTATAAAAATATGTATAATACTCAAAATGAGTATTAATGGTTGCGCGTCAAATACTCAAATTGAGGTTTAGAGTCTTGGTTAAGGATTTTTCGCGCGCCAGGATAATGTGGCTAAGGTGAGAAATACTCAATTTGAGTATCAATGGAGATAGTATGAATATTTTTTGTGATGACGGGTCCACCACTGTAAAACTCGCTTGGTTTGCAGATAAGAGTCACTTAATGACGGCTTTATCTTCTAACTCATTCCGTCAGGGCTGGAAAGTTGAAGGTATGGGAATGCGTCAGACCTTTAACTATGAGCTTGACGGTAAAAAGTACACATATGATGAAGTCAGTAACGAATCCATCCTTACAACTCATATTGAATCGCCACGGGTTTAACAGACACCTCAGAGTCATTTAAGATGACTTAAAAGAGAGGTGCCCATGAGCGGTAAACGTTATCCCGAAGAGTTCAAAACTGAAGCGGTCAAACAGGTTGTTGATCGTGGTTATTCTGTTTCCAGCGTTGCAACACGTCTCGATATTACCACCCACAGCCTTTACGCCTGGATAAAGAAGTACGGTCCGGACTCATCCACTTGCCACCTTTGATTAATTTATAAAAACTATACCAACAATAGGGATAGCCTGTTGAATACAAATTTTTACTTTTGTATATAAATTGCGAATGTCCCTTACACTGGAATAATTCGTATGATTAAAAAAACTCTTCCTGTTTTAATTCTGTTAGCACTCTCTGGTAGCCTTTCCCCCGCAATTGCTGATGGTAAAAAAGCTCCTGAGAAATTCTACTACCCTGAAACGCTGGATTTAACCCCTTTGAGATTACACAGCCCTGAATCAAATCCCTGGGGAGCGGATTTTGATTATGCTGCCAGATTTAAAAGTCTGGATCTCGAGGCGGTGAAAAAAGATATTAAAGATTTGCTGACAACGTCTCAGGAGTGGTGGCCTGCAGATTACGGAAATTATGGGCCTTTCTTTATTCGCATGGCATGGCATGGTGCCGGAACATACCGGACATATGATGGGCGTGGCGGAGCAAGCGGTGGTCAGCAGCGTTTTGAACCTCTTAATAGTTGGCCAGATAACGTAAATCTGGATAAAGCCCGCAGGTTGCTGTGGCCCGTCAAGAAGAAATATGGTTCCAGTATATCCTGGGGGGATCTGATGGTTCTGACAGGGAATGTGGCCCTTGAATCGATGGGATTCAAGACTCTGGGATTTGCTGGCGGAAGAGAAGATGACTGGGAGTCCGACTTGGTATACTGGGGGCCCGGTAACAAACCTCTGTCAGATAACAGAGATAAAAACGGGAAACTTCAGAAACCCCTAGCAGCTACGCAGATGGGACTCATTTATGTCAATCCGGAAGGTCCTGGTGGGAAGCCGGATCCCATGGCTTCAGCGAAAGATATCCGGGAAGCCTTTTCTCGTATGGCCATGGATGATGAGGAGACGGTTGCACTGATTGCTGGAGGGCACACATTTGGTAAAGCGCATGGTGCTGCCTCACCTGAAAAATGCCTTGGTGCAGCACCTGATGGAGCCCCAGTGGAAGAGCAGGGACTGGGATGGAAAAACAAATGTGGTACCGGAAATGGTAAATATACCATCGGTAGTGGTCTGGAAGGTGCGTGGTCAACTTCGCCTACCAAATTCACAATGCAGTATCTGAAAAATTTGTATAAATATGACTGGGAACTGCATAAAAGTCCTGCCGGAGCTTATCAGTGGAAACCCAAAAATGCAGCCAACATAGTTCAGGACGCTCATGACCCATCGGTGCTACATCCGCTGATGATGTTTACAACAGATATTGCGCTGAAAGTCGATCCTGAATATAAGAAAATCACGACACGTTTCCTGAATGACCCAAAAGCTTTTGAGCAGGCATTTGCAAGAGCGTGGTTTAAGCTGACACATCGTGATATGGGGCCTGCGGCCAGATATATCGGTAATGATATTCCGAAAGAAACATTCATCTGGCAGGATCTTCTGCCTTCTGCCGATTACAGCATGATTGATAACAAGGATATTCAGGCGCTGAAAAGCCAGATCCTGGATTCGGGTATTTCGTCTGCCGACCTGGTAAAAACGGCCTGGGCTTCAGCATCATCATTTCGTGTCACTGATTATCGCGGAGGGAATAATGGTGCCCGTATCCGCCTGCTGCCGGAAAAAGACTGGGAAGTCAATGAACCGGAAAATCTGAAAAAGGTGCTGGCATCCCTGACTTCATTGCAGTCGGACTTCAACAACAAGCAGTCTGACGGTAAGAAAGTTTCTCTGGCTGATTTAATTGTACTGGCGGGTAATTCTGCTATAGAAGAAGCAGCACGGAAAGCCGGTGTAAAACTGGAAATTCCGTTCATTCCGGGGAGAACCGATGCATCTCAGGAACAGACTGATATAACCTCCTTCAGCGCTCTGGAGCCGACTGCAGACGGATTCAGAAACTATTACTCAAAAAACAGGAGCCATACTTCACCAGTTAAAAGCCTGGTTGATAAAGCCAGTCAACTTGATCTTACAGTTCCTGAAATGACAGTGTTGTTGGGGGGCCTACGTGTTATGGACATCAATATAAATAATTCCTCTTTAGGGGTATTTACGGAAACGCCAGGGGTTCTGAATAATCAGTTTTTTGTGAACCTCCTGGATATGTCAACCCGCTGGGCCAAGTCAGATAAAGACGAAGATACTTACGATGGGTATGATCGTAAAACTGGTGCGCTTAAATGGAAGGCATCTTCTGTAGATTTAATATTTAGTTCACATCCAGAATTACGAGCAGTCGCAGAGGTCTATGCTTCAGATGATGCTAAAGATAAATTTGTTCAGGACTTTGCCAAAGCATGGAATAAAGTCATGAATAATGACAGGTTTGATTTACCAGCTAAGTGATTAATTTCCAAGGGGGGCATTGCCCCCTAAAAAGGATGAATGATGAAGAAAAGAAATATTTTTATTATTAGTGGTATCATGGCACTATATCTGTCAGCTACGAGTATATCTGCTGCGGCTGACCTCGATGAAAATATGCAAGTGCTAGCGAAGAATATTAGTGTATTGCAGTCATCAACAGATAAACAAGAGTTGATAAGTGCTCTTGAAAAGATGAGTAATGCCGTTGAAGACTCAATGAAAAGCCATCCTGAAAAGCTCTCCTCTGATGATAAAAAAGGTATTGAAGAGTATGAAAACGAGCTAAAAAAACTTAAAAATGAAATTACGCTGGCGAAAGAAAAAGTAGCATCGGGACAGTTGTCAGAACTTCGTGATTCGGTAAGCCGGATGAATGATATAAGAGTGGAAGGGCATAAAAAATTCAGGTAATTTACCTTGTAATTATACCTCTGATGTGTCTTGCTTGTCGGAATAAATACACATCAGAGGTTTCTAACCTAATCATTATGGATGACTTACTGAATCCGGCAGGGATGCCTGCGAACCCCGTCAGTATATATTAATGATCTATCTCGCCACCAATTCATTAGCAATACTAGCAATATCTTCATCAGTAAAAGTAATGTTACTTTTATTTCCTGAGTCTGCCAGTATTTTTTGAGCTATCATTTCTGTTAATGGTGCAATAATATTGAAATGATCCCCGTTCGGAATCTTATATATGAAAAGGGGAATTTTTTCTTTGTTAGCAATTTTTGCGATATTGTCAAATGCTTGCCAATAAGCTTCTTCTCCTTCGAAATACCATGTAGGTTTTTTGATCGATTTAACGTATCTGGCAGGAGAGCGTAGTTGAAACTCTCGTTTAGTTCGTTTAAAAGGAACTATTACCGACATTTCGCCACCCTCAACGCGAGCTTTCAGATCTGGTACTCCCCCAAGGCTGAAATAGCCTCTAAATTTGGTACTATACTCACTTGCAAGCAGAACTCGTGTACCGCCAGTACTGTGGCCTGCGAGATAGATACGTTCCGGATCGACATAGCTCTGCTTCGATAACCAATCATAAGCTGCTTCAATATCATCTAATTCACCATAGAACATTTCATAGCGACCAGGGTTTTTATCCTCACCACGGAAACTTGGCAACATG
>NZ_JAOWHK010000020.1:0-90000 GCF_030332665.1 Citrobacter sp. Cpo090 | reverse complement strand
CTGATAAATTGTTAAAGAGCAGTGCCGCTTCGCTTTTTCTCAGCGGCGCGGGGTGTGCATATTACGCCATCCCGCTACGAAGTCAAGCATTTAATTTCACTTTCTTCGCCGAAGTTCTCAGTGGAACCCCGCTGACCCGGCGGCTTGTAATCCGTTGTTCCGTGTCAGTGGAGGCGCATTATAGGGAGTTATTTCAGGCTGACAAGGGGAAATTTAAAATAATCTTCCGAGTGCGTATTTTTTATTCTTTGCGCTTATTTTAACAACGCTTTGTTGGTTAATTGGGCAATTTCCCGCGCGAATCTCGCAACCTGTTCCCAATCGGTATACACCACTTCTTTATTCGTATCTGTTTCACCGCCTGACATCTTCATTATCAGTTGGATCATAACGCGGTCATACCAGCGATAGCGGGGATACAGCAAAGCACCCGCAATGACTGCACTGTGGTCTGGTCGCCACGGTGAACTCATCAGAAACTTACGCGCATAGCTGTTGGTTTGCGGCGTACGTTTCTCCGGTTTACGGGCAACGAGGTTTACGGAGTAGAACGCACTCGGCATCGAATTCAGCCGTGTGGCATGCTTTTTCACAAACTCCTGAAAAGCAGCATGGTAATGACCGTAGCGAATCGAAGCGCCAATCACCACGCTGTCATAATTTTGCCAGTCCGGCTCCGCGGTACGATGCAAATTAACAACATCTGCCCAAACGCCCAGCTCTTTGAGTTCAGAAGCCAGATATTCAGCGATTTCACGCGTTTGTCCGTCCCGGGAAGAAAAAAGAATCAGTGTTTTCACGTGTTACTCCATTATTCACGCCAGAAGGTAGGGGTAAAGAGCACCAGCAGAGTAAAGACCTCCAGACGACCAAACAGCATATTGGCTATCAGGATCCACTTCGCCACAGGGTTCATACTGGCAAAGTTGTCGGCAACAACCCCCAGTCCAGGCCCCAGGTTATTCAACGTTGCCACAACGGAGGCAAACGCGGAGAAGTCATCAACACCGGTCGCAATAATCGCCAGCATACTGATAATAAAGACCAACGCATAGGCAGAGAAGAATCCCCACACTGCTTCAAGGATTCGCTCCGGCAACGCACGGTTACCCAGTTTGATACTGTAAACCGCATTCGGATGGACCAGTCGTTTCAATTCGCGGTTACCCTGCTTAAACAGCAGCAGGATACGAATCACCTTCAGACCACCGCCCGTCGACCCGGCACAGCCGCCGATAAAAGCAGAACACAGCAACAGCACTGGCAGGAACAGCGGCCAGCGGGCAATACTATCCGTGGTAAACCCGGCTGTCGTCGCCATCGATACCACCTGGAAAAAGGCCTGGTTGATCGTCGTGAGCGCCGAGCCATAGGTATTGTGTATCCACAGCACCAACGTACAGACTGCCACCAGCGTCAACTGCACGCCGATAAACATGCGGAATTCCGGATCGCGCCAGTAAACCTTCAGGCTACGCCCACTTAATAAAGAGAAGTGCAGACCATAGTTACAACCGGAGATCAGCAAGAAGATAGCAATGATGGTGTTAATTGTGGGGCTGTCGAAATACCCCACGCTGGCATCGTGTGTGGAAAAACCACCGATGGCGATCGTGGCAAAACTGTGCCCAATGGCATCAAACGCGGGCATCCCGGCAAACCATAGCGCCAGCGCGCACGCCACCGTCAGTAATACATAGATAAGCCACAGCGTTTTCGCCGTTTCGGCAATACGCGGGCGCATCTTATTATCTTTCAGCGGCCCCGGCATTTCTGCCCGATAGAGCTGCATCCCACCCACGCCAAGAATAGGCAGGATAGCCACCGCCAACACGATGATCCCCATCCCGCCAAACCATTGCAGCATCTGGCGATAAAAGAGAATCGCATGTGGCAATGAATCCAGCCCCACCAGCGTCGTCGCACCTGTAGTGGTCAATCCGGAAAAGGATTCAAAAAAAGCGTCGGTTATCGTCAGGTTAGGGCTTTCCGCAAAGATGAACGGTAGCGCACCCACGCTGCCCAGAACGGTCCAGAACAAAACGACAATCAGAAATCCTTCGCGCGATTTCAGCTCGCCCTTCTCTTTACGGTTTGGCCACCACAGCATGGAGCCGATCGCCAGAGCAACGAAGAAAGTTTGGGTGAATGCACGCCCTGCCCCATCGCGGTAGATGAGCGCTACCAGTCCAGGGATAATCATTGTCCCCGAGAATAAGATGACCAGTAGTCCAACGATTCGGGTGATGGCGCGAAAATGCATCTCTGCCGCTTCCTTAGTTCTTTAAAATGAGGTGGGGATTATTCTTCAATCGCTAACAATTGCAATGAACCACGACTAAAATCCGCCAGTTTTGCCGAAAACTCATCCACTTTGGCAAAAGGAAGCGCCACCCTGAGCCGAACAAAAGCCTGGTAATCACTGGCAACGACTTTACCGTCAAACTGCCCCAGCAAGGCTTCAATGCCTGCCAGCTGACCGTACTCACACTGCAAAGTATATTCGGTTAATGGCGTCTTGCGCTGTGTCGTTAACTGGCGCAACGCCTGATTCACACCGCCACCGTAGGCTTTTACCAACCCTCCAGTACCGAGAAGGATACCGCCGTAGTAGCGCACGACTACAGCGGTAATCTCGCCGACGCCGCTCCCCATCAGCTGCGCGAGCATCGGTTTACCTGCCGTACCCGCCGGTTCGCCATCGTCTGAAAATCCCAGCTGCTGCGAGTCATTGGGCGCACCCGCCACCCACGCCACGCAATGGTGGCGGGCGTCCGGGTGTTCCGCTTTGACTGACTCAACAAACGCCTTTGCCGCTTCTACGCCGTCCGTATGGGCGAGCAGCGTAATGAAGCGGCTTTTTTTGATCTCTTCGACGACGCTAACCGGCGCCGCAGGGATTAACCAACTGTCCATTACGCCAGTTTCAAATCCCGCGTCATATTTTCGATATTGTTTTCGTGGACCACCACGTTGTCTTCAATACGAATACCGCCGAACGGTTTCAGGGCTTCAATTTTCTGCCAGTTGAAGTGTTTGCTGAACTGCCCTTCACGCCACGGCGCCAGCAGAGATTCAATGAAGTAAATGCCCGGTTCGATGGTCAGAACCATGCCCGGTTGCAGTACGCGGGTGCAACGCAGGTAAGGATACTTCGACGGCGCGGCCAGATGGGTACCGCTGTCGTCCTGCATAAAGCCAGCGACATCATGAACCTGCAGGCCCAGCGGGTGACCGATGCCGTGCGGCATAAACGGCCCGGTAAGATCGTTTTCCACCATCGCCTCTTCACTCATATCGGTGATGATTTGATGCTTACGCAGCAGCTTCGCGATACGCTGATGGAACTGAATGTGATAATCCACGTAGCTGGTGCCTGCTTTCATGGTGGCAATCAGCGCCAGCTCTTCGTCGTTAACGTCTTTCACCAGATGTGCATAGTCGTTATCGCTTTTCGCCGACCAGGTACGCGTCAAATCTGCCGCATAGCCGTTGTATTCCGCACCAGCGTCGAGCAGGAAGCTGCGGATTTCAGACGGCGCCTGATGATCCAGCTTGGTGTAATGAAGAACCGAAGCATGCTCGTTAAGCGCAACGATGTTGCTGTATGGCACGTCGGTGTCGCGGTGACCGGTCGCAGTCAGGTAAGCGAGGTTGATGTCAAACTCGCTCATTCCAGAACGGAACGCTTCTTCCGCTGCACGGTGTCCATTTACCGCCATTTTCTGCGCTTCGCGCATACAGGCCAGTTCGTAGTCCGTTTTATAGGCGCGGTAATAATGCAGGTAGTCGATCACCCCTTTCGGGTTGATGTTGCTGGCCGCGATGTCCAGTTGCAGGGCACGTTCTGGAACCGGGCCGATGTAACCGATATTGCCGCGAGCAGCAGGCAGTTGGCTACCGATGCCATCCGCTTTCGGCAGCGCGATGATCTCAATTTCTTCCGTCCAGAAAGAGGTGGGTAGCGGCTCAACGTTGTGCCAGTAATCGACCGGCAGGTAGAACCACAGTTTCGGCTTGTTTACGCCATCCACCAGCAACCAGCAGTTAGGAACCTGCGTGACAGGCACCCAGGCTTTGAATTGCGGATTGACCTTAAACGGGTACGGATGATCGTCGAGAAAGACGTTAACAAGTTCGCCTGAGTGAATAAGTAACGCATCCAGCTTGAAGCGCTCCAGCGCGTCGCGTGTCCGTTCTTGTAAGGTAACGATATGATTTTTATAGAGTGCGGCCAGTGATTCCATTTTCTATCCTTCTGTTTTTTTGACCTCAAGTCTCCGCATCTTAGCACATCGCTTTGTGAGTGCGTGATTTCTGCCGAGCGTGATCAAATCGTCATTTCTTTAATCATTCATTTGCATTTTATTAACATAAAACACACACTTCGATTCATCTGGTATGACCAGATCACCTTGCGGATTCAGGAGACTGACATGCTTTACAAAGGCGACACCCTGTACCTAGACTGGCTGGAAGATGGCATCGCCGAACTGGTGTTCGATGCCCCTGGTTCGGTCAATAAACTCGACACGGCCACCGTTGCCAGCCTGGGCCATGCGCTTGATGTGCTGGAAAAACAACCGAATTTAAAAGGGCTGCTGCTGCGTTCTAACAAAGCAGCCTTTATTGTTGGTGCCGATATCACCGAATTCCTTTCACTGTTCCTCGTGCCGGAAGAGCAACTGAGCCAGTGGCTGCATTTTGCCAACAGCGTCTTTAATCGCCTCGAAGATCTACCTGTTCCGACCCTCTCAGCGGTAAATGGCTATGCGCTGGGCGGCGGCTGCGAGTGTGTTCTGGCAACCGATTATCGTCTGGCAACGCCGGACCTGCGCATTGGTCTGCCGGAAACCAAGCTGGGCATTATGCCGGGCTTTGGCGGCTCCGTGCGTATGCCACGTATGCTGGGTGCGGACAGCGCGCTGGAAATTATTGCGGCAGGCAAAGATGTTGGTGCTGAGCAGGCGCTAAAAATTGGCCTGGTCGATGGCGTAGTGAAACAAGACAAACTGCTTGATGGCGCGATCGCGGTATTACGTCAGGCGATTAGCGGCGACCTCGACTGGAAGGCCAAACGTCAGCCGAAGCTGGAGCCGTTGAAACTCAGCAAAATTGAAGCGGCTATGAGCTTTACCATCGCTAAAGGCATGGTGGCACAGACGGCAGGTAAGCATTATCCCGCGCCGATTACCGCGGTAAAAACCATTGAAGCAGCGGCCCGTTTTGGCCGTGAAGAAGCGCTGAATCTGGAAAATAAAAGCTTTGTTCCACTGGCGCACACCAGTGAAGCTCGCGCGCTGGTTGGGATCTTCCTTAACGATCAGTTCGTGAAAGCCAAAGCCAAAAAGCTCACCAAAAATATTGAAGCACCGAAGCAAGCTGCGGTGCTGGGCGCAGGCATTATGGGTGGCGGCATCGCTTACCAGTCAGCCTGGAAAGGCGTGCCGGTTGTCATGAAAGATATCAACGACAAATCATTAACGCTGGGCATGACCGAAGCGGCCAAGCTGCTGAACAAACAGCTTGAGCGCGGCAAAATTGACGGTCTGAAAATGGCGGGCGTGATTTCCACTATTCATCCAACCCTCGACTATAGCGGTTTTGAGCGTGTGGACGTGGTGGTTGAAGCTGTCGTGGAAAACCCGAAAGTGAAAAAAGCGGTACTGGCGGAAACCGAAGATCAGGTACGCCCGGACACCGTACTGGCGTCGAATACCTCTACCATCCCAATCAACGAGCTGGCCAGCGCGCTCAAGCGCCCGGAAAACTTCTGTGGGATGCACTTCTTTAACCCAGTACACCGCATGCCACTGGTTGAGATCATTCGCGGCGAGAAAAGCTCGGATGAAACCATCGCCAAAGTTGTCGCGTGGGCAAGCCAGATGGGCAAAACGCCAATTGTGGTCAACGACTGCCCCGGTTTCTTCGTGAACCGCGTGCTGTTCCCGTATTTTGCCGCTTTCAGCCAGCTGCTGCGCGACGGGGCGGATTTCCGCAAAGTCGACAAAGTCATGGAAAAACAGTTTGGCTGGCCGATGGGCCCGGCTTATCTGCTGGACGTGGTGGGAATTGATACCGCGCATCACGCGCAGGCTGTGATGTCCGCAGGCTTCCCTCAGCGTATGCAGAAAGATTATCGCGACGCGATAGACGCCCTGTTTGATGCGAACCGTTTCGGACAGAAAAACGGTCTTGGATTCTGGCGTTATAAAGAAGACAACAAGGGCAAGCCGAAGAAAGAAGAGGATGCCACCGTTGACGATCTGCTGGCAGAAGTCAGCCAGCCGAAACGCGACTTCAGCGATGAAGAGATTATCGCCCGCATGATGATCCCAATGGTCAACGAAGTGGTGCGTTGTCTGGAAGAAGGCATTATCGCCAGCCCGGCAGAAGCCGATATGGCGCTGGTGTATGGCCTGGGCTTCCCTCCGTTCCACGGCGGCGCGTTCCGCTGGCTGGATACGCTCGGCAGCGCGAAGTATCTCGATATGGCCCAGCAGTATCAGCACCTCGGAGCACTGTATGAAGTTCCGGCAGGTCTGCGTGATAAGGCGCGCCATAACGAACCGTATTATCCCCAGGTTGAGCCTGCCCGCCCGGTTGGCAGCCTGAAAACGGCTTAAGGAGTCACAATGGAACAGGTTGTAATTGTTGATGCGATCCGTACCCCGATGGGCCGTTCGAAAGGGGGCGCGTTTCGTAACGTGCGGGCAGAAGATCTCTCCGCACACTTAATGCGTAGCCTGCTGGCGCGAAATCCTGCGCTGGAGCCATCCGCGCTTGATGATATTTACTGGGGCTGTGTGCAGCAAACGCTGGAGCAGGGTTTCAACATCGCCCGTAACGCCGCGCTGCTGGCGGAAGTTCCGCACTCCGTTCCGGCCGTCACGGTCAACCGCCTGTGCGGTTCATCAATGCAGGCGCTGCACGACGCGGCACGCATGATCATGACCGGCGATGCTCAGGCGTGCCTGATTGGCGGCGTGGAGCACATGGGCCATGTACCAATGAGCCACGGCGTTGATTTCCATCCGGGCATGAGCCGCAACGTGGCAAAAGCCGCGGGAATGATGGGTCTGACTGCAGAAATGCTCTCGCGTATGCATGGCATCAGCCGTGAAATGCAGGATGCTTTCGCCGCACGTTCACATGCTCGTGCCTGGGCTGCAACACAGTCTGGCGCATTTAAAAACGAAATCATCCCGACCGGCGGCCATGATGCCGACGGCGTGCTGAAGCAGTTTAACTACGATGAGGTTATCCGCCCGGAAACAACCGTTGAAGCGCTCTCCACCCTGCGCCCGGCGTTCGATCCGGTTAGCGGAACGGTCACTGCCGGTACCTCCTCCGCACTCTCCGACGGCGCTGCGGCGATGCTGGTCATGAGCGAAAGTCGCGCCCGTGAGCTGGGTCTGACGCCACGTGCCCGTATTCGTTCGATGGCTGTTGTTGGCTGTGACCCGTCAATTATGGGTTATGGTCCGGTTCCGGCCTCAAAACTCGCGCTGAAAAAAGCGGGACTTTCCACCAGCGACATCGGCTTGTTTGAGATGAACGAAGCCTTTGCCGCTCAGATCCTGCCGTGCATTAAAGATCTGGGGCTGATGGAGCAGATTGACGAGAAGATCAACCTCAACGGCGGAGCGATCGCTTTGGGTCATCCGCTGGGTTGCTCCGGGGCGCGTATCAGCACCACCCTGCTCAATCTGATGGAACGCAAAGACGTACAGTTTGGCCTGGCGACGATGTGTATCGGGTTAGGCCAGGGCATCGCGACGGTATTTGAGCGAGTTTAATCAAAGCATGCCGGGGGCGCTTCGCTTGCCCGGCCTACGAAATGTTATCTCAAAGCCATTGGTGCCAGAACAAGGCGGCAAGTGAATGAACCCCGATGAGCTTACGTGTAGTAAGTGATTCGGGTGAATGAGCGCAGCCAACACAGCTATGGTGCCAATGGCGAAGAGAGAAAGTTTAGTTGCCGTTCTTCCCGCCTGTCAGGGGCGGGTTTTTTATTTCCCTGAACTGCCGCGTACAACTAATTGCACCGGCAACAGCAGATTCTCTTCCTGATTTTCTTCCAGCAATAAACGCAGCGCTTCACGCCCCAATTGTTGTTTATCAACCGCAATGGTAGTGAGTGGTGGATGTGACCAAGCCGCAGAATCGATATCATCAAACCCAACCAGTGCGAGATCTTCCGGGATACGTATACCCTGCTGCGCACACACCCGTTGCACAACCAGCGCTGCCGCATCGTTATAGGCAAAAATAGCGTCGGGCGGCTCCGGCAACCTGAGCAATTCATTAACCGCTTCCACCAAAGATTGCTCGGTATCCAGCAGCGGCGGCGCAATGGCTTCATACTCTGGCGGCATCAGCAAACGGGCTTCATACAATGCCTGACGGTAGCCCTTCTCGCGCTGACGGATGCTGTAGTGCGCAAGCGTGCTGGCAAGAAAAGCAATACGGCTGCGACCTTGTGCAATCAAATGTTGTGTAGCCAGATAACCGCCCTGGGTGTTATCCGGGTTCACGCAAGGCAAGCCCGGCGCCCAGAGATCCACCAGCACCAACGGCAGTTTCATCTGTTGCAGCAAGCCAAGTAATTCAGGCTCAAAAAATCCGGCACAGATCAGCGCATCAGGCTGGTGCAGCAGCACTTGCTCACTCACCGCGTCGCCTGGACCAATGGAGAGAAAGCTCAGCGCAATACCATGGTCACGACAGTTATCTTCTATCCCCAGCAGTAGTTGAGAATAAAACGGCAATGCCCGGCTGATATTGTGCTGGCGGTGAAGCAAAAACAGGACGCGTTTGATCTTGTCAGTGCGCAGACGGGAAAAATCATAACCCTGCTGCTGCGCCACTGAAATAATGCGCAGCCGGGTGTCTTCACGCAGCCCCGGCTGCCCTTTCAGGGCGCGGGAAACAGCGCCAACCGAGACACCACAAGCTTCGGCAATATCTCTGATACGTACAGGTTTCGTCATTTCACTCTCATTGATTCTACTATGGCTTGTTGTGCCCCCAGCCAGGCCGCACCACGTACACCGCTGCTGTCGCCGTGGCGGGCCCGAACGATCGGTGTGCGGCACTGCTTACCAAATACATACTGCGCCACTCGCGCCTGCAAACCCGAATACAGTAAATCGATATTGGATACCCCTCCTCCTAGCACGATAACATCGGGATCGAGCGTATTCACAATGCTTGCCAACGCGCGCGCCAGTTGATCGCAATAGCGTTCCCATAACAAACAGGCATCTGCATCACCCGATTCTACCCGTTGCATAATTTGCGGAACACCCACATGCTGCGCGGTGTGATTCAGGTACTGGCGTTCCAGACCGCTGCCGGAAATAAAGCTCTCAATACAGTTCAACTGCCCGCAATAGCACATCACTCCAGCCCCGTCCTGAGATTCGTGGTAGCGCGGCAATGCATTATGCCCCCACTCTCCGGCACAGGCGTTGGGGCCGGAGATCAACCGGTTATCGATGCATACTCCGCCACCGCATCCGGTACCGAGAATCACACCAAATACCACGCTATGCCCACGCCCACTACCGTCCATCGCTTCTGACAAAGTAAAGCAGTTGGCATCATTAGTAACCGGCACGGGCATTCCTAACGCTTGCTCAAGGTCTTGAGCAAAGGCCTGCTGATTGAGCGCCAGGATGTTCGAATTCTTAATCAAACCTTCGCTATCCACCGCGCCAGGCACCCCAACGCCAACCGATAAAGGCTGATTAACGGCCAGTCTGGCCTTAGCAATCATCTCCGTCACGGCCTGGAAAAAATCACCGTAACTCTGCTTTGGTGTCGCGCATCGCTCGCGGTAAACAATTTCACCCGCGTTATCAATAACCACCGCTTCAATTTTAGTCCCGCCAATATCCAGTCCGAGCCTCATGGTTTTCCTCGTTTGCACCTCGCAATTTGATTGCGTCTAGTTTGCCAATTTTGTTTACTAAACAAAAAGAGACATGTCACAAAAGCTAAGTTTTATGATGAATAGATAGAAAATACATGTTTACTAAAAAATATGGTGAAAAAGAGAAACAACGAGACCGGGCTTGCACCCTGTTAGAAGAAGTAAGGTTGGTGATGATGCGCCGGAAGGGCTCCGGCGCACAGCGCTTAAATGAACGCGAAAGCGTCGCCAAACAGGCGATCTTCACGCGCACTGCGTTCATTACAGAACAGATCGCGCGCGATTTTGGCCATTTCGAAACGACCGGCGATGTAGATATCATGCTCCGCCAGGGTACCGTAATCCTGCAATACTGCCGTTAACACGGTTCCCGTACGACCACGCCAGCCGTCTTCAGGCTGTTCCACCACTGGCTCAACGCGCAGATTCGGGTGATTCACTGACAGCGCTTCCAGCTCGGAGAGATCGTAGAGATGCTTCTCTTCGCGCCCGCCCCAGTAAATGGTGATATCGCGATTTGGATTGCGCGCCAGCGCGGTAAGCAGAATAGAACGCACATAAGAGAACCCTGTACCACCGGCAATCAGGATCAGCGGGCGCTCGTCTTCGTCACGCAGCCAGGCTTCGCCATGCGGAATGTCGACCTTGATCTCCCGGTCTTTCAGAATGCGGTCCATCACGGCCATGGCATAAAGATTTAGCTCAGAGGCGCCAACGTGCAGCTCAATGAATCCTTGCTCGTCCGGCGTTGATGCCATGGAGAACGGACGCTTATCCCTTTCGTCCATCACGACCATTAAATACTGGCCAGCACGAAAGGAAAACGCCGCGTCTGGCACTAAACGAACGCGATATACGGTGTCAGTGATAGCTTCTACCGAGGTCACTTTACAGCTTAAGGTTGTCATGCGCTCTCTCTGTCGGATCAATAGGCAAAACGATCGCGCCTCAGGCGCTTTTGCCGTCATTAAAGATGGCCAGTTCATCCCAAATTGCGTCAATACGCGCAGTTACTTCAGGATCTTTTTTAATCGGACGTCCCCATTCGCGTTGGGTTTCGCCCGGCCATTTATTTGTGGCATCCAGCCCCATTTTTGAACCAAGGCCGGAAACCGGCGAGGCAAAGTCCAGGTAATCAATTGGCGTATTCTCTACCAGTACCGTATCCCGTGCAGGGTCCATACGGGTAGTAATTGCCCAAATCACATCATTCCAGTCGCGTGCGTTGACGTCATCATCGCAAACAATAACAAATTTGGTGTACATAAACTGGCGCAAAAACGACCAAACACCCATCATGACG
Source organism: Citrobacter sp. Cpo090 (assembly GCF_030332665.1). Taxonomy (NCBI): domain Bacteria; kingdom Pseudomonadati; phylum Pseudomonadota; class Gammaproteobacteria; order Enterobacterales; family Enterobacteriaceae; genus Citrobacter; species Citrobacter sp. Cpo090. Next base: position 78,760 of record NZ_JAOWHK010000020.1, on the reverse strand, counting down.
CGTTTGGCATGGCCAGCGTACTGTTTTTTCATCGTCACGACGGCCAGACGATATGAACAGCCTTCCGGAGGCAGATAAAAATCGACGATTTCCGGGAACTGCTTTTGCAAAATAGGCACGAAGACTTCGTTTAGCGCCACGCCGAGCACCGCAGGTTCATCTGGCGGGCGTCCAGTATAGGTAGAGTGATAAATTGCATCTTCACGCTGGGTAATGTGGGTGACGGTAAAGACCGGGAAGCTATCTACTTCGTTGTAGTAGCCGGTATGATCGCCATACGGCCCTTCCGGAGCCAGCTCACCCGGTTCGATATACCCTTCCAGCACGATTTCAGCGCTGGCAGGCACTTCCAGGTCGTTGGAAATACATTTAACCACTTCGGTCTTGGTACCGCGCAACAGCCCGGCAAATGCGTACTCGGATAATGTATCAGGGACGGGCGTTACGGCCCCCAGAATGGTCGCAGGATCTGCCCCCAACGCCACTGAAACCGGGAAACGTTCACCCGGATGCGCCGCGCACCACTCCTGATAATCAAGCGCGCCGCCGCGATGGGACAACCAGCGCATAATAAGCTTGTTTTTACCAATCAGCTGCTGGCGATAGATGCCCAGATTCTGCCGCTCTTTATGCGGACCACGCGTTACGGTGAGTCCCCAGGTAATCAGCGGCGCGGCATCTTCCGGCCAGCAGGTCATAATCGGAATGCGGTTTAAATCTACGTCATCGCCTGAGTAGATTTTTTGCTGACAAGGCGCACCGCGCAACCGCTTAGTCGGCATGTTCAACACCTGCTTAAACTGCGGCAGCTTATCAAACAGATCGCGGAATCCTTTCGGTGGCTCTGGCTCTTTCAAAAACGCCAACAATTTACCGACTTCTCGTAGCGCCGAGACATCTTCTTGTCCCATCCCCATCGCAACACGCTTTGGTGTGCCAAACAGGTTACACAGCACCGGCATTGAATAGCCTTTAGGATTCTCAAACAGCAACGCAGGCCCACCGGCACGCAGGGTGCGATCGGCAATTTCAGTAATTTCCAGGTGGGGATCCACCTCAAGCGGAATGCGTTTGAGCTCACCCTGCTGTTCAAGCAGCGTCAGGAAGTCGCGTAAATCGTGATATTTCATGGCGTCCATTGTGGCCTCTTCGTAAGCGCTTCATTATACGGCGTTCATCATTGGGATGCTGTATTTTTGTTAAATTAGCGTGAACTCTGGCGATACATATAAGCCCTGGGAGTATATACCCATTGGGTTTCAGCCTGCGTTGAGGCGGGTATAATTAACTTAACGCATGGCTTTTGCTATGCTGGCGCTCAGAACAAGCGGATAAGAGTTATTATGCAATCCTGGTATTTACTGTACTGCAAACGTGGGCAACTTCAGCGAGCCCAGGAACACCTGGAAAGACAGGCGGTGAACTGCCTGACGCCTATGATCACCCTGGAAAAAATAGTGCGCGGTAAACGTACCACAGTCAGTGAACCACTATTCCCTAATTACATGTTTGTCGAGTTCGACCCGGAAGTGATCCACACCACCACTATCAACGCCACGCGTGGTGTCAGCCATTTCGTCCGTTTTGGCGCGACGCCTGCGACCGTCCCTTCTCCCGTTATTCACCAGCTTTCTATCTACAAGCCTGAAGGCATTGTTGACCCGCAAACTCCTCAGCCAGGGGACAGCGTGATTATTACTGAAGGGGCGTTTGAGGGGCTAAAAGCGATCTTCACCGAACCGGATGGCGAAGCGCGTTCCATGCTACTGCTTAACCTGTTGAATAAAGAGATTAAGCAGAGCGTGAAAAATACCGGCTTTCGAAAAATTTAAGCCGTTTAGAAGGTCACTTCGAACAAAGTTCGGACGTTAGCATCAATGGTTGCTGACAGCCATTGAGGATCTTCCCCGCGCCAGTGGGCAATACGCTCAAGAATATGTGGCAGGTGCGCCGGTTCATTGCGCCGTGACGTCGGTTTAGGCGTTAAGTCGCGAGGAAGTAGGTAAGGCGCATCAGTTTCGATCAGTAGTCTTTCTACCGGAATAAACGGCAGCAGTTCCCGCAGCTCCATCCCACGACGCTCATCACAGACCCAGCCGGTAATACCGATATAAAGCCCTCGGTCCACACAGTCCTGCATCTCCTGCCGCGTTCCGGTAAAACAGTGCAGCACTGCGCCTGGGAGGCTATCCAGCCACGGCTCCAGCAGCATCAGGAAACGCTCATGGGCATCCCGACAATGCATGAAAATCGGCATCTGCAGTTCAGCGGCAATGCGCAGCTGCGCCTCAAAAGCACGTTCCTGCTCCTGCGGTGTGGAGAAATTGCGATTGAAATCCAGACCACACTCGCCAATAGCGACCACCTCTGACTGGTTTGCCAGCGCGATAATCTCGTCTTCCGTTGAGGATTGCCATTGGCTACTGTCATGAGGATGCACACCAGCCGTGGACCAGCAATGTGGATAATGCTGCGCCAACTTCAGCGCCTGCTGGCTTTCGTGCAGGTTTGTTCCGGTCAGAAGCATACCGTTTACGCCCGCAGCAAAGGCGCGCGCCACAACATCATCCCTGTCTTTCGCAAATTGTGAACTGGTTAAATTAACGCCAATATCAAACATGCTACCTCCCATATGACAACCGCCCTGACGGGCGGTTGAATTTACTCTTCTGTTTTCTCGGTGGCTTCGGCTTCTTTTGCTTCTTCAGCCTCGTTGTCCTCATCTCGCGTACGTCGCTTACCGACATAGAAACGAGAGAAGAAAACGCCCACTTCAAACAGGCAGTACATAGGTATCGCCAACAACGTTTGCGAGAAGACATCTGGCGGAGTCAGTAACATCCCGACAACGAATGCTCCCACCACAACGTAAGGGCGTTTCTTGCGTAAATCATCAGGCGTCGTAATGCCCATCCAGCATAGCAGCACAATGGCGACAGGGACCTCAAAAGAGACACCGAAAGCCATAAACAGCGCCATTACGAAACTGAGATAGCTGGCAATGTCCGTCGATACCTGCACGCCTTGCGGAGCCGTGTTAGCCAGAAAACCAAACGCCAACGGGAAGACGACAAAATAGGCGAATGCCATGCCGATGTAGAACAACAACGAGCTGGAGACCAGCAGCGGCACAACCAGGCGACGTTCATGTTTGTACAAAGCAGGCGCAATGAATGCCCATACCTGGTAGAGGATCACTGGCGCTGACAGGATCAGCGACACCATGAAGGTTAACTTTATAGGGGTAAAGAACGGAGAGGCCACATCGGTGGCGATCATCGTTGCACCCTGCGGCATCTGTTTAATCAGCGGTGCCGCAACCATATGGTAAATGTCGTTGGCAAAGTAAACCAACGCCAGAAAGATCACGATAACCGCAATAATGCAGTTCAGGAGTCGCTTACGCAGCTCGATAAGATGCGTAATGAGCGGTTGGGTATCTTCTACAGCCATGTTTACGGTTTATCACTCGACGAGGGGGAGGATTCGACAACAGGTGCGGCAGCTTTCTTTTCTGCATCCATCAACGTGGCGGAAGTGTTTTCCGTCTGCTCTGGCGTTTTAGCACCCGTGGATTCCGGTTTTTGCTCCGGCGAACTGGCCTGGTTTTCAGCGGCGGCAGGGGTGACCCCTTCACGCTGCGCTTCACCTTCTTTCACCACCGGATTATGGATAGTGTGCGCTTCATCGCTCGCTTTCTCAGGATCGTGCACGCTGTATGAACGCTTCATCGATTCCGCCGCTTCACGCAGCTCATCCATTGACGCTTTCAGCTCCGGGGTCAGATTTGTCAGGCTCGCTTTCTCTACTTTCTTCAGACTGTCCTGAAACTCCTGAAGCTTAAGCTCCTGGGTCAGTTCATTCTGAACAGTAGTTGCCAGGGAACGCAAAGCGCGAACCCAGCCAGCAACCGTTTTTACCGCTACAGGCAATCGTTGCGGCCCCAGAACAATGAGGCCGATCACGAAGACCAATAACAGTTCGCTAAAACCGATATCAAACACGGATTATACCTGCTCTTTATCTTGGCTTTTGGCGTCTTCCTTTTTCACTTCACCCTGCTTATCGGTGATGGATTTAGCAGTAAAATCAGCGTCCTGGCTGGTTTTATCTTGCTTAGGCTCATCATCACCCATCGCTTTTTTGAAGCCTTTAATCGACGCGCCAAGATCGGAACCGATGGAGCCGAGTTTCTTGGTGCCAAATAGCAGTACAACGATGACGGCAATGATCAACAACTGCCAAATACTGATACCACCCATACATGTTCCTCTGTCATAGATGATGAATTAATAAGACCGTAGTATACGTTACACGACCTGCCTTGGGCGATGAAAAATTCAGCGCATTTTGCGCCAGCCGATCAACCAGGCTATGACGCCTCCCGCCATTAACCAGCCCGGCATAAGCCCCCACTCAGGGCGGCTTACCAGCAGGAATGTTCCACTTAGCAACAATGTTGCGCCAATGCCCAATAAATAACGGGATTGTCCCTGGCGTACATGATTCGCGTGAAGCTCGCGGGCAATCTTATCAACACTGTGCTGTAAATATTTGCCCTGGCGCAAACTGTCATACACCAGTTCAGGTATTTCTGGCATTTTTTCGACCCAGAACGGTGCTTTTTCTTTAAATGCCCTAACGAGCGCCGGAATACCGACCTGATCTTTAATCCAGGATTCGAGGAATGGCTTAGCCGTTTTCCACAAATCTAACTGCGGGTAGAGTTGTCGTCCGACACCTTCTACGTACAGCAGCGTCTTCTGGAGCAATACCAGTTGAGGCTGGACTTCCATATTGAAGCGGCGCGCAGTGTTAAACAGATTCAACAGCACGTGACCAAAGGAAATCTCCGCCAGTGGTTTTTCAAAAATCGGCTCGCACACGGTACGAATGGCGAATTCAAACTCTTCTACGTTGGTATCCGGCGGAACCCAACCAGAATCCACGTGCAGTTCAGCAACTTTGCGGTAATCGCGGTTAAAGAACGCAATAAAGTTTTCAGCCAGGTAACGCTTATCTTCTTTGTTTAAAGAACCCACAATCCCACAATCAATACCAATGTATTTCGGGTTTTCAGGGTGCTCATAACTGACAAAAATGTTCCCGGGGTGCATATCCGCATGGAAAAAGCTGTCGCGGAATACCTGAGTAAAGAAGACCTGAACACCACGCTCGGCCAACAGTTTCATATTGGTGCCGTTCTTCTCAAGCGTGGTGACATCTGAAACCGGGATACCGTAAATGCGCTCCATCACCATCATGTTCTGACTGCAATAGTCGGAATACACTTCCGGGATGTACAGCATCGGGCTATCTTCAAAATTACGTCGTAGCTGAATGGCGTTCGCAGATTCGCGCAGCAAATTCAGCTCATCAATCAACGTTTTTTCATATTCACGGACAACTTCTGTTGGTCGCAGGCGACGCCCATCTGGTAGCAGACGAGGAACCCAACGAGCCAGGCGGTAGATCAGTTTTAAATCCGCTTTGATGACCGGCAGTATGTCCGGGCGAATAACTTTGATCACTACCTCTTTGCCATTCGATTTCAATCGCGCAGTGTGAACCTGAGCAACAGACGCAGATGCCAGCGGAGTGATTTCAAAATCATCAAACCATTCCTCGACGGGCAGCCCGCCCATGGCCTCTTCGATTTGTTTTTTCGCTCTAAGCCCATCGAACGGGGCAACCCGATCCTGCAATAGCGCAAGCTGATCGGCGATGTGCGGAGGGAAAAGGTCACGACGGGTGGAGAGCATCTGCCCAAACTTGATCCACACCGGGCCGAGTTCCTGTAAAGCCAGTCTCAGCCTTTCTCCCAGCGGTTTGTCTTTATGTCGGTTGGGCATCCAGAACAACGAGTAACGCCACAACCGAAGCGGCAGCGTGATTCGCATTTTGGGGATGAGTTCATCAAGACCGTAGCTTAAAAAAGTGCGAATGATGAAATAAAGGCGCCGTACTTCACCTGGCGTCATTTGGCCTCCAGTTTTTCCAGCCGTTTGGCCAGAGATTCAACCGCGCGCTCAACGGCTGCTGTTTCTTCTGCAAACCATGCAACCTCTAGTGGACCAGGAGCCATGCGCCACTCTTCGGTGATCGCTTCGGCGACATAGCGCTGCTGGCGCTGAAAGTTATGGCACAGGAACTTCGCTCCGCCACGCAAGACTTTGCTGACTCCTTCCGCGACGATATCGCCGGTATAGGGTGCTAACAGTTCCGCAGGATCCAACTCCGCCAGATCGGCCAGCGCAACAAAGTTCTGTACTACCTGGATATCGCCCCGGACTTCCAGTTCACCGCTACGGATAAGCGTGGTGAGTTGCTGTCGGTCACGCAATTTCGGTAACACACTGGCATATGTGATTACGGTGCAATCGGCTTCGCCTTCCCATGCCCCCAGCACATCGACCTGGCGCTCGCTAAACACCAGGACTAACGGTGTTGAAAATCCTTTGAGATCAACACGCAGCACCTTACCTTGTAAACGCGTTCTGGCTGGCTTCAGCGCAGGAGAACGGTACAGAAAGGTGTTGAGCAGATTTTCAACGCCTGCGGTTACTAAGGGTTTTAAAGGCATCCCCACTCTCCTGTCAGAACTTGTAACCACGATGCAGCGCCACGACACCTGCTGTCAGGTTGTAGTAATCAACGCTTTCGAAGCCGGCATCTTGCATCATTGCTTTTAAGGTGTCCTGATCGGGATGCATACGGATGGACTCCGCCAAATAGCGGTAGCTGTCGGCATCGCTTGCGACCATTGAACCTATACGCGGCAGAACATGGAAAGAGTACGCGTCGTAGGCTTTGCTCAACGGTTCGATGATGGGTTTGGAGAATTCCAGCACCAGTAGACGTCCGCCCGGCTTCAATACGCGGTACATGGAGCGTAATGCTTTGTCTTTATCCGTTACGTTGCGCAGACCGAAAGAGATGGTGATGCAGTCAAACGTGTTGTCAGGGAAAGGTAATGCTTCCGCATTCGCCTGAACGTACTCAACGTTACCTACCACGCCAATATTACGCAGCTTTTCGCGACCCATTTTGAGCATTGAGTCATTGATATCCGCCAGCACAACTTTGCCGGTTTCACCAACCATGCGAGAGAATTTCGCCGTCAGATCGCCGGTACCGCCCGCTAAATCGAGAACGGTTTGCCCGCGACGCACGCCACTGCAGTCAATGGTGAAGCGCTTCCACAAACGATGAATGCCAAATGACATTAAGTCATTCATAACGTCATATTTAGACGCCACAGAATGAAAAACGTGGGCCACCATGTCAGCTTTCTGCTCTTTAGCGACGGTCTGAAAGCCAAAGTGCGTCGTTTCTTGTGAATTATCCACCATCTCAGTGCCTGCTCATCCAAAAAATGTTCGAGAAGTGTAACAGATTGGGCCAATTTGCCCTACCCTTCTGCCGGGTTCAACTACCCCAAATGGACTAGTTTGATTGCTGATTTACCGCTTCATCCTCGGGGTAAGGCGCATCTTGTTGCGTCTCAGGGACCGAGCGCAAGCGGTATTCTTCATCCTGTGTAGTAGCTTGCTCAGCCAGCTCAGGATTAATCTCGCGCTTAATTTCCACGCCTAAACTACGAAACGCTTCAGCCTGCGACAGGACGTTTCCACGACCGGAAGAGAGTTTTTTCATCGCCTGTCGGTAGTTATCCTGGGCTTTGTCCAGGCTTTGACCTATTGCCGACATATCATCCACAAACAACCGCATCTTGTCATAAAGTTTGCTGGCCCGATCGGCAATTTGTTGCGCATTACGACTCTGATGCTCGTAGCGCCACAGGTTGGCGATCGTGCGCAATGCCACCAACAGCGTGGTGGGGCTCACCAGCATAATGTTATTTCTAAGCGCTTCGGTAATCAGTTCAGGCTGTCTGTCGAGCGCCAGTAAAAAAGCGGGCTCAACGGGGATAAACATCAGTACATAGTCAAGCGTACGCAGCCCAGGAAGCTGCTGATAATCTTTGCGCCCCAGCAGTCGAATATGGTTGCGTACTGAGGCGATGTGCTCCTGCAATGCACTTTCGCGGGTGTATTCGTCTTCTGCGTTAAAATAGCGTTCATAGGCGACCAGCGTCATTTTCGCATCGATCACCACATCTTTACCCTGCGGTAGCCGAACGATGACATCAGGCTGCATTCGCGAACGGGCATCGTTTTCGATGCTGACCTGGGTTTCATATTCATAGCCTTCACGCAGGCCAGAGGCTTCGAGTACCCGCGTGAGTACGACCTCTCCCCAGTTACCCTGGGTTTTGTTATCGCCTTTTAATGCCCGCGTCAGGTTTACCGCTTCCTGCGCCATCTGCGCATTCAGTTGCTGGAGATTCCGAATTTCGTGTGCCAGGGTATGGCGTTCTTGCGCCTCTTTACCAAAGCTATCCTGAACCTGGCGACGAAAACCGTCCAGTTGTTCACGAAGCGGCGCAAGAAGGCTGTTCAGGCTTTGGCGATTTTGCTCATCAACACGGCGGTTGCTGTGCTCGAAAATACGATTCGCCAGGTTTTCAAACTGTTCGCTCAGACGCTGCTCGCTGTTGATCATCTGGCGGATTTTATCTTCCGCATGCTGTTGCGTTGCTTCCAGCCGGGTAGTGACTTCACGAAGATCGGCTTCCAGAGAGGTGTTGATACTGTGCAGACTGCGTAATTCGTTATTGAGTAGTTCGCACTCATCACGCCAGTGAGCTTCCTGCGAGAGCTGCTGGCGAGCGGCGCTTAGCGCAATATCCAGTTCACGTCGCTCTTCGATGAGGTCGGCACGGATTTGATCGGCGCGCGCTTTTGTTGCCAGCCACCCTACCAGTAGCCCTGCGGCTAACGCCAGCACGGCACTCATCATAATTGAAATATCCACAACGCCCCCTTACAGCAACGACTTACCCGCACAAAATAGAATTGTGCTGTATAAACGTCCAGTTTAAAAGGAATTTCCTGCGAGGTACTACGCAAAATAAAAAGGCCGAACGCGTCGGCCTTTTTGAATAGAAGGGAGAATTACAGTAAACGACGCGCGGCTTCTACCACGATTTTCACAGCGTGGCTTTCCGTTTGTTTCATCGTTTCCGCATTAGGGATCTCTTGCTGAGTACGGTTCACGATAACACCCGCGACCATACCGGCACGCAGACCCTGGCTTGCGCACATGGTCAGCAGCGTAGCAGATTCCATTTCGTAGTTCATAACGCCCATAGACTGCCACTCTTCCATTGAGCCTTTGAAACGGCTCACGACGCGACCAGAGAAGGTGTCATAACGCTCCTGGCCCGGGTAGAAGGTGTCAGAAGATGCGGTAACGCCCACATGGGTGGTGGCGCCGATAGATTTCGCCGCTTCCACCAGCGCGGTGGTGCACTCAAAGTCCGCAACAGCCGGGAACTCCATTGGTGCGAAGTGCAGGCTCGCACCGTCCAGACGAACAGATGCCGTGGTAACCAGTACATCACCCACGTTGATATGCGGTTGGATAGCGCCAGTCGTACCGATACGCAGGAAGGTACGAATGCCCAGCTGTGCCAGTTCTTCTACGGCAATAGAGGTGGACGGGCCGCCAATACCGGTAGAACAAACGATCACGGCTTTACCGTCCAGCTCAGCGCGCCAGGTGGTGAACTCGCGATGAGATGCCAGCTTAACCGGCTTATCCATCAGCGCGGCGATCTTTTCCACACGCTCCGGGTCGCCAGGGACGATAGCAAGCGTAGCCCCTTGTAAATCGTTCTTAGTGAGGCCGAGATGAAAAACATCAGACTTAGACATAAAAACTCCTCTGTGAATCGGTTTTGTCAGAAGAAGCAAAAACACACTTTACCGAAGGCATAAACATATTTTCGTGACAGTCATCACTATGATGTAAATCAATTGCATTCAATTACCATCAAAAAGTGATGAGCATCACATAAATGATGTGATGTAAGGAAGCCCTGCACAAAAGATAGCCCGTTTAAGGCAATGTGGTTCGTTGCATGTGTCTATAGTTAACAATGCGCTTTTTTGCTGAATATTTAAGGGTACGGAGAATACCATGACAACACGACAATCTGGCTTTGCACCTGCTGTATCTCCACCGACGTCTACCACGGTTCACACCCCGGATAATGCAATTATCGCCGGTGTAACGTCCATACCTTCACAAGGCGATGATATGCCAGCGTATCACGCACGACCAAAACAGACTGATGGCCTGCTGCCCGTAGTCATTGTCGTGCAGGAGATTTTTGGTATTCATGAGCACATTCGTGACGTTTGCCGTCGTCTGGCTCTGGAAGGGTATCTGGCTATCGCACCAGAACTCTATTTTCGCGAAGGCGACCCCAATGACTTTGCCGATATCCCCACGTTGCTCAGTGGCCTTGTCGCCAAAGTGCCTGACTCTCAGGTACTGGCCGATCTGGACCACGTCGCCAGCTGGGCCTCCCGCAACGGAGGAGATGCGCACCAGTTGATGATCACCGGATTTTGCTGGGGTGGGCGCATCACCTGGTTGTATGCCGCACATAATCCGCAGTTAAAAGCGGCCGTGGCGTGGTATGGCAAATTGGTGGGTGATAAAACTCTCAACTCGCCAAAACATCCCGTTGATATCGCAACCGATCTTAACGCCCCCGTTTTAGGACTTTATGGCGGCCAGGACACCAGCATTCCGCAAGATACCGTTGAAACAATGCGCCAGGCGCTACGCGCCGCCAATGCTAAAGCAGAAATCGTGGTCTATCCCGATGCCGGACATGCGTTCAACGCCGATTATCGCCCGAGCTATCACGAAGAGTCCGCGAAAGACGGTTGGCAGAGAATGCTGGAGTGGTTCGTGCAATACGGTGGGAAGAAATAAACGTTAATTGCCCGGTGGCGGCGACGCCTGGCCGGGCCTACTACTATTGCGATTTCCTGTAACCCGGGTAAGCGTCAGCGCTTCCCGGGCACCGAATTACGCCTGACGCAGATTCTGCGCTGCCTTGACCATGTTTGCCAGCGCGGCACGCGTTTCCGGCCAGCCGCGGGTTTTCAGGCCGCAGTCTGGGTTCACCCACAAACGTTCTGCTGGAATGCGCTGCTCGGCTTTCTTCAACAGGGCTTCAATCCACTCCACGCTCGGAACGTTCGGCGAGTGAATATCGTATACGCCCGGCCCAATTTCGTTCGGATAGTCGAACTCTTCAAACGATTCCAGCAACTCCATATCAGAGCGTGAGGTTTCGATGGTGATCACGTCCGCATCCAGCGCCGCAATGGAGTCCATGATGTCGTTGAACTCGCAATAACACATGTGGGTGTGGATCTGGGTTTCATCCTTCGCTACCGCCGCGTTAATGCGGAAGGCTTCCACGCCCCACTCCAGATACGCCGCCCAGTCGCTGCGACGCAGTGGCAGACCTTCGCGCAGTGCCGGTTCATCAATCTGGATGATGCCGATACCCGCCGCTTCCAGATCCGCCACTTCATCACGCAGCGCCAACGCAATCTGCTTCGCGATGGTTTCACGCGTCACGTCTTCACGCGGGAATGACCAGCAGAGAATGGTCACCGGACCGGTCAGCATGCCTTTTACAGGTTTGTCGGTCAGCGACTGGGCATACTTCGCCCACTCAACGGTGATCGCTTCCGGGCGGCTGACGTCGCCAATGACCACCGGCGGCTTCACGCAGCGAGAGCCATAGCTCTGCACCCAACCGTTCTGGGTAAAGACGAAACCGTCCAGATGCTCGCCAAAGTATTCGACCATGTCATTACGCTCGGCTTCACCGTGTACCAGCACGTCGAGACCCAGACGTTCCTGTTCAACAATCGCCTGTTTAATATGTTCCGCAATTCCGGTGCGATAGTTACCGGCATCCAGGTTGCCCTTTTTGAAGTCCAGGCGCAGGCCGCGAATTTCTGTGGTTTGCGGGAATGAACCGATAGTTGTAGTCGGCCATGCCGGCAGATTAAAGCGGGCACGTTGCGCCTCGGCGCGAACCGGGTAAGCGTTAGCGCGCTGGCTGTCCTGGGCGGTGATTGCCGCCAGACGTTTTTCCACTGCAGCGTTGTGTACGCGGGTAGAGTGACGACGGGCCTGAATCGGTGCGCTCCACTCGACAATTGCCGCCGTGTCACCGCTATTCAACGCATCGCGCAGCAGCGCCAGCTCGCCGCATTTTTGCAGGGCGAAGGCAAACCAGCTCTTCACTTCTGCATCAAGGCGGGTTTCCACACTGAGATCGATTGGACTGTGCAGCAGGGAGCAGGAAGAAGCCACCCACAGGTTACGTTTCCCGACGATATCTTTAATTTGTGCGTATTTTTCGCTGAGATCGGCGCGCCAGACGTTGCGACCGTTCACCAGACCCGCTGACAGCAGCCAGTCGGCAGGCAGACGTTTGTGCAACTCGGCGACATCATCTTTGCCGTGTACGAAGTCAACGTGCAGCCCCTGCACCGGCAGCGCGGTAATGGTATCCAGGTTTGGCGTTACGCCTTCGAAGTAGGTGGTCAGCAGTAGCTTCACCTGACCCGTCAGCGCATCATACGCTGGTTTGAAGGCGTCCAGCCACACTTGCGGCAATTCCAGCACCAGAGCGGGTTCGTCAATCTGCACCCACTCAATACCGCGTTTCGCCAGCTCGGCCAGCACCTGCTGGTAAACCGGCAGAATGTCGTTCAACAGGCTCAGGCGGTCAAACTGTTCGCCTTTCACTTTCCCCAGCCACAGGTAGGTTACCGGCCCCAGCAGCACTGGTTTCACCTGGTGACCGAGCGCCAGCGCTTCGTCTACTTCATCCAGCAGTTGGGTCCAGGTCAGTTTGAACTGCTGACCTTTAGTGAACTCTGGCACCATGTAGTGATAGTTGGTGTTAAACCATTTGGTCATTTCTGCCGCCGCCGCGGGTTCACCCGTTGGTGCGCGGCCACGGCCAATGCGGAATAAGGTATCGATATCGACCGAGCCGTCTTTATTTTGATGGCGAGCCGGAACGTTGCCGAGCAGCAGGCTGGTGGTCAGCACATGATCGTACCAGGCAAAATCACCCACCGGCAGCAGGTCAACGCCCGCCTGCTTCTGCTGATCCCAGTGGCGGGCACGCAGCTCGCGACCAACGGTCAGCAAATCTTCACGGGAAGAATTTCCCGCCCAGTAGCTTTCTTGCGCTTTCTTCAACTCGCGACGCAGGCCAACGCGAGGGAAACCGAGGGTGTGATTCAATATTGTCATTTTTCTTCCTCTCTTATTTCATTGAATCTGAAGCAAAAACTCTAAATAGTTCGGTTTGCAGGAAGGCGGCGACACAGCGCATCCCCAGGAGCTTACTGAAGTAAGTGACTGGGGTAAGCGAGGAAGCCAACGCATCTGCAAGCCGAAATATGACGAGTTTTGGACGTCCAGATGTTTACACATCCATAATTGGCGGTTACTGTATATTCCTCAAGCGCAATTTGTTCATGCCGAAGTGAAGGACTTTCATGATCGAGATTAAACACCTGAAAACGCTCCAGGCGTTGCGGAATAGTGGTTCGCTGGCGGCCGCTGCGGCGACGTTGCATCAGACCCAATCCGCCCTTTCTCACCAGTTCAGCGATCTGGAGCAGCGCCTTGGCTTTCGACTTTTTGTCCGTAAAAGCCAGCCTCTGCGCTTTACGCCGCAGGGAGAAATCCTGCTGCAGCTGGCAAATCAGGTGTTGCCGCAAATTGGTCGTGCGCTGCAAGCCTGCAACGAACCGCAGCAAACCCGGCTGCGAATCGCGATTGAATGTCACAGTTGTATTCAATGGCTGACGCCCGCGCTGGAGAATTTTCGTGCTAACTGGCCGCAGGTGGAGATGGACTTTAAATCCGGCGTGACGTTCGATCCGCAACCGGCGCTACAGCAGGATGAGCTGGATCTGGTGTTAACCTCCGACATTCTGCCGCGCAGCGGATTGCACTACTCGCCGATGTTCGATTTTGAAGTCCGCCTGGTACTGGCGCCTGACCATCCGTTGGCCAGTAAAACGCAAATCACACCGGAAGATTTGGCCAGCGAAACGCTGCTCATTTACCCGGTGCAACGGAGTCGACTGGATGTATGGCGGCATTTCCTGCAGCCTGCAGGCGTTAGTCCGTCGCTGAAAAGCGTGGATAACACCTTGCTGCTGATTCAGATGGTTGCAGCCAGAATGGGTATCGCGGCGTTACCGCACTGGGTGGTGGAGAGTTTTGAACGCCAGGGTTTGGTAGTGACCAAGACCCTGGGTGATGGATTGTGGAGCCGACTGTACGCCGCCGTGCGTGATGGCGAGCAGCGACAGCCGGTCACAGAAGCGTTTATTCGCTCAGCGCGGAATCACGCCTGCGATCACCTGCCGTTTGTACGGAGTGCGGAACGACCCACTTTCGATGTACCCACAGTGAAGCCACTATCACAGCCGCACCAATGATGAAGCTTGGCCAGTGAGGTTGTTGATGCCAGATAGCCAGGTTAACCAACAGCCCGGCCGGGACATGCATATTGTTCATGATGCCCAGCGTGCCCGCATCCACCTGGGTCGCGCCGTAGTTCCACATAAAGTAACCAATGCCGGACGCCGCCACGCCAAGAAAGACCAGAATTCCCCACTGTAGCGTGGTTGCAGGCATTTTCTGCGCATTGCCCAGCATGAACCAGGCCACGACAGCCACCATAAAGGCGCCCATATAAAACCAGGCAAAGGCGTTGTGCTGCGGCATTGGCCGCGTCTCCATCAGACGTTTATAGCCCACCATACCAATGGCAAAGCTGATATTGGACAACTGCACCAGCAGTAGACCGGTCCAGAAGTGGCTGGTCACCTGATCGTAACGAATGATGCCCGCGCCAATCACCGCCAGTAACGCACTAAAGGCATAACTCCAGCGCAGACGACGTCCGCTCATCAGGTCATAAATCAGCGTAATGTAGAGCGGCGTCAGCACGGTAAAGAGCAGCAGTTCTGAAACCGTCAGGTACAGATAGGCGTGAAAACTCAGCATGTACATAATGCCAAGCTGCATGGCACCCACCAGCATATATAGCCCGATCGTTTTTACGCTGTGTCCACGAGTACGTAGAAACGGCAGGAACACCAACGCCGCCAGCCCAACGCGCACCAGCACCGCAAAATAGCTATCGACATGACCAGCAAGGTACTCGCCAAACAGGCTAAAGGAAAAGGCCCACAGAATTGTGGTAATGATGAGTAACGCCACAATGGATGTCTCTTAACAAAAGGTACACCCATTGTAGCGAAGTTCTTAGTTGACAACTGGTCAACTAACGAACAATGGCGTTATTGCAAAAACAGCTCACGCAGATAGTGTGGCACGGCATCGTCGGCATTAAGACCAATGACTTCCAGTTCCGGGTGCAGATCCTTCAGGCGCTGGTGAGCGTTGCCCATGATGCAGCCTTTACCTGCCATGGAGAGCATTTCCGCATCGTTCATCCCGTCGCCAAAGGCGATGCAGTCTTTCAGGCTGTAGCCCATCGCTTTTGCTACCGCTTCCAGCGCATGACCTTTCGATACGCCGCCAGCCATGACCTCCAGACAGGTAAGCGTAGAGAAGCTGACGTTGACGCGATCGCCCCAGCGGGCGTTAATCGCCTGCTCCAGCGGCAGCAGCCTTTCGTGAGAGTCGGTGGTGAAGAACACTTTGCTGACGCCTTCAGGCTCCAGTAATGCAGGTTCAAACAGGGAATAGTTAAACACCGCCTCTTTGAAGAATCGCATTTCGTCCGGACGATGGCGATTCATAAACCACTCATCATCACGATAAACGTTGGTCACGATGTCCGGGTTTGCATTCACTACGCCAAACAGGTCGCTGGCAATGTCGCGATCCAGGTTATGCGAAAATACCAGATTCCCGTCAGAATCATGCACGCGCGCGCCGTTGGACGTGATCATGTAGGTTTTAATGCCGAGGTTATCGCGAATTTGCCCCACATCAACATGATGACGGCCAGTCGCAAACACGAAGTTAACGCCGCGAGCGGTCAATAACTTCAGCGTCTCTTTGGCATAAGGGGACAGAGTATGGTCGGGGGAAAGCAGCGTACCATCTAAATCAGATGCAACAACCTGATACATAAGAAAATTCAACCTCTAGGCAAAGCGGGTTCCGCTGGATGAGTTATGCTTGTCGAAAAATTCGACAATAGCGTTAAGCGCGACTGAGCGCATGGCGTCCTTTTCAAAAAGGATCTCATGGTACGCGCCTTTGATGACAAGCGGCTGCCCCCCTTCTACAGGATGGCCCGCTGCGGCGCGGAGTTCACAAAAACGATCGTGCATGCGGTTATCTACCACACGCTCTTCTTCGGCCTGAATCAGCAACGTCGGCGTCGCGTCGTCTCCCGCGCCAGCCAAAACCTGTTCGCCAGCCAGAATTCCTTCGCGTACCCAGTGATAGGTGGGGCCGCCAACGCGCAACCGCGGCTCATCAGCATAAAAGCGTAGATTGCGCCGATAGCGCTGTCGACTATGGGTTAACGCATTCATACCGAACGGCAGCGCCCGCCAGCGCCCGGTTCCCATCGCGTAGCCTTCGCGGATCCGCGGATGCCCTTCAGCCCAGTCCAGAATATGGCGTACCATCCAGTCGGGAAAGCGCATCACAATACCAAACATCGGTGCGCAAAGCGCGATGGCATCACACTGATTCGGGTGGCGCTGCAGGAATAACGTGGCAATCGCCCCGCCCATTGAATGCGCCAGGATATAGCGTTTTCTCCACGGGCCTGGTAGCACTTCCTGCTGCCAGAAGGCGGTTAGATCGTCGACATAGTCATTAAAGTTATCGACATGACCGCGATGCGGATCCGAAAGCATACGCCCGGAACGCCCCTGGCCACGGTGATCGATAATGAGAACGTCAAAACCAGAATGAAACAGGTCATACGCCAGTTCAGCGTATTTCACATAGCTTTCAATGCGTCCAGGACAGACGACGATGACGCGATCGTTTTTTTCTGCATGAAAACGGACAAAATGTACGGGAATATCATCCACGCCCGTAAATTCCGCTTCTTCCCGCTGACGCCAGAAATCTGTCAGTGGCCCCATGGAAAAAGCAGCAAACGCGTTTTCTCTTGTTTCCCAGTCTTTTTGCTGCTGAAACATCGGGTATCCAGCCTCGCTGACCAAGTAAAATCGTTTTTTTCGCCGTCACTGACACAATCTAACGGCAGTAGCGTATTGTGGCATAAAAATAGACAATCCGGGAGTTTCTCATGACCTTTGAATGGTGGTTCGCCTACCTGCTGACCTCTATTATTTTGAGCTTGTCCCCAGGCTCTGGCGCAATCAACACCATGACCACCGCCATCAGCCACGGATATCGCGGTGCCAGTGCGTCGATTGCGGGTTTACAGACCGGGTTGGGCATTCATATCGTTCTGGTTGGCGTGGGACTGGGAACGCTATTTTCACGTTCGGTGATCGCATTTGAGGTGTTGAAGTGGGCGGGGGCGGCCTATCTGATTTGGCTGGGTATTCAACAATGGCGGGCAGCAGGTGCTATCGATCTGAACACTATGGCGAATACGCAATCGCGCAGCCGCCTGTTCAAACGCGCGGTCTTTGTTAATCTGACCAACCCCAAAAGCATTGTTTTTCTTGCCGCTCTGTTCCCGCAGTTTATCCTGCCGCAGGAACCGCAGCTGATGCAGTACGTGGTGCTTGGTGTTACGACCATCGTGGTCGATATCATTGTGATGATCGGTTACGCGACGCTGGCCACACGCATTGCAGGCTGGATTAAAGGGCCAAAGCAAATGAAGGCGCTCAACAAAGTATTTGGCTCGCTGTTTATGCTGATAGGCGCCCTGCTGGCATCGGCAAGGCATGCCTAGCAAATGGAACGTCGCTCGCAATGAAATGCTATCTGTAAGAGCGTCTGAAAATGACTTTCCGTACTTTGCCGCAAAGGGAGAAAAGCCTTTTATCCTGTACTGTTAGACGTTGATTGCTAATGCCAGAATGCTGCCATATTCACCACTCACGGATGATTAACGATGGCGGAAGTAACAACACCACATGACGCAGTATTTAAGACCTTCCTCTCCCGCGTGGAAACCGCGCGGGACTTTATCGAACTTCATCTTCCTCCCTCGTTAATCAAAATATGCAAACTGGAAACGCTCCGTCTGGAATCAGGCAGTTTTGTGGAGGACGATCTGCGCCCCTATTTCAGCGATATTCTCTACTCACTGGAAACCACCAGCGGACATGGCTATGTACATGTGCTCATTGAGCATCAAAGCTCACCGGATAAGCACATGTCATTTCGCCTGATGCGCTACGCTATCGCAGCGATGCAGCGTCATCTTGAGGCTGGAAACGACACTCTGCCGCTGGTTATTCCTGTTCTCTTTTACCATGGCAAGCAAAGCCCATGGCAAGGCTCAATGAACTGGCTGGATCACTTTGAGGATTCTGGAACCGCCCTTCAACTTTACAGCACACCATTTCCGTTGGTGGATGTGACGGTTATTCCAGATGATGAGATCATGCAGCATCGCAGTATGGCAGCACTGACATTAGTACAAAAACACATTCGCCAGCGCGACATGGCGCAGCTGCTGGATAAACTTACCCGCCTGTTTATGCTGGAGAAGATGAGCGGACAACAAATAACCGTGCTGGTAAACTACATGGTGCAAGCAGGGAATACACAAGATGTTCAGGCATTATTGTATAAGCTGGCACAGCGGGTGCCGCAGCATGGAGAAAAACTAATGACAATGGCGGATCAACTAAAGCAGATAGGCCGTGAAGAGGGCAAACGCATTGCCCTTACTGATGTGGCGAAAGCGATGCTCAAGCGAGGTCTTGATACCGACGCGATTATGGAAATGACCGGCCTTTCGAAGGATGAGCTACAGAAGCTTGCGCAATAAGCCGCATACCGCCTGGGACTCCCAGGCGGGCAATAAACTTAGCGCGAAATAATCAGATGGATACCGAAGCCTGCGAACAGCGCGCCGGCAAAACCATCAATCCACTTCGCCAGACGCTGATAGCCACGACGCATTTTCGGGAGCGCAAACAGGCTGGCGACCACGGTAAACCACGCCAGCGTTTCTACGATAATCAGAGCAAAAATCCCCCAACGCGCACCCGTTCCCACGTTGTCGCCAACGAACAATGAGAAGACAGAGCCAAAATAGATAATGGCTTTAGGGTTCGCCAGATTGGTCAGCAGACCTTTCAAAAAGCTGCGTCCGCTCTGCGCCAGCTCCACCTGTGGAGTGGGAGCTGCAACATCCTGTTTTTTAAACGCGCCGCGCAGCATCTGATAACCCATCCAGCACAGATACAGCCCCCCACCTACCATAATAATGGTGTGCAGCCAGGCCATTTTTTCGATAATCAGATGCAAGCCGAGCAGTGCCACGCCAGCCCAGACCATGACGCCGCAGGTAATACCCAGCACGCCCATCATAGCTTCTTTGCGCGAACGGCTAACCGCAGTTTGAGAAACAAAAAAGAAATCGGGACCGGGGCTCATCAGCGCAACGATATGCACCAACGCAACGGTGAAAAATAGCGTTAACATAAAAATGACTCGCGGGGGAATAGTTCAGTGAGTCACCATCCTGGCACTTTTTTGCCCGGCTGACTACTCTTCGTCGTCACCATCAACGTGTGCGCGAATAAGCGCCATAAACTCTTTACCGAAACGCTCAAGTTTACGCATCCCCACACCGTTGACGCTCAGCATTTCGCTCGCTGAAACCGGCATCTGTTCGGCCATTTCAATCAGCGTGGCGTCGTTGAACACCACGTACGGCGGGATGTTCTCTTCGTCGGCAATGGCTTTACGCAGCTTACGCAATTTGGCGAACAGTTTGCGGTCGTAGTTACCACCGAAGGATTTCTGCATCGCACGCGGTTTCAGCGCCACAATACGCGGTACAGCAAGCTGTAACGCAACGTCACCGCGCAACACCGGACGCGCGGCTTCGGTTAGCTGTAACGCGGAGTGATGAGCAATATTCTGCGTCACCAGGCCCAGGTGAATAAGCTGGCGAATAACGCTCACCCAGTGTTCGTGGCTTTGCTCGCGACCAATGCCATAGACCGGCAGTTTGTCATGAGCCAGTTCGCGAATACGCTGGTTATTTGCTCCGCGCAGCACTTCCACGACATACCCCATGCCGAAGCGTTGGTTAACACGGTAAATCGTCGACAGCGCTTTGCGCGCATCCATGAGTCCGTCGTACTGTTTTGGCGGGTCAAGACAGATATCGCAGTTACCACACGGCTCCTGACGCCCTTCGCCAAAATAGTTCAGCAGCACCAGTCGACGACAGGTTTGCGCCTCGGCAAACGCCCCCATCGCATTGAGCTTATGCCGTTCGATATCCAGTAGTTGCCCAGCGGGTTTCTCTTCGAGGCAACGGCGTAGCCATGCCATATCAGCCGGATCGTAAAACAGCATCGCTTCCGCGGGCAGGCCATCGCGCCCGGCGCGGCCGGTTTCCTGGTAATAGGATTCAATGTTGCGCGGAATATCGAAATGCACCACGAAGCGTACGTTCGGTTTGTTGATCCCCATACCGAACGCCACGGTCGCCACTACGATTTGCAGGTCATCACGCTGGAATTTCTCCTGCACCTCAGCGCGTACGGCGTTTTCCAGCCCGGCATGATAGGCCCCGGCGCTGATGCCGCGGCTTTGCAGGCGCGCGGCGGTGTCTTCGACTTTGGCGCGACTGTTACAGTAGATAATGCCAGACTTACCGCGCTGCTCTTGCACGTAGCGCATCAGCTGATCGAGCGGCTTAAACTTCTCCATCAACATGTAGCGAATGTTCGGGCGGTCAAAGCTGCTGATCTGAATTAACGGGTCGTTGAGTCCCAGCAAACGCACAATGTCCAGCCGGGTTGTCTCATCCGCGGTCGCGGTCAGCGCCACGAACGGCAGGGTTGGGAAACGCTGACGTAACTGGCCCAGCGCAGCGTACTCAGGGCGGAAATCATGCCCCCACTGCGAAATACAGTGCGCTTCATCAACCGCCAGCAGCACCGGATTCCAGTGCGCCAGATGCTCAAGGAAGTTATCCAGCATCAGGCGTTCTGGCGCAATGTACAGTAAGCGAATCTGTCCTGTACGACAGCCTGCCATCACCTCAAGCTGCTGCTCACGACTTTGAGTAGAGTTAAGACACGCCGCCGCCACGCCGTTGGCCAGCAGTTGATCGACCTGATCTTTCATCAGGGAAATCAGCGGAGAAACAACAACGGTGAGTCCGTTTAGCAATAATGCGGGAATTTGGTAGCACAGGGATTTACCGCCGCCGGTCGGCATAACGACCAGGCAGTCGCGACCAGAGAGCACGGTATCAATGATTTCTTCCTGACCGGGGCGAAACTGTTGGTAGCCAAAGGTTTCCTGCAAAACCTGTTTAGCGCCCATTTCCAGATTCAACACTTCCGCCTGCGCCACATTAACCCCATTAGCCTGAAATAAAAACAGGCGCTATTTTCAGCGCCTGAGAGAGAAACTGCAATGATTAAAATACTCTCAATTCTTATCAGAAGATATCGTTGAGCATCACGCCCACGCCAACACGGGTCTGATTGAAGTTGTAGTCAATCAGCGATTCGCCGTAACCACTGTAGACCTGAGTGTATAGACGCACATGCTTCGTGATGGGGTAACTGGCCCCCAGCTCTGCGCCGCCGTAGCCGGTATTCCAGTTGTACTGGCCTTTCACGCTGATAACCGCGTCACCCAGGTGATAGCCCATTTTCAGCTGATAGTAGCCCATGTATTTGGTGATATCAGGGTTATCGTCAGTGCTACCAATCACGTACCACGGCTTAACTTCCACCAGCCAGTTACCGTTTTCAGCCATCAGACGGGTATAAAGACGGTTCCAGCTACGTGACGTGGGATCGGAGCGGCCGTTGGAGTCATGGTTATAACCCATTTCAACATCACGAAGCGTCCAACCGGCAAAGCGATAGTCGGTGGCGAAACCGAGGAACAATTGCGGTTCGTAGTTGGTTTCACGAAACGGTGAAGACTCTTCACTGTTCGAAAGCTGCCACCAGGACTTCTGGGTATAGGAACCGCCAAGTACCGAGTTTGGGCCTAATATCCCGCGCCAGAGCGGAAACGCCAGGCTTAGCTGAAACTTAACCTCATCTTTGCGCGCATTTTCCGACCAGCTATAACTGCTGATCGCCTCTTTGTTCATGTCGCTGGTATTGGTGTAGATAAGATAGTTGGTGTCATAAGGATAAAGCGTGAAAGGGTTGTCATGTTCCTGCAGCATGTTGGCGATAATACTGCCACGAACTGCAGGTGCATCATGAATCTCTTTCACTGTCGCTTCCTGCGCATACGCGGTCAACGGCAGCATGACTGCTGGTAGTAACCATCCCAGAATCGCCCGCATCGGTCATGTTCTCCTGAACCAAAATATTGATGAATTGTATAATTATCTGGCAAGTATTCTACATACTTAGCGAGTTCCTCGTTAGTTATCCCGTCCTAAAGTAGAAAACAACAAATAATAAGCATAATATCAACATTTCATTAACCATTGAGATGTAGGGATCGTATGTCTGCCGTACTTACTGCTGAGGAAGCGCTGAAGTTAGTGGGTGAAATGTTTGTCTATCATATGCCGTTTAACCGGGCGCTGGGACTGGAGCTCGAACGCTATGAGAAAGAATTTGCTCAATTAGCCTTTAATAACCAACCGATGATGGTCGGCAACTGGGCGCAAAGCATTCTGCATGGCGGCGTGATCGCCTCGGCGCTGGACGTCGCCGCCGGGCTGGTATGCGTTGGGAGTACGCTGACTCGCCATGAGACGATCAGCGAGGACGAACTGCGTCAGCGGATGTCACGCATGGGGACAATCGATTTGCGCGTTGATTACCTGCGCCCTGGGAGAGGGAACCGCTTTACCGCCACCAGCAGTCTGCTGCGGGCGGGTAATAAAGTCGCCGTTGCGCGCGTGGAACTGCATAACGAAGAACAGCTTTATATTGCCAGCGCAACCGCCACTTATATGGTGGGGTAAGTGGCCAAAAAAAGGTAAACTGCTGTTACATTTCTGCAATGAGTTTTCCCGATGGATGCTAAACAAACGCGGCAGGGCGTGTTACTCGCTCTTGCTGCTTATTTTATTTGGGGTATCGCTCCCGCCTACTTCAAGCTGATTTACTATGTTCCGGCGGATGAGATCCTGACGCACCGCGTCATCTGGTCATTTTTCTTTATGGTGGTACTGATGAGTATCAGCCGCCAGTGGTCGGGCGTCAAAACGCTGCTACAAACGCCAAAGAAGATCTTCTTGCTGGCGCTCTCTGCAGTGCTCATCGGCGGAAACTGGCTGCTGTTCATTTGGGCGGTCAATAATCACCATATGCTGGAAGCCAGCCTCGGCTATTTTATTAACCCACTGGTGAATATTGTGCTGGGCATGCTATTCCTCGGTGAGCGCTTTCGTCGCATGCAGTGGCTGGCGGTACTGTTAGCCGCCTGTGGCGTACTGGTACAGCTGTGGACCTTCGGATCGCTGCCAATAATCGCGCTGGGACTGGCGTTCAGCTTTGCGTTCTATGGGCTGGTGCGCAAGAAGATTGCCGTCGAAGCACAAACCGGCATGCTAATCGAAACCCTGTGGCTTTTACCCGTTGCAGCCATCTATCTGTTTGGTATTGCGGACAGCTCAACCAGCCATATGGGGCAAAATCCCATGTCGCTCAATCTGCTGCTGATTGCCGCGGGTGTCGTGACCACCATTCCGCTGCTGTGCTTTACCGGCGCGGCGACCCGCCTGCGTCTGTCCACGCTGGGGTTCTTCCAGTATATCGGACCTACGCTGATGTTCCTGCTGGCCGTCACCTTCTACGGTGAAGTCCCGGGAGCAGATAAAATGGTCACGTTTGCGTTTATCTGGGTGGCGCTGGCGATTTTCGTGATGGATGCGATTTATACGCAACGACGGGTTCGTCGGAGCCAGGGGATTGCCGGATAGCGCTTCGCTTATCCGGCCTACAAAAGCACATCGCTGTAGGCCGGATAAAGTACCGTTATTACAGCCAGTTCTTGCGCTTAAAGTACAGATACGGCGCCAGACCCGCGAGCATCATAAAGACAATCGCGCCCGGGTAACCGAAGCTCCAGTGCAATTCCGGCATAAACTCAAAGTTCATCCCGTAGCTGGAAGCCACCAGCGTCGGCGGCAGGAATACCACAGAAACCACCGAGAAGATCTTGATGATGCGGTTCTGCTCGATGTTGATAAAGCCCATCGCCGCCTGCATCAGGAAGTTAACCTTCTGGAACAGCGATTCATTGTGCGGCAGCAGGGATTCGATATCGCGCAGGATCTCACGCGCCTGCTCCAGCTGACTGCCCGGCAAACGCGCTTTACGTACCAGGAAGTTCAGCGCGCGCTGGGTATCCATCAGACACAGACGTACTTTCCAGCCGATATCCTCCAGTTCCGCCAGCGTCGACAGCGCTTCGTCATATTCATCGCCCTGACGCCCTTCCATGATCACACGGCTGAGTTTTTCCAGGTCGCTGTAGATGTTTTCGATCTCATCCGCTAGCTGTTCAATTTTGGTTTCGAACAGGTCGAGCAACAGCTCGTAGGCGTTGCCATCCACCATCGCCTGGCTACGCGCACGCATGCGGTACAGGCGGAAGGCCGGCAGTTCGCGCTCGCGCAGAGTAAACAGGCGGCCTTCGCGAATGGTAAATGCGACGGTTGAGTTACCCGCGTGATCGTCGGCGTCTTCATAAAAGAAGAAGGAGTGAATGTGCAGACCGTCTTCGTCTTCAAAAAAACGTGCGGATGCTTCGATGTCTTCCAGTTCAGGGCGCGTAGCCAGATTCTGGCCCAAGTCCTTTTGCACACGGTTTCGTTCTTCGTCATCCGGCTCGACTAAATCGACCCAAACCGAACTGGCCAGGTGCTCGATCTCGTCTGCCTCAAGGCGAGTTAAACGATTGTTTTCCAGTTGAAATGCGCTCAGCATGACCGGGACTCCCAATGCAAAAAATTATCGGACAGTTCGGAGGGCACACAGAAACAAATTGGGTTTCAGACCATTAAACAGCCTGACTCAGCGCGACGGGAAAAAACAGAAGGTCGCTGACAACCGCGAAGGCTATCAGCAAAAAGGGATAGCCTTAGGAGTTGATCCTGGATGACAGGATAGTGAGCCAGTATCTACTGGGTGTGTCCAAGGCGAATGTCCTCTTAGCGTAATCGTGCGCGCATGTTACGCCAGCAAAATTTTGACGTCAACACGCAACGGATGGCGAAAAAGTAATAATTTCCCCTTATACAGAAAGGTTAGCAGAGGGGAATTATTTATCTATGATTTCAGAATATTAACCGACAGATAGCCGGATGACGGCTTGGTCTTATCCCACCTACAAATCAAATTGTTACCCGGTCTGTAGGCCGGATAAGACGCGCCAGCGTCGCCATCCGGCAAAGCCAAACCGATTAAACTGTTTCCAGTCTGGCGTAGGCGGCAACCAGCCATTTGATCCCCTGCCCCTGGAACGCGACCTGCAAACGGCTGTGTTCGCCGCTTCCTTCCAGGTTGACGATGGTGCCCTCGCCAAATTTAGCGTGGCGCACGCGTTGGCCGAGCTTGTAGCCGGTGTCGTTTTCCGCCATTGGCGTGCCCATCCGCTGATGGCTCACCGGACGGCTGACCGTGGCGCGCAGGCGAACCTCTTCAACGCACGCTTCCGGCAGTTCGCCGATAAAGCGCGACGGACGATGGTAAACCTCTTTGCCGTACAGACGACGCGTTTCGGCGTAGGTCAGCGTCAGCTTTTGCATTGCGCGGGTCACGCCAACATAAGCCAGGCGGCGCTCTTCTTCGAGGCGACCACCTTCGTCCAGCGACATCTGGCTGGGGAACATGCCTTCTTCCATTCCCACGATAAACACCTGCGGGAACTCCAGACCTTTCGCCGAGTGCAGCGTCATCAACTGTACCGCGTCCTGCCAGGTATCCGCCTGTCCTTCGCCTGCTTCCAGCGCGGCGTGAGACAGGAACGCCTGCAGCGGCATTAAGTCTTCGTCTTCTTCGTTGTAGCTGAACTGGCGCGTTGCCGTCACCAGCTCGTCTAAGTTTTCGATACGCGTCTGGCCTTTCTCGCCTTTTTCCTGCTCGTACATCATGCGCAAGCCGGAGTCTTTAATCACCCGGTCAGTCTGCACATGCAGCGGCATATCGGCGGTCTCCTGCGCCAGTGCGTCAATCAGCTCCATAAAGCGCTGTAGAGCGCAGGCAGCGCGACCCGCAAGGGCTTTTTCCTGCAACAGCTCACGACAGGCCTGCCACAGTGTTAGCTGGCGGTCACGGGAGGTCTGACGCACCACATCTAAAGTACGATCGCCAATCCCACGGGTTGGCGTATTCACCACACGCTCAAACGCGGCGTCGTCATTGCGGTTGGCGATCAGGCGCAGGTAAGAGAGCGCATCTTTGATTTCCTGGCGTTCGAAGAAGCGCATCCCGCCATAGATCCGATACGGCATGCTGGCCTGTAACAGCGCCTCTTCCAGTACGCGCGACTGGGCGTTGCTGCGATAAAGAATAGCGCATTGCTCCAGCGCACCGCCGTTGTCCTGCCAGGTCTTAATACGATTGACCACAAAGCGCGCTTCATCGAGTTCGTTGAACGCACAGTACAGAGAGATCGGTTCGCCGTCGACCCCGTCGGTCCACAGCTTTTTACCCAGACGCCCGTTGTTGTTTTCGATCAAGGCGTTGGCCGCGCTGAGGATATTGTTAGTCGAGCGGTAGTTCTGCTCCAGGCGAATAGTTTCTGCGCCGGGGAAATCCGTGAGGAAGCGCTGGATGTTCTCCACCTGCGCTCCGCGCCAGCCATAGATTGACTGATCGTCATCGCCGACGATCATTACCTTGCCGGTATCGCCCGCCAGCAGGCGGATCCACGCGTACTGAATGTTGTTGGTATCCTGGAATTCATCCACCAGGATATTGGTAAAGCGTTCGCGGTAGTGCTGCAGGATATGCGGCTTGTTGAGCCACAGTTCGTGGGCGCGCAGCAGCAGCTCGGCAAAATCGACCAGCCCCGCGCGGTCACACGCTTCCTGGTAAGCCTGATACACTTTCTGCCAGGTTTGCTCAACCGGGTTGCCGTAGCTTTGCAGGTGATGCGGACGCAGCCCTTCGTCTTTCTGGCTGTTGATGAACCACATCGCCTGACGCGGCGGCCACTGCTTCTCATCAAGGTTCATCGCCTTGATCAGACGCTTAAGCAAACGCAGTTGGTCTTCGCTGTCGAGGATCTGAAAATCCTGCGGCAGGTTTGCATCCATATGATGCGCGCGCAGCAGACGGTGCGCCAGACCGTGGAATGTCCCTACCCACATACCGCCCTGGCTGGTTCCCATGATCTGGCCGATACGGTGGCGCATTTCCGCCGCCGCTTTGTTGGTAAAGGTCACCGCCATAATGGAGTACGGCGAGTTGTTCTCAACCGTCAGTAACCAGGCGATACGGTGCACCAGCACGCGCGTTTTACCACTCCCCGCGCCTGCCAGAACCAGCATGTTGCTGCGTGGCGCGGCCACCGCTTCACGCTGTTTATCATTAAGGCTGTCGAGCAGGTAAGAAACGTCCATTGGCACCGCCGCGTAAAAGTAGGTAAGGCGGATAAGCGTAGCGCCATCCGCCAAAAAGCTGGGTATATATACAGAGTTCTGCTGGTGATTATATCAGCGAGGTCAGAGATGCCAACTGTGAAATTTCGATATGCGGAAGCAAACGACTGTCTGCGGTTTGCATCAGGTCGGCATTTTCCGGTTTGATCCAGCAGGCCTGCATACCACAACGGATGGCGCCCGCGACGTCTGTCGTCAGGTCATCACCCACGTGCAGAATCTCACCCACAGGCATTTTCAGTTTTTCCGCCGCCAACGTGTACATGTCGCTAAAGGGTTTTGATCGCCCGTCAGGACCGGCACGCAGCACAAACTCAAAGTAATCACCCAGGCCAAACAGTTCCGGCTGCGCGTTACCGTTGGTGATCGCCACCAGCGGCCATTTGCGGGCTAGCGCCTTCAGCGTGTCATGCGTCGTCTGCGGGACTTCAATGCGGCTACGCCATTTGGCAAAATTCATCATTGCCGCATTCGCCCCCATTCTGGCTTCTGCCTCTGACAACCCTGCTTCCAGCATAGCGCGCTCTACGGCACGGTGACGCCATTGGGTAACATCGTGGTAGATTTCCGGCTCAGCGTCGCGAACGGCCTGACGTAAGCGCTGTAGGTCGCTATTTTGCAGCGAATTCAACGCCGGATGGTAATTCTGTACAAACGCGAGCGCTTCCTGCTCGGTGCGTGTGATAACGGGACGGTTATCATAAAGGGTGTCATCAAGGTCAAAGGTGAGCGCAGAAATGCGCCCCAAAGGCCGGTAAAAACGCATTATTTCCCCCGTTTGGCGCGCGGATGCGCCGCATCGTACACTGAAGCCAGGTGTTGAAAATCAAGATGGGTATAGATTTGAGTCGTTGAGAGATTGGCATGACCCAATAACTCCTGCACTCCGCGCAGATCGCCGCTCGACTCCAGCATATGCGTCGCAAAGGAGTGGCGTAATTTGTGGGGATGTACGTGGCTGTTCAGCCCCTGCTTGATACCCCATTCAGCAAAGCGTTTCTGCACGTTACGCGCCGAGATGCGTTTGCCCAGTTTTGACAGAAATAGCGCATCGTCATCGCAACCAAATAGCCCGCGTAGATCCAGCCAGTGCTCAATCCACGCCACCGCGTTGCGGCCAATCGGCAGGCGACGCTCTTTACTGCCCTTACCCATCACCCACACTTCGCCGGTGTCGAGATCGAGATGTTTAATATCCAGCCCAACCAACTCAGATAAACGCAGACCCGCGCCGTACATCACTTCCAGCATCGCTCTATCGCGCACGGCAAGGGGATCGTTGAGATCGATATCCAGCAGGCGATTAACATCGTCGACATCGATATTTTTAGGTAAATGACGCGGTGCTTTCGGCGCGGAAACGCTTTTTGCCGGATTAGCTTTCAGTTCGCCCTGATTAACCAGCCAGTCGAAGAAGCTGCGTAACGCGGAGAGACGTAATGCCAGGCTCGCCGGTCCCAGTCCTTTACGACGGCTGCGAACAGCAAAACTGCGTACCATCGCAGCATCACATTGTTGCCAGCTTTGCAGACCGGTCTCTCCGGCTAACGCAATGATGGCATCAAGCTGACGCTGATAATTTAGCAATGTGATCGGGCTAAGCTGGCGCTCAACGCCCAGATAGCGCAAAAAGCGCGCCACATCCTGAGAAAGGGGTGAATCTGTCATACGCGTTCAATCCAGCGCTCCAGCAGCTCCGGCAACATAAGCGAGATTTCCTGCAGTAATTGCGTGCCTTGCCCCTGCTGGTAATGATTAACGTCACGGCTGCTGAACAGCATCACGCCCAGGGATCCATCTTGCCCGAGCATCGACATCGCCACCGAGCCTATGGCTTTCGCCTCCGGCATCATGACCAGCAATTCCGGACCATTAAGCGGCCCAAGATAGTGCTGTGACTGGCCCAGACGCTGGATACGCAACGGTTCAAAAGCCTGACGGCTTAATGCCAGATGGGTGAATTTTGATGGCGCGCCAAGTCGCCAGCGATCCGGGAACAGACGAACCGTCGCTCCGGCCAGCCCTAACTCACGCGCCCAGCGATGAAATCGCATCAGCATGTCGTCAAGACTGCTGGCCGACACTAGCCGTCCTTGCAGATTTAACAGACGATAGAACAGACTTTCATTGGCGTTGGCTTGTTCCATCAACAACGCCATGTTCTCTTCCAGCACGTTAATATGATTACGTGCCCGCGCCATATGCCATTCCACTAAAGAGACCGTGCCCCGCACTGGGTGCGGAACTCGCATCGCTTCAACGGCCTGGGCATTACGGATAAAAAACTCAGGATTACGTTGCAGGTAATCGACGACCGCCCGGTCGTCCAGCTCCATGAGCGTTTCCTGTAGTTCTTCCCCTGGTTGCTTCATAAGTGAATAAATCCGTCGTAGACATGTGCCGCCGGGCCAGTCATATACAGCGGATGACCCGGACCTTTCCAGGCGATATCAAGTCGACCGCCCGGTAATTCCACCTTCACTTCTTCTGCCAGCAGACCCTGCTGGATACCGACCGCAACGGCGGCGCATGCGCCGCTGCCGCAGGCCTGCGTTTCACCCGCGCCGCGCTCATAGACGCGCAGTCGGATATGCTCGCGTTTTACCACCTGCATAAATCCGATATTGGCGCGTTCAGGGAAGCGTTCGTGGCTTTCCAGAACCGGTCCCAGTGTTTCTACCGTGGCCGTATCAACATCATCAACCTGAATCACGCAGTGCGGGTTCCCCATTGAAACCACGCCGCACAATACTGTCTGTTCGGCCGCGCGCATAATATAGGTCTTCTCTGCTTTGTTAGCGCGAAAAGGAACCTGCGAGGGTTCAAAATTGGGTTCGCCCATATTCACCCGCACCAGCTCATCGTCGGTTACGGTTAATACCATACGACCATTCGCGGTACTGACGCGAATATCACGTTTATTGGTCAGCCCTTTCAGGCGAACAAACCGGGCAAAACAGCGGGCGCCATTACCACACTGTGACACTTCACTGCCGTCGGCATTAAAAATACGGTAGTGGAAATCCAGCTCCGGATCATACGGAGGCTCAACCACCAGCAGTTGATCAAATCCAACGCCGAGATGCCTGTCGGCCAGGCGGCGGATCAGCTCTGGTGAGAAAAAGACATTCTGCGTTACCGCGTCGACGACCATAAAATCGTTGCCAAGGCCATGCATTTTAGAGAATTGCATCATTCACTCCGTTCACGCGGGTACAGAAATATAAATCTATTTCTGCCGTTAGTAATTCACCTGAGAAGGCCCATCACTAATCCCACGATCGTTTTTCTCAGGCGTGGTGGATTGCGATTGCGGCTGAACGCTCTTGGTCGGAGGCGGCGCGGTTTTATCAGCTGGCGGGAAATAGAGCGGGCCTTTTAGCCCACAGCCCGTCAGGCTGAACAGAGTAAAAATGACAGCGAGTGGCTTTAACACGTTTTTCATTATGGATTGCCTGTAAAGTTCATGCTTTCTGTTTTCTATCATCGCAGGAGAAGGCGTAAAAGCAAGAGTTTGGCTAAAAACTGCATCGCGATTTATTCCACGTTATACTGCGGGCATCACGAAAAATAGGATAAGAAAATGAACGACAGTGAATTTCATCGCCTTGCTGACACCCTGTGGATGACCATTGAAGAACGTCTGGATGACTGGGATGGCGACAGCGATATCGATTGTGAGATCAACGGCGGTGTGCTGACCATTAGCTTCGAAAACGGTAGCAAAATTATTATTAACCGTCAGGAGCCGCTGCACCAGGTATGGCTGGCGACCAAACAGGGCGGCTACCACTTTGACCTGAAAGGCGACGAGTGGATCTGCGACCGAAGCGGCGAAACGTTCTGGGATCTGCTGGAACAGGCGGCAACACAGCAGGCGGGTGAAGAGGTGAGCTTCCGTTGATTTATTTGCCGGATGCGCTTTGCTTATCCGGCCTGCTATAGGCCCGGTAAGCGTAGCGCCACCGGGCAAGTTAACTCACGAGAAATACTGCTGTAACAGCGGCGTGTCGTTGTCCTGACTGGCTGGCGGAACAGCGCTAATCGGCTGGGTGCGGAAAGGAATCACCTGCGCGCGCCCGTCGGTTTTCACAATCTGATAGAACTGCGGCAGGTTAAAGTTGATGAAGCTGGAGCCGTAGGTAAAGCGATCGTGCGACGATGAGTAGAAGCGGCTTACGTCGCGTACCAACTCCTCTTTGCTACCTTCGCAGTGGTGATACACCTCGGCCCGATTGCTTTCGTCCAGAATGTAGATATTAAAGCCCTGCTCATCACCCGTTTCTTCGAAAAAGAACTGAATGATCCCTTCGCTGGCAAAACCGTCGACCACCGACGGCAGTTTCACATGGTTGGTCTCAACCTGGACGGAAAGCCCGTGCAGTTTGTTATGTGAAATCGCGCCATAGAATTCAATCGCGTTTTCCAGCTTCTGTACCGAAACGTTCAGGCGCTCGAAGAACAGTCCCCACGTCTGGCCGGAAACACGCAGCGCTTTGAAACGTCCGGTTTCCTGGCGGGTACTGGACAGCCGTAGCTCGATGCACTCAGACACCAGTTGCTGCACGCGGGTGCGAATTAAACCACGCAGATGCTGGCTATAGCAGAAGACCTCGACGCTATCCGGCGGCGCGGCATCCTGGTGCATTTTGCCCAGAATCGTTTTTAACGCTTCAATCATCGCCTGCTCGCCGTTGAAGTGCAGCGTACGCACTTCATTCCACGAGTTGCGGTACAGCAGGTCGACGCTACCTACCAGACAATTTTGCTCTTCGCCAAAGCTGAAGACGTCCAGCTTACGGAAATCAAAATGCACCACCTGATTGCGAAACGCTGCCGTCGGGTCATATTCGAGGTTAACGATAATCGCCAGATGGCGAATTTCGCACGGGCTATACAGCGCTTTCGGCGTTGGTGCAGGCAGTCGCAGCGGGAAGTGGTGCGACACGTCGGCGACCATTTCCTGAAGCTTCGGCAAATCAACAATGCCGTTGCCCTTAATAAACAAATGCGTACGCGAGGTCAGCAGGCCGTTGAACCAGGCCCACGCCACCAGCTTGTTGAGATAGCGGTTATATTCCAGCGGCTGATGGCTGATGATCGAGTCCATGTTAGGCGCGCGGTTGTAGAGATACCAACCGGAACGGTTGGCACGGCCCGGCGGCACATGGATGAAGGTCAGATTCGGTTCCGAGAGATCCGGAGATATCTGTGGGTTCACCAGCGTGACTTTACCCGGCAACGCTTCAAACGCGGCATACAGCTTACGGGTCAGCACGCCGATATCCTGCGGACTGGCGCTGACGCTGAGGTTATTGCGTCGCGCAAAGCGGATCAGGTTACGATAGCTCTGCATCATCGCATCGAGCAGTTCGTTATGCGCTTCGCGTACCTGGTCAATCTTCCAGTTAGCACGGTTATCCAGCATGGTCAGACGGGCGTCATCCCAGCCCCACTCTTTCACTAACTGACTTAATACTTCACGACGCCAGCCCACGCAGGCGCGCTCACGGCTCAGTTTCTCGCACACTTTTAAGTAGAAACATCGGCGCACTAAATCCAGGCGCGTCGGATCTTCGATCGCCGTGAGGTACTCGGTAACGCGCTCCAGCATCATGCAGTAAGGGTCGAGACCAAAAGAGACGATCTCGCCGTCATGCAGGCGCTGTTTAATATCTTTCGCCAGCAGGCGTGGATTTGGGTATTCCCAGGAATAAGCTTCCAGCAGCAGCGTTTTCAGCACCGCTTTGTACGGGGAGTCGATACTCTTGTACAACTGCCAGAGGCTGGCGCCAAAGTACTCTTCGGCGGAAAGCGAACTGAGTCCGCCGAGATCCAGCCATTCGTTTGGCGTTAGCACCCCCTGTGCGTAGAGCGTCATGACGTAATCGTCGTAATGCTCTTCTTCGTCGCCCGGCACCATATTCCACAGAATACGTTTACCCGCGAGGCGCACAGCGGTGCGATAGAATTCATCAAGCAACAGAATATGCTGCGTCGAGCCACAGTCTTCACCACCCAGACTGCCGCTTTCATTGTGACGGAAACGGTTTTCATCAATCAGGAAGAAACTGACTTCCACGCCCAGCGAGGCGGCCCAGCTTTCCAGCAGGCTACATTTTCGCTGCAGCAGCTGGCGCTCTTCGCTATCCAGCCAGGATTGATGGCAGACCCAGATATCAAGGTCAGAGGAACAGCTTTGCCCTACCGAAGAGGTGCTGCCCATTGAGTAAACGCCGGTGATCGGCAGTTCGCCCTTGGGAGGATCCTGCGGCGACATACCGCGGTACAGTTCCAGTTCGTTCAGGTAGTGGCGTTGGGTTTCATCAGGCGTGTAAAAGCATATGCCTTTGGGAACGTTACCATCGAGGTAACCCGGCATCAGCGGATGGTGGTAGTGCAATAATGTCGGCAGCAGACTGTATACCTGCTGGAAGGCAGGTCCCATGGCAGCAAGCGCGCGATCCACACGCAGTTGATTTATGGCATCCAGTCTCTGTTTCAGAGTCTCAATATAGAGGTACAAGACGTATCGCCTGATGTTGCTATCCGTCATGTTGTCGATTGCCGCGGCGCAAGCGCTCACAATAATCGCCATCAATTCGGATAAACCGTATGTCAAAAATAACCGTTACCTGTTTTTCGCCCATATTTTTTTATGCTGTTCAGCCGAAAAAATGGTCTAAAACGTGATCAATTTAACACCTTGCTCATTGACCGTAAAGAAAGATGCGCTACATACAAGTGTAGCACCGTTCGTTACGTGTAAATTCCTTCATACGGTCGGGAGGTTTCTCGTCATTATTCACTGCCAGTGATGATGCAGCGCCTTTTCCTCTCACTTACGTTTGAGCGTAACGCTGACATCCCTTTGATAAGGATGTTAGGATGGTCAATGATTGATAATGACGGTAACAAGCATGTTAGACAATGTTTTGAGAATTGCCACACGCCAAAGCCCCCTTGCGCTCTGGCAGGCACATTATGTCAAAGACGCCTTAATGGCAAACCACCCCGGTCTGATCGTGGAACTGGTTCCTATGGTAACCCGTGGCGATGTGATCCTTGATACCCCGCTGGCGAAGGTCGGGGGGAAAGGGTTGTTTGTTAAAGAACTGGAAGTCGCGCTGCTGGAAAAACGCGCCGATATCGCTGTGCATTCCATGAAGGATGTGCCGGTTGAATTCCCTGACGGTCTTGGGCTGGTCACCATTTGTGAGCGAGAGGATCCGCGTGATGCTTTCGTCTCAAATAAGTACAACTCGCTGGATGAACTCCCCGCAGGCAGCATCGTCGGGACATCCAGTTTGCGCCGCCAGTGCCAGTTGGCAAAGCGTCGCCCGGATCTCGTTATCCGTTCGCTGCGCGGCAACGTAGGCACGCGCCTCAGCAAACTGGATAACGGCGATTATGACGCCATTATACTGGCGGTCGCCGGATTAAAACGTTTAGGTCTTGAGTCGCGAGTCCGCACCGCTCTGCCGCCGGAAATCTCCCTGCCCGCAGTCGGGCAAGGCGCAGTAGGCATAGAATGTCGACTGGATGATATGCGCACTCAGGCGCTGCTAGCGCCGCTCAACCATGAAGAGACTGCGCTACGCGTCAAAGCAGAACGCGCCATGAACACCCGCCTGGAAGGGGGATGTCAGGTACCTATTGGAAGCTATGCCGAAATCATCGACGGTGAGATTTGGCTACGTGCGCTGGTCGGCGCGCCAGACGGTTCACAGATGGTATGCGGAGAACGTCGCGGCGCCACACAGGATGCCGAACAGATGGGCATCTCTCTGGCAGAAGAACTGCTGGAGAACGGTGCGCGCGCCATTCTGGCGGAAGTTTATAACGGAGAAGCCCCCGCATGAGTATTCTGGTCACCCGCCCGTCTCCCGCAGGGGAAGAGTTAGTGAGCCGACTGCGCACACTGGGGCAGGTGGCCTGGAGTTTTCCACTCATCGAGTTTTCACCAGGTCGGGAGCTGGCAACGCTTGCTTCCCGACTGTCGGCGCTGACGGAGAACGATCTGGTCTTCGCCCTCTCGCAGCACGCGGTCACCTTTGCCGATGCCGAGCTTCAGCAGCAAGAGAAAAGCTGGCCATCCCTTCCGCGTTATTTTGCCATTGGCCGTACAACGGCGCTGGCGCTGCATACTGTTAGCGGCTTCAATATTCACTACCCTCTGGATCGGGAAATTAGCGAAGTCTTGCTACAATTACCTGAATTACAAAATATTGCGGGAAAACGCGCGCTTATATTACGCGGCAACGGTGGCCGTGAGCTGATAGGTGAAACCCTGACGGCACGCGGAGCCGATGTCGATTTTTGTGAATGTTATCAACGCAGTGCAAAATATTACGATGGTGCAGAAGAAGCGATGCGCTGGCAATCCCGTGGCGTAACCACGGTGGTTGTCACCAGCGGAGAGATGCTACAGCAGCTCTGGTCGCTCATTCCGCAATGGTATCGTGAGCACTGGTTACTACGCTGTCGGCTGCTGGTCGTCAGTGAGCGTCTGGCGCACCTCGCCCGGGAACTGGGCTGGCAAGATATTAAGGTCGCTGATAACGCCGACAACGATGCGCTACTACGCGCATTACAATAACTCTCATAATGGGATGCCATAATGACGGAACAAGAAAAATCCTCCGCCGTGGTTGAAGAGACCAGGGAGGCCGTGGAAACCACGTCACAGCCAGTTAATACTGAAAAAAAGAGTAAGAACAGCACGGCGCTGATTCTGAGCGCTGTGGCGATTGCTATTGCTCTGGCAGCAGGCGTTGGCCTATACGGCTGGGGGAAACAACAGGCAACAACACAAACGGCAACCAGCGATGCGCTGGCGAACCAGCTGACGGCGCTGCAAAAAGCGCAGGAAAGCCAAAAAGCTGAGCTGGAAGGCATTATTAAACAGCAGGCAACGCAGCTGGATGAAGCCACTCGCCAACAGGCGGCGCTGGTCAAACAGCTTGATGAAGTCCAGCAAAAAGTCGCCACCATCTCCGGCAGCGATGCTGGCACATGGCTGCTGGCGCAGGCTGATTTTCTGGTGAAACTGGCCGGTCGTAAATTATGGAGCGATCAGGACGTCACCACCGCCGCGGCGCTGTTGAAAAGCGCCGACGCCAGTCTGGCAGATATGAACGACCCGAGCTTAATTACCGCGCGACGTGCGATTACTGACGACATCGCGAGCCTATCCGCGGTGACTCAGGTCGACTATGACGGCATTATCCTGAAAGTGAATCAGCTCTCAAACCAGATCGATAACCTGCGTCTGGCCGACAATGACACCGACGATTCACCGATGGATTCTGACAGCAGCGAGCTTTCCAGCTCGATCAGCGAATGGCGCGTCAATCTGCAAAAAAGCTGGCAGAACTTTATGGACAGCTTTATCACCGTTCGCCGTCGTGATGAAACCGCCGTTCCGCTGCTGGCGCCGAACCAGGATGTTTACTTACGGGAGAACATCCGTTCCCGCCTGTTAGTGGCTGCCCAGGCCGTGCCGCGTCATCAGGAAGAGACATATCGCCAGGCGCTGGAAAATGTCTCCACATGGGTGCGTGCTTACTACGACACCGACGATGCAGCGACCAAAGCGTTCCTTGAAGAAGTAGACCAACTGAGCCAGCAAAGCATCAGTATGGATGTTCCGGAAACGCTGCAGAGCCAGGCTATTCTCGACAAGTTAATGCAGACCCGCGTACGTAATTTACTGGCGCAGCCTGCCACAGCACCGGTAGCAGCAGCGCCTGCGCCAGCGCCTTCGACAGACGCTCCGGCAACCGCGCCGCAAGGAGAATAATGATGCTAAAAGTATTATTGCTCTTTGTGCTGTTGATCGCCGGGATCGTCGTCGGTCCGATGATAGCCGGTCATCAGGGTTACGTGCTGATCCAGACGGATAACTACAATATCGAAACCAGCGTGACGGGCCTGGTGATCATCCTGATCGTCGCCATGGTCGTCCTGTTTGCGATTGAATGGCTGCTGCGCCGAATTTTCCGCACCGGCGCACATACCCGTGGGTGGTTTGTGGGTCGTAAGCGTCGTCGCGCCCGTAAGCAGACCGAACAGGCGCTGCTCAAACTGGCAGAAGGTGACTATCAGCAGGTTGAGAAGCTGATGTCGAAAAATGCCGATCATGCAGAACAGCCGGTAGTGAATTACCTGCTGGCGGCAGAAGCGGCTCAGCAGCGCGGTGACGAAGCGCGCGCCAACCAACACCTTGAGCGTGCCGCCGAACTGGCAGGAAATGATACGATCCCGGTAGAAATCGCTCGCGTTCGCCTGCAACTGGCGCGTAATGAAAATCACGCCGCCCGCCACAGCGTAGATAAACTGCTGGAGGTGACTCCACGTCATCCGGAAGTACTGCGTCTGGCTGAGCAGGCTTACATTCGCACCGGCGCATGGAGCTCCTTGCTGGATATCATCCCATCCATGGCAAAAGCACATGTGGGTGATGACGAGCACCGCGCCATGCTGGAACAACAGGCATGGGTTGGCTTGATGGATCAGGTCCGCGCCGATCAGGGCAGCGAGGGGCTGCGTGCATGGTGGAAAAACCAGAGCCGTAAAACCCGTCATCAGGTTGCTTTGCAGGTAGCAATGGCTGAACATCTGATTGAGTGTGACGATCACGATACGGCGCAGCAGGTCATCATTGATGGTTTGAAACGTCAGTACGATGACCGCCTGGTGCTGCCAATCCCGCGTCTGAAAACCAATAATCCGGAACAGATAGAAAAAGTGCTGCGCCAGCAGATTAAAGCCGTGGGCGATCGCCCGTTGCTGTGGAGTACGCTGGGTCAGTCGTTAATGAAGCATGGAGAATGGCAGGAAGCTACGCTCGCCTTCCGTGCCGCTCTCAAACAGCGCCCGGATGCCTATGACTACGCCTGGCTTGCTGACGCGCTGGACAGACTGCACCAGCCGGAAGAAGCCGCCACCATGCGCCGTGATGGCCTAATGTTGACGCTGCAGAACAACAATCCCCCGCAGTAATTCCTGAATGCCCGGTGGCGCTTTCGCTTACCGGGCCTACATATTTTTCAATCGTATACACAAATCATTCGGGAAGCAGCACGAAGGATGACGTGTATATGCATAAAAAAACGCCCGCTCTTTTGGAGCAGGCGTTAAACAGGTCTGTATGACAACATAAATGGGTGCTTCACTCAACGTTATGTCCATGGTGTTTGATGAGGCTATATGCATCATCCTTCACGCTGTCTCTTCGTTGGCTGCGTACGCTCACCCCTGTCACTTACCTTTGTAAGCTCCGGGGGATTCCCGTGCTGGCCGTCTCGACACATCATGAATGATTTAGCATATAAGATGCGACATCTGTCTGTGGACGATAAGCACCGTAAACGGCTCTGCATCATTCCTGAGTTTATGAGGCCAGATGGCGAACATAAGAGATGGAATGAGCATCTACCCGTATATTATTGCACAACGCATGCCATGATTGCACTGCAAAAACCATGGTTCCGGACTTTTTAAGACATCTGGTAATTCGCGGGAATAAAGGCTGAGAAGGGAAAATCAGAAAACAAAAAACCCCGCCGAAGCGGGGTTCAAAATTGGTCGGCGAGAGAGGATTCGAACCTCCGACCCACTGGTCCCAAACCAGTTGCGCTACCAAGCTGCGCTACTCGCCGTTTTACTGCTTTTTGAATTTTTAGTTCAATTCTTTAAGTCGTGGTGCGAGGGGGGGGACTCGAACCCCCACATCCTAAGGACACTAACACCTGAAGCTAGCGCGTCTACCAATTCCGCCACCTTCGCATTTCACAACTTTAAATTAATGGGGTGGCTAATGGGATTCGAACCCACGACAACTGGAATCACAATCCAGGGCTCTACCAACTGAGCTATAGCCACCACTGCAAATCTTTTACGCGGTATTAAAACCACCGCAGCTCTGGCACCCTACTAAATGGTGCGCCCGACAGGATTCGAACCTGAGACCTCTGCCTCCGGAGGGCAGCGCTCTATCCAGCTGAGCTACGGGCGCTTAGCGCCGTTGCGGGGCTGGATATTACGGAGGTCTCGGTCTTCTGTCTAGTGCTTTTTTAAAATAAATTATCGTTTGGTCATGGTTTGTGCGTTTTGTCGCTTATTCCCGCAATTTATGGGCTGCGCCATGACGATTCAGACCAAAAACCTTATAAATGAGCGTCACGGCCAGTAAGAAACCCATGCCAACAAAAAGCGACATTCGGGTATCTTCATTAAAGTACATGCCAATTAATACGCAAATCAGGAACGCCATCGTCAAATAATTCGCCCACGGGAACAGAATGGAGCGGAATGGATGACTGGCAATCGCCGCTTTATGCGCCTGACGGAAACGCAGCTGGCTTATCAGGATCACAAACCACGGCACCATCCCCGGCAACACGCTGGCGCTATAGACATAAACAAACACGCGCTGCGGGTTAGGAATGATGTAGTTCAGGCACGAACCAATCAGCAGGATCGCGATAGAAATAGCTACACCGGCAACCGGCACGCCATGGCGTGATACTTTTCCAACAACGGCAGGAAGCTGGCGATTCTTTGCCAGCGCGTAGAGCATACGCCCACAGCTGTACATGCCGCTGTTACAGCCAGACAGCGCCGCCGTCAGTACCACAAAGTTAATAATCCCTGCCGCGGCGGTAATACCAATCTTGGCAAAGGTGAGAACAAACGGGCTGCCGTTGCTGCCAATCTCATTCCACGGGAAAATAGTGACGATGACAAAAATCGCACCAACGTAGAAAATCAGAATGCGCCACAGCACTTTACCCACCGCGCTACGCAGCGTGACCTGTGGATTCTTCGCTTCCCCTGCAGTGATGCCAATCAGCTCCACGCCCTGGTAAGACGCCACAACAATACACAATGCCGTCAGGAAGCCCTTCCAGCCCCCAGCAAAGAACCCGCCATGCTCGGTCAGGTTGCCAAAGCCGATCGCCTGGCCGCCATTGCCGAAGCCGAAGAAAATCACCCCAACCCCAATGACGATCATCACAATGATGGTGGTCACTTTGATCATGGCAAACCAGAACTCAATTTCACCATACAGGCGAACCGCTGCGAGGTTTGCCAACGCAACCAGTCCGACTGCGATCAGTGCGGGTATCCATTGCGCCATTTCCGGGAACCAGAACTGTACGTACACCCCGATGGCGGTAATCTCTGAGATCCCCACCGCCATCCACATAAACCAGTATGACCAGGCGGTAAGATAGCCAAAGAAGGGACTCATATAACGGTGGGCGTAAACAGCAAATGAACCGGCAACCGGCTCGAGGAATAACATCTCCCCCATAGAACGCATGATGAAAAAGACGAACAGCCCGGCGACGATATACGCCAGCAGAACCGAAGGTCCCGCCCATTTAAGGGTACTGGCGGCCCCCATAAATAGCCCAACGCCAATAGTGCCCCCAAGGGCAATTAATTCGATGTGACGAGCCTCCAGCCCACGCTGTAGCTCAGGTTTGTTCTCGGCCATAAATCCTCTTGTTGTGTTTGCATGCTGTCCGGTATTACCGGTTCTCGTTATGGGTACATCTTGTTATGCCATAACAGGCCATACGGCACCGACCGCTTAACGGTTGGCGCCAAACACACCATGGCACTGCAATGATTGTTGCGAATGGTTTCCTAAAATCGCTTAAATGGCAATTAAAGCATTCAAAAAATGAATAGATTGTGCGAGAAAGCAGCGATTATGTTGTGAATAAGTAGCGTAATTAGCAGATCACGCTACTTACCAGAGGAGAGAGGGCGTCAGAGGTTGCCGGTATAGTGCCAGCGGAGATAGCGTAATAAGCGAAGTTGTCGAGTAATACGGCTCGGCTGCGACAACAAGCGATACAGCCACTCCAGCCCCAGATTTTGCCAGATTTTAGGCGCACGCTTAACGTGACCGGTAAAGACGTCGTAGGTGCCCCCCACGCCCATATACAGCGCGTCAGGGTGAGTCTTGCGGCAATCACGCATAAAGATCTCTTGTTTCGGCGAGCCCATCGCCACCGTCACAATTTGCGCACCGCTGGCGTGAATACGCTCAAACAACGCCTGACGCTGCTCTGGGGCAAAATAACCGTCCTGACTACCCACAATGTTCACGCGCCACTGCGCACGTAGTTTTGCTTCTGTTTGTGCCAGAACTTCAGGCTTGCCACCAACCAGGAAAACAGGCGTTCCGTTTTGCCCGGCTTGCGCCATCAGCGCTTCCCAAAGGTCAGCTCCGGCCACGCGTGAAACCTGCGCCTGCGGGAATTTTTTGCGCACCGAACGCACCACGCTAATGCCATCCGCATATTTGAACTCCGCGGCGTTGATCAGCGCCCTCACTTCAGGGTTATCTTCTGCTGTCAGCATCTTCTCAGCGTTGATAGCCACCAGCGTTCCTGACCTGAGGTGTCCTTCGGCAAACAGGTAATTCAGCGCATGTTGCATATCGCGCCAGCCAATCAGTTGTAATCCGCGCAACGAATACAGCGGCGCAGTTGTGTTATCTGTCATTACGATCCTTCAATCTGTGTACGGGGCAGCGACTTGATTCGTTTATGGATGAGTCCCGCGCTATCGAATAGCCAGAACAGCAGTTTTGCCACCAGTAGGCAAACGCCGAAAATCACGAGGAAAAAGACCACTCGCGAGACAAACGAATCCAGCCCTTCACGTGCCAAAACGATCATATTGAAAATGGCGCCAAAACAGAAACTGTGCAAAATCGCCGCCTTATAGCGATTGGTTTCGCGATTGCCAAGCTCATACAGCCAGTCGAACCACTTGATGATGAGCCCAACAACAATCGCGCCTAATGGTATAAACAACGCCCCGCCCATCACCACCAGTGAACCAATTAACGTCGGCGAAATCGCCAGTCCTGAGTGGTTGTTCAACACTTCCCAGGTAAAGTAGTTCGCTGAGTTGAGTACAATACTCGGCCGCCCAGGCCACAGCCAGGAGGGGATAAAGACGTAGAAGTCACGGACGATCGGCGCCAGCCCCTGGAACTCAATATTGTGGTAATTCTGCAGCAACAGCGCCAGGTTCTCCCACGGTGAGAAGGTATCGCGCGTAAGGTACAGGAACGTATAGAACGCCTCATCGCCGCTAACGCTCATTCCGTAGCGCTTCAGCGCCAGCCAGAACATGCCGACAATGCCCAGCACGCCTGCGGCGACCAACATCCACAACGAAATCCAGCCGCGAATAATGCCGATAAACAAGAAGATGGCAAACGCGATAATGATATTGGCACGCGTCCCGCCCACAATCATATAGGTCAGCAAACCAAACGCGACGGTGCTCACCAGGAAGAACAACCACGCTTTGCTGTCCTGACGCAGGAAATAAACCACCAGCATCGCCGGAATGAAGAAGTAGAAGAAACGCTTCAGGGCGACACCAGAGACTTCACTGGAAAAAATCTGGCTATAGGATTGCAGTCTGAACAGCAGGAAGCCGTTGTGCATAAAGAAGACGCCCACGCTCACCAACGCAATCGCCATCAGGATAACCCAGGTCAAATGGGCTTCAACGCGATTGATGGTAAACAGCGGTCTGCGCGGCTTATCCTCTACTCGTTTGCGCAAGCGCGTTTTATACGTCACGTAGTAGACGGCATAGAAACAGGCTGCTGACAGCAAGGCCTGCAGCAGGATCTCCGGCGGAGCCACTGCCACATCAAAGCGGAACACCAGGATGCTGGTTAACGGGAATCCGAAGAAGAACGTCAGCAAAAACAACAATGAGAAGAAGACATTGAAGTTAAAACGCACACGGCGGAACTCAAACCAGGTCAGCGTGGCGATAAACAAGGTGGAGAGCAGCCAGACTACCAGCAGACCGCTGAATTGCATCAGGCTCATACGGTTTCTCCTGAAGCAATGCGCAGCGCGTTGTACCACGGCTGCAGATAATTCGGGCTAAAGAAGGTAATAGTATTTTTATCTACCGATGCCAACTGGCGCTGCGCTTCGCGTACGACGCCTTCATTGAGATCATCAGTGGTAAATAACACCGGAAGATTTTGTTCCACCATATCCTGCCAGAAGGGATTTTCACGGTTGAGCACGCACGGAATACCCGCCTGGATCAGCAAACAAAGCGTACCGATCCCCTGCTGACGGGCAAAAATAAAGTAACCCAAATCGCACTGACGCAGTAACGCGAGATAAGCATCAAATTCCAGCTTCTCACTCAAAATTTGCAGATTATTTGCGCTAAATAATGCCAGACCGGCCTGGCGAACCTCGTCGATATAGGCCGCATTATTGGCGGGATAACCCATCGGCACAATGACATTCACCGAGTCACCGAACTGCTGATGGACGGCGCGAAGCGCGGCAACATGCTCATTGCTGCGATCGCCAGAGTTGCCAACCAGCACCGTCATCTTGCCGCTGCGCTGGCAATCATTGCTCATGTTATTGAGTGAAGGATCCATTCGCGTTGGGAAATAGAGCAACTCACCCCGTACATGCGGATGTTGCTCGGCGAAATAACGTAAATCGCCCCGTGTCGCAAACACGCAGCCCACGCGATTCTGCGCCATGCGGCGAATCGGGTAAAACAGGCGGAATTTCAGTCCACTGGAGACTTCATATAAATCAGCGCCCCAGATATGCCAGTAAAACTGCTCTGATTTAATCCCCCCACTCAGCAACGCCAGCCACAGGCTGGTGTTAAACTGACCGTGGAAGAAGAAACGCTGTTGACGATCCGCTTTTGC
Source organism: Citrobacter sp. Cpo090 (assembly GCF_030332665.1). Classification (NCBI taxonomy): domain Bacteria; kingdom Pseudomonadati; phylum Pseudomonadota; class Gammaproteobacteria; order Enterobacterales; family Enterobacteriaceae; genus Citrobacter; species Citrobacter sp. Cpo090. The sequence goes on along the minus strand of NZ_JAOWHK010000020.1, from coordinate 34,337 downwards.
CTTCGCGATAACAGCGTCAGCCAACGCCTTTTTCCCGCTGTAGAAGCTTAGCGATAACGCCGGGCAGCTCTCACTGAATCCCGCATCCTGACCGGCAACCATAAACGTGCGCGCGTGCTCGCTCGTCGCAGCCAGCGAGTCGTTGAAAAACCGCAGGACGGTTTGGTTATGGTGAGGGATATCCGATCCCAGAACGTGAATCAGTACAGTCATGCCCGCCTACGCCAGAGTAAAAACACGCCACAACAAAGAGAAAAATAGACGATGTACGTTGCCATATAAGCCTGTGCCGCTCCCAGCGCACCGTGTGCAGGGATCAGCCAGTGAGCAAACACCGTCAATAACATGAACTGGCTAATTTCAGCCAAAATATAAAACCGCAGCGATGCTTTCGCGATCACCAGATACCCAAAGACATACGCCCCAACTTTCAGTACATCGCCGACCAGTTGCCAGGCAAACAGATCGCGCATGGCGGTGAATTTTGCGGAGAAAAGCAGCCAGATCGCAAAATCACGCAGCAGCCAAACAGTAAAGCTCGCGGCGGCAACCGCCGGTAACACGAACTTCAGCGACTTAACCACCTCGCGCGTAATGTCGCGCTTTTCGGTCAGTCGTGACAACGTCGGCAGCAAGTAAACGCTGAATGAAGCGGTAATGAATTGCAGATAAGCATCAGAGATACTGCTTACCCCCTGCCAGATCCCTACATCATCCCAGCTATACTGCGCCGCCAGCAGGTTTCGCATCATCACGTATGCCACAGGCAGCGTTACGGAGGTAATCAGCGCCATCAGCGTAAACTTGCTTAGCTGTCCAGCAAGACCGTTATCCCATGAGGGTTTCAGGTAATGCAGGGGAATAGTGCCACGTTTAATCAGCATGATGGCTGCAGGGATAACCACCAACGCGGGCACTAACGCCAGACCCAGCAAAGCGCCTTCATACCCTCCCAGGCGATAACAGCCATAATAAGCCACCACGCCCACCAGGCTACCCACAATCAGCGACAGCGCGTTACCTGCCGCATCGCGAAAGCCCTTCATCAACGCAAGAAGCAGGTTCGCCCAGGCAATGCCCATCTGCACCAGCGCAACCAGTCTTACCAGCCCCTGATAATGAGTATGGCCAAACAATCCCTGACTGATTGGCGCGGCCGCCAGCAGAAAAACTACCGCCATCAGTGTAGAGAATCCCAGCACCATCGCGGAAGATGTACCGACTACCTTACGGAGCCGGGTCGGATCGTCATGGTGCTGCGCAACGTATTTCGTGACGCCATTGAAAATGCCGGCCCCCGCCAGGACGCCAAGCACGGTGACCATCTGGCGGAAGTTACCCGCCTGCCCCACGCCAGCCGGGCCAAACGATACTGCCAGCAGCTTCACGACCAGCAAACCTGCACCAATTTTTACCAGCGTACTGGCTGCCGTCCATAAGGACGCTTTAGCAAGCGACATATCAGGCGAAGTAGTTGAGTAAGGTCGAAATGACCGTTCGCTGGTTTACTGGCGACAGGTTGTAGAACAGCGGTAAACGCAGCAGGCGCTCGCTCTCTTTGGTGGTGAAACGATCAACACCGGCAAATACGCCGAATTTATCGCCAGCCGGGCAGTCATGCAGCGGGATATAGTGGAACACCGCCATAATTTCAGCTTCTTTCAGGAAGTTAATCAACGCCGTGCGATCGTCGATATCGCGAAGCTTGATGTAAAACATATGGGCGTTTTGCACGCAGCCGTCGGGTACAGAAGGCAGATCAATACGTCCGGCACGCGCCAGCGGTTCGAGCGCATCATAGTAGTTCTGCCACAGCGCCAGACGCTGCTGGTTAATACGGTCCGCCGCTTCCAGTTGCGCCCACAGATAGGCAGCCTGCAGATCGGACATCAAATAGCTGGAGCCAATGTCACGCCAGGTATACTTATCCACCTGACCGCGGAAAAATTGACTGCGGTTTGTCCCTTTTTCACGGATGATCTCCGCTCGTTCGACTAATTTTTTATCATTAATCAGCGTCGCGCCGCCCTCACCGCCTGCGGTATAGTTTTTGGTCTCATGGAAGCTAAAGCAACCGATGTGACCAATCGTTCCCAGCGCCCGACCTTTGTAAGTCGACATGACGCCCTGGGCCGCATCTTCCACGACAAACAAGTTATGTTTGGTCGCCAGCGCCATGATGGTATCCATTTCACAGGCTACGCCCGCGTAATGCACCGGCACGATAGCGCGGGTTTTGTCGGTGATCGCCGCTTCAATCAGCGTTTCGTCAATGTTCATGGTATCCGGGCGGATATCAACAAAGACGATTTTCGCGCCGCGCAGCACGAAGGCATTGGCCGTGGAGACAAACGTGTAGCTCGGCATAATGACTTCATCACCAGGCTGGATATCCAGCAGCAATGCCGCCATCTCAAGCGATGCGGTGCAGGAAGGCGTCAGCAGCACTTTCTCGCTGCCAAAATGCTGTTCCAGCCACTGCTGGCAGCGACGGGTAAAACCGCCATCGCCACACAGTTTTCCGCTGTTCATCGCAGACTGCATGTAATCGAGTTCAGTGCCCACCACCGGCGGTGCGTTAAATGGAATCATCGTGTCACCTGTATAACCAATACGCGGTGCTTTCTACATTCGCACCACTGTGTATGTAACGTTTAAGCGCGGCGGTATTGCCCATTTGGGTCGCCACGCGCAATGTTGTTTTACCGCGAGCCTGCGCCCAGCAAAGCGCGGCCTGCATCAGTTCTGCTCCCGCCCCACGCCCGGCCAGCAGGCCAATTCGCGCCTCGGTCGCATTCAGTTCACGCAGCGAGACATAGCCACGAATATCACCTGCCGGTGTACGAAAAACGAGGCATTGATGATCGAACGTCCCCAGCACCGCGTTTTCAATCCACTGCGCGTAAAAACGCGCGCTGGCATCTGCGGCATACCACGGGGCGCGAAAACGACTTTGCGCGAACGCCTGTCCTGCCAGTTGGCGTAATGCAGGAATATCCGTAGTTTGTGCAACCTGCACACCGGAGTCACCATGCGCACGCGTCACCGGCAGCACAAAATCCACTTCACCTTCAACCAGTGAGAAGCCCAACTGTTGCAGGGCGTCTAATTCCTGGGTATTGGCGGCAGGAATTTTTGCCTGTACCCGCGACCAGGGCTGCAACAAATCCGCAGTCAGAACCGGCGCGTGTTGGTCAAAACGCACAATGGCGCTATTCACGCCAAAGAACGTATTTTCCCAGCTAAGCGGCTCAATACTGGCGCGGACGAGCACGGAGCAGCTCCAGCAGGTATTGACCATAACCCGTTTTGGCCAGTGAACTGGCGGCACGCTTCACGCCTTCGTCATCCAGCCAACCGTTACGCCAGGCAATTTCTTCCAGACAGGCTATTTTAAAACCCTGGCGTTTTTCCACCGTCTGCACAAACGTGCTCGCTTCGATAAGACTGTCGTGCGTACCGGTATCCAGCCAGGCAAAACCACGCCCGAGCAATTCGACCGTCAAATGCCCATCATCAAGGTACATCTGGTTGATAGACGTTATCTCCAGCTCCCCACGCTCAGAAGGTTTTACGCGTTTTGCGTATTCCACCACTTTGCTGTCATAGAAATATAGCCCGGTCACCGCCCAGTTGGATTTTGGTGCTTTCGGCTTCTCTTCCAGCGAGATAGCACGAAAATTATCGTCAAACTCCACGACACCAAAACGTTCAGGATCCATCACCTGGTAACCAAACACCGTCGCGCCTTGCGTTCTGGCGGCCACATGACGCAGTTTGGGACTGAAGCCCTGACCAAAGAAGATATTGTCTCCTAACACCAGACACGATGGCTCACCGTTAAGGAACGTTTCACCAATGATAAACGCCTGCGCTAATCCATCCGGACTGGGTTGCTCAGCATAGTGCAATTCAATGCCGAACTCAGATCCATCGCCCAGTAAGCGCTGGAAATAGCCTTTATCTTCCGGTGTAGTGATAATCAGGATTTCGCGAATTCCCGCCAGCATCAATACGGATAACGGGTAGTAAATCATCGGCTTATCGTAAATAGGCAATAGCTGCTTCGATACACCACGCGTAATGGGATACAGGCGAGTACCTGAGCCACCCGCCAGAATGATACCTTTCATGCGTTGTCTCCTCCGGGAGCCAAAACCAGGCTGTTAGCCCTTCAGACCTAAACGTTCGCCCTGGTAACTGCCGTCCTGCACGGGTTTCCACCATGCCTGATTAGCCAGATACCACTCCACGGTTTTGCGCATTCCGCTTTCAAACGTTTCTTGCGGCATCCAGCCTAGCTCACGCGCAATTTTCGACGCGTCAATGGCATAACGCAAATCATGACCCGGGCGATCGTCCACAAAAGCGATTAAGTTGCGGTACTGCGCGATACCCAGCGGCTTTTGCGGTGCCAGCTCTTCCAACAGGCTGCAAACCGTTTCGACAACCTCCAGGTTTTTACGCTCGTTATGGCCACCAATATTATAGGTTTCACCCACCGCGCCCGTTGTCGCCACACAATAGAGCGCCCTGGCATGATCTTCTACATACAACCAGTCACGGATCTGTTGCCCATTGCCGTAAACCGGCAACGGCTTCCCCGCCAATGCGTTGAGGATCATCAGCGGAATCAGTTTTTCCGGGAAATGGTACGGACCATAGTTGTTAGAACAGTTGGTTATCAGCGTTGGCAGGCCGTAGGTACGTAGCCAGGCACGGACCAGATGATCGCTGCTGGCTTTCGACGCGGAATAAGGGCTGCTCGGCGCATACGGCGTTGTTTCAGTGAAGAAATCATCCGTAGAATGCAGATCGCCATACACCTCGTCAGTCGAGATATGGTGGAAACGAAACGCTGATTTTTTCTCGCTGGTTAAATCACTCCAGTAAGCACGCGCCGCTTCCAACAGCGTGTAGGTTCCCACAATGTTAGTTTCGATAAAGGCGGCCGGACCATCAATGGAGCGATCGACGTGGCTTTCTGCCGCCAGATGCATCACGCAGTCCGGCTGATAGTGTTGAAACACCCTGTCGAGCGAAGCGCGATCGCAGATATCGACTTTCTCAAAGGTAAAACGAGGATTCTGTGCAACCGGCTCCAGCGACATCAGGTTTCCGGCATAGGTCAGCTTATCGACCACAATTGCCGCATCCTGAGTCTCCTGAATGATATGGCGAACAACCGCCGAGCCGATGAATCCCGCTCCACCGGTAACCAGAATTCGCTTCATTAGCGCCAGACTCCTTTGGTATCCACGACATATTGCTGGTAAACCGCATCGCCTTTAATGGCTTTAAATTCATTATGGTCAACCAGCAAGACCAGCACATCGGCGCTTGCCAGAGCATCGTCCAGCGTAGCCAGTTGGCACAGACCGTCCAGTTTTTTCGGCAGTTGATGGATGTTCGGCTCCACCACCAATGTTTCGCCTTTGTGCCAATGCGCGATGCTTTGCGCAATTCCCATCGCCGGGCTTTCACGTAAATCATCAATATTCGGTTTGAATGCCAGACCAAAACAGGCAATTTTCACTTCGCTGGCCCGTTTATTGGTATCCGCCAGACAGTCAGCCACGGCAGCTTTTACCTGATCAACCACCCAATGAGGCTTACCGTCGTTTACCTCGCGCGCGGTGCGAATCAATTTCGCCTGCTGCGGGTTCTGCGCCACGATAAACCACGGATCAACCGCGATACAGTGTCCGCCAACACCCGGACCCGGTTGCAAAATATTCACGCGCGGATGGCGATTTGCGAGGCGAATCAGTTCCCAGACGTTGATCCCCTGATCGGCACAAATCAGCGACAGCTCATTGGCGAAGGCGATATTGACGTCGCGGAAGCTATTCTCAGTTAGCTTGCACATTTCCGCAGTGCGGGCGTTGGTCACAACACATTCACCCTCGAGGAAGATGTTGTATAGCTCGCTGGCGCGTGCGGAACAGACGGAGGTCATTCCGCCAATCACGCGGTCGTTTTTAATCAGCTCAACCATCACCTGGCCCGGCAACACGCGTTCTGGGCAATAAGCAATATTAACATCAGCCTGTTCACCGACCTGTTGCGGGAAAGTCAGGTCAGGACGCATTTCTGCCAGCCATGCGGCCATCTGTTCAGTGGCTCCGACAGGCGACGTAGATTCAAGGATCACCAACGCGCCTTTTTTCAGCACTGGTGCAAGAGATTTAGCCGCGGCTTCTACGTAGACCATATCGGGTTCATGCTCCCCCTTAAACGGGGTAGGCACAGCAATCAGATAGGCATCCGCGTCTACAGGGGTTGTGGTCGCGCGCAGAAATCCATTTTCGACCGCCGTTTTCACCACGGTGCCCAAATCTGGCTCAACGATATGAATTTCACCGCGATTAATGGTATCCACCGCGTGTTGATTTACATCTACGCCAATCACATGCTTTTGACGGGAAGCAAAGGCAGCCGCCGTCGGCAGTCCGATATAACCCAGCCCAATGACAGAAATGGTCGTAAAACTCATAGCGATATCCGATTATTTTTTAACGCGTGTAAAATGCGGTCACATGCCTGCCCGTCACCATACGGATTATGGGCGCGGCTCATGGTCTGATATTCATTCTCGTCATGCAGCAAACGCGTGACTTCTTCGACAATACGCTGCGGGTCTGTCCCTACCAGACGTACTGTGCCTGCGGTAATCGCTTCTGGACGTTCCGTCGTTTCGCGCATCACCAGTACCGGTTTCCCCAGAGATGGGGCTTCTTCCTGAATTCCTCCAGAGTCGGTAAGGATCAGCCAGGCGTGATTCATCAGCCAGACAAACGGCATGTAATCCTGCGGTTCAATCAGGATGACGTTTTCAACGTGACCCAAAATGCGATTAACCGGTTCGCTGACGTTAGGATTCAGGTGAACCGGATAGACAATCTGCACGTTCTGATTGGCCGCAGCAATTTCCGCCAGCGCATGGCAAATGTGTTCAAAACCGCGACCGAAGCTTTCCCGACGATGACCGGTCACCAGTATCATCTTTTTATCCGAGCTCAGGAATGGGTAATGCTCTGCCAGTTCAGCTCGCAATGCATCACTCGCCAGTACGCGGTCACGCACCCAGATCAACGCATCAATAACCGTATTACCTGTAACAAAAATACGGCTATCGGAAATGTTTTCCCGCAGCAGGTTTTGCCGCGAATTTTCTGTTGGCGCAAAATGATACATCGCCAGATGCCCGGTCAGCGTACGGTTCGCCTCTTCCGGCCAGGGAGAGTAGAGATCGCCGGTACGTAAACCCGCCTCCACATGCCCTACCGGGATGCGCTGATAGAACGCGGCCAGGCTAGTGGCAATAGTTGTCGTGGTATCGCCGTGAACTAACACAACGTCGGGTTTAAAATCAGCCAGAATGGGCTTTAATCCTTCCAGTATTCGGCAGGTAATTTCTGTTAGTCCCTGACCTGGCTGCATAATATTGAGATCGTAGTCAGGTACAATGGAAAAGAGGTTCAACACCTGATCGAGCATCTCCCGATGCTGCGCCGTGACGCAAACTTTTGCCTCAAAATCAGGATCTTTTGCCAGCGCATGAACCAGAGGTGCCATTTTTATGGCCTCCGGTCGCGTGCCAAATACAGTCAGTACTTTCACATCGATTCTCTTCGGATTGGCAGTGAGGGCCCAGCCCCTCACTGCAACGATATTGCTAAATCGTGCGGCGACGGGTTAACGCAACACCAGCACCGATCAGAGCCCCAACGATGCCCCACATAATCATCAAGAAGGCACGACGAGGGCTGTCACGTTTTACCGGTTCCTCCGGCGTACGCAAATAACGATAGGTCTGAAAACGCGGATCCAGAGTTGGCCCAACGTTCAGTGTGTTAAGCATGGCTCGGTTTTGGAAGTAGTCCAGATCGAAATCGGGACCAACAGATTGCAGGTTTTCGAGTCGCGCCTGCAGCATAGGGCGTCCAAGCAAAAACAGTTCTGAATCGGGTAATTCTTCAGCCGGAACGTCAGTGGAAGTACGCGAAATATTATGCTGCTCAGCAATTTTGAGTGCCTGCTCAATGTTATGAACACGGCGGGAGAAGATCGATTTCGCCACTTCTTCCTGGCGTTTAACCTGCGCCTTCATTTGCACGGTGCGCGCAGCCCAAGCTCCCTTTAACTCGTCGTTCAGATGACGCGCTGCACGCTGACTGGCAAACGCGACGTACTGACGCAACAGATTGTTGGCATCAGGCGCCGTTTCGGCAATCAGCTTCACGCTGTCATTAGTATTACGAACCGCATCGCCAGGCATAAACTGAATGTTATTAATCAATTCATCCAGCATCGCCGCATCGGCTTTACTGTTACCCACCATCCGTTGCTTGTAGTAATCAGTCTGCTGCCAGAATTCACGGCGCGTATCCCATGAGGCAAGCTGCATGATAAATTCTTTATAGGCTTCATCCATCACTGACGGCTGATCCGCTGATGCAAGACTGGCCTTGATGTCCAGGTTACGTAAGAACTGCTGCTGAGAGTAATAGCCGCCCAACATATTAACCGTTGGCCGGTCTGAAATCGCCGTCGCGCTCCACTCCTGACGAGCAAAAAACGTATAGGCGAGAGCGACTAGCGCGAAGGCGAGAGCCATACCGACGATCCACACCTTCCCTGTCCACAAAGTACGAAACAACCCACGGATGTCCAGTTCATTTTCAGCGCTCATGGCATGTTCCCCCGGTAATGGTTGTGTCATCGTACCCTCAATTTATTTGGTTAAGTTTGGTTTACTGTCACGGTTTCTACGCAGCTTGCGCTTCCAGCGTTTGATAAATCTCGCTACCTTCCAGGCACGTTTAATACAATAGTCGTACAAGACAAATGCCAGTAAAAAGAGCACCAGCATCACCCATTCTGGAACGATCCGAGAATATTCAGCCAGCACGCCGATAGAAGCCAGGATCGCAGCAGCCAGCGTAATCAGGACAAAAGCCTGTCGGGAGGTAAACCCGGCACGCATGATTAAATGGTGAATATGTTGACGGTCCGGGGAGAAAGGACTCATGCCTTTACGTAAACGACGATACATAATCGCCACCATATCCATTAACGGAATGGCAATAATCCACAGTGCGGTGACCGGGCTAATAGGATGCGTTTTACCTTGAGTGGTCTCCAGCAGGATCCAGATGACCGTAAAACCAATCAGCGTACTCCCCGCATCGCCCATAAAGACCTTGTAGCGACGTCCGAGAATACCCAGGTTCAGCATGATGTAAGGCAGAATGGCGGCGATCATGGCAAAACACCAAATTGCCAGGCTTGTCTGGCCGTCAAACCACAAAATAAGCCCCATTGCGGCGAATGATACGCTGGATAGCCCGCCTAACAGACCATCAATCCCATCCACCATGTTAAAGGCGTTAATTGCAGCCCAAACGGCGAAAAGGGTAAGGAAATAACCAAAAGGCCCGAGCACCATCTCCCAGGGGCCAAAAATGAACCCAAGGCTCAACAGATAGAGCTTACCAACTGCCATCATAATGATGCCGATGATAGCCTGGATGGTCGCACGGATTTTTACACTGATATCAAAGCGGTCGTCCAGCGCACCGATAAACACCAGTACACCGGCACAAGCCAGGTAGAGAGTTGCATGCGGGATATAATAATCGGCGATGAGGAACGTAAAGCAAATGCCTGCGTAAACCGAAATCCCCCCAACCAACGGAATCAGTCCCTGATGACGTTTGCGGAAGTTGGGTTTATCCACCAATCCTATCTTTTTCGCAACCTTGCGGGCAAAGAAAAGAAACAGCGTTGTGAATAAAAAAATACTGATGAGATCAGTACTTGCTGTCAGTAAATTCACTATACATACTCTCAAAGAATATCAATATATGAAGTATAACCATCCAGGCGATTATTCAGAAGAGAAACCCGATTCCATATCAGGTGGTTCTGTATGATTATTAACCACAAAATACGAATTACAACCCTTCGTCGCCAGGCGGTATGTCATACCGGATTATTATTATTGTGTCGTTAAGATTACATCCACAAAAGCAAAACGCCACGTAAAAACGTGGCGTTTTCAGATGATGCCCGAATCAGGAACGCTTCATCATATCGAAGAAGTCGTCATTGGTCTTGGTCATCGCCAGTTTGTTAATGAGGAATTCCATTGCGTCGATTTCACCCATAGGATGGATGATTTTGCGCAGAATCCACATTTTCTGCAGCTCTTCCTGGGTGGTGAGCAGCTCTTCTTTACGGGTACCGGAACGGTTGTAGTCGATAGCCGGGAAGACGCGTTTTTCAGCAATCTTACGAGAGAGATGCAGTTCCATGTTGCCGGTACCTTTAAACTCTTCGTAGATAACTTCATCCATTTTAGAGCCGGTATCAATCAGCGCAGTCGCGATGATGGTCAGGCTACCGCCCTCTTCCACGTTACGTGCTGCACCAAAGAAACGCTTCGGACGATGCAGGGCGTTGGCGTCCACACCACCGGTCAGTACTTTACCGGAAGCCGGAACCACGGTGTTATATGCACGCGCCAGACGGGTGATGGAATCAAGCAGAATGATAACGTCTTTCTTGTGTTCAACCAGACGTTTCGCCTTCTCGATAACCATTTCCGCAACCTGAACGTGGCGGGAGGCAGGTTCGTCAAAAGTAGACGCAACCACTTCACCTTTCACCAGACGCTGCATCTCGGTAACTTCTTCCGGACGTTCGTCAATCAGCAGCACCATCAGCACGCAGTCAGGATGATTGTAGGCAATGCTCTGCGCGATGTTCTGCAGCAGCATGGTTTTACCCGCTTTCGGCGGAGCAACAATCAGACCACGTTGGCCACGACCGATCGGCGATGCCAGATCCAGTACACGCGCCGTTAAGTCTTCAGTAGAACCGTTACCACGTTCCATACGCAGACGAGAGTTTGCGTGCAGCGGCGTTAAGTTCTCAAAGAGGATTTTGTTACGGGCGTTTTCTGGTTTGTCGTAGTTAACTTCGTTAACTTTCAACAGCGCAAAGTAGCGTTCACCTTCTTTCGGCGGGCGAATCTTACCAGAAATGGTATCACCAGTGCGGAGGTTGAAACGGCGGATTTGGCTGGGAGAAACGTAGATGTCATCAGGACCGGCGAGGTAGGAGCTGTCTGCAGAGCGGAGGAAACCAAATCCATCCTGCAATATCTCCAGCACACCGTCACCAAAGATATCTTCGCCACTCTTTGCGTGCTGCTTCAGGATGGCAAAAATAATGTCCTGCTTGCGCATACGAGCCAGGTTTTCAAGGCCCATATTTTCGCCGAGAGTGATCAGCTCAGAAACCGGCGTATTCTTTAATTCGGTAAGATTCATAATGGTGTGAGTTCTTAAACTTGGGGTAAATCTCGAACTTAATGTTGTGAATGGTATGGCAGGGTCATCCATGCCTGTTTACGGCCATCAACTCATGTCTGTTCGCTGTCTGGTCACAGGAAAGTACGCAGAACTGAAACGACAAGACGGATTGAGTGACAAGCCAGGAATCTGTCCACTTCTCGCGCGAGAAACAACGGGAAGTATTGGATATAACTAGATTCAAACTTAATAAGGTATGTTTAATACGAAGTCAACACTAACTTAGCACGACTCAAGTCGGGCGTCCAGTCATCCGAATCATTTCGAAGTAGGGTCGCCCGATCATGAGACTTCCTTACGCTAAATTAGCGTCGAGGAATTCTTTCAACTGACCTTTGGACAGTGCGCCGACTTTCGTCGCCGCAACTTCGCCGTTTTTAAACAGCAGCAGGGTCGGGATGCCACGGATACCATACTTCGGCGCGGTGCCTGGGTTTTGGTCAATGTTCAGTTTAGCAACCGTCAGTTTGCCCTGATATTCGTCAGCGATTTCATCCAGAATCGGAGCGATCATTTTGCACGGACCGCACCACTCTGCCCAGAAATCAACGAGGATTGCTCCGTCCGCTTTGAGTACATCCGTGTCAAAACTGTCGTCAGTCAGGTGAATAATTTTATCGCTCATAATAACTCCACAGGAATAAGCCTGGTGCATTGGTATAGCATTAATCAACGACGTGTTGATGTAGCATTAACCAACTAAAGGTTGACTTTATTTCACCGGATACGCTTTCGTAAAGCAATAGTAAGCTGATATTCTACCACACTATGAGCAAAACACATTTAACAGAACAGAAGTTTTCCGACTTCGCCCTGCACCCAAAGGTGATAGAAGCCCTTGAAAACAAAGGCTTTCATAACTGCACGCCCATTCAGGCCCTCGCGCTGCCGCTAACGCTGGCTGGTCGTGATGTTGCCGGGCAGGCGCAAACCGGTACCGGAAAAACGATGGCGTTCCTGACGTCAACGTTTCATTATCTTCTCTCTCATCCCGCGATTGCCGATCGCAAGGTGAACCAACCGCGTGCGTTAATTATGGCGCCAACGCGTGAGTTAGCCGTGCAGATCCACGCCGATGCCGAGCCGCTGGCACAGACCACGGGTCTGAAATTAGGCCTCGCGTATGGCGGCGACGGTTACGATAAACAGCTGAAAGTGCTGGAAAGCGGCGTCGATATTCTTATCGGCACGACCGGCCGTCTCATCGACTATGCAAAACAGAACCACATTAATCTGGGCGCGATTCAGGTCGTGGTGCTGGATGAAGCCGATCGTATGTACGATCTGGGCTTTATTAAAGATATCCGTTGGCTGTTCCGTCGTATGCCGCCAACCAACCAACGTCTGAACATGCTGTTTTCTGCAACGCTCTCTTACCGCGTTCGCGAACTGGCGTTCGAACAGATGAATAACGCTGAGTACGTTGAAGTCGAACCGGAACAGAAAACTGGCCACCGCATTAAAGAAGAGCTCTTCTATCCTTCCAACGAAGAGAAAATGCGTTTGCTGCAAACGCTGATTGAAGAAGAGTGGCCAGATCGCGCCATTGTTTTTGCTAACACCAAGCATCGTTGTGAAGATATCTGGGGCAGCCTTGCTGCGGACGGCCATCGCGTCGGTCTGCTGACCGGTGACGTGGCACAGAAAAAACGTCTGCGTATTCTTGATGAATTCACCCGTGGCGATCTCGACATTCTCGTTGCGACGGATGTCGCTGCGCGTGGTCTGCATATCCCAGCCGTAACGCACGTATTTAACTATGACCTGCCGGATGACTGTGAAGATTACGTTCACCGAATCGGTCGTACCGGACGTGCTGGCGCAAGCGGTCACTCTATCAGCCTTGCCTGTGAAGAGTACGCGCTGAATTTACCCGCAATCGAGACCTATATCGGCCACTCGATTCCGGTCAGCAAGTATAACCCGGATGCGCTGATGACCGATCTGCCGAAGCCGTTGCGCTTAACGCGCCCGCGCACAGGCAATGGCCCACGCCGTACCGGTGGTGCTCCGCGTAATCGTCGTCGTTCAGGTTAAGAAAAGTTATGCCATACACAAAATCATTCAGCCTGTATCAAGGCGGCAAGAAAACGAATCCCGATGAGCTTACTTTAGTAAGTGATTCGGGTGAGAGAACGCAGCCAACACAGATACAGGTTGAAGGATGAAGTGTATGAATTCTACTTCGCTGTATGCGGCAATCGATCTCGGCTCGAATAGTTTTCATATGCTGGTTGTACGCGAGGTGGCAGGAAGCATCCAGACGCTCACGCGTATCAAACGCAAAGTGCGTCTGGCCGCTGGACTCAACGGTGACAACGAGCTTTCTGTTGAAGCGATGGAGCGCGGCTGGCAATGCTTGCGCCTGTTTGCAGAACGTCTGCAGGATATTCCGCATCCACAAATCCGCGTGGTCGCCACGGCAACGTTACGCATCGCCGTAAATGCCGATGTGTTTATTGCTAAAGCGCAAGAGATCCTTGGCTGCCCTGTCCAGGTGATTAGCGGTGAAGAAGAAGCGCGACTGATTTATCAAGGTGTAGCCCACACAACCGGCGGTGCCGATCAGCGTCTGGTTGTGGATATTGGCGGCGCCAGTACTGAACTGGTCACCGGCTCCGGTGCACAAACCACCTCTCTGTTCAGCCTGTCGATGGGCTGCGTCACCTGGCTCGAACGGTATTTTACCGATCGTAATCTGGCACAGGAAAACTTTGACGAGGCAGAGAAGGCCGCACGTGAAGTTCTGCGCCCGGTCGCCGACAAACTGCGTTTTCATGGCTGGAAAGTTTGCGTTGGTGCCTCTGGTACCGTCCAGGCGTTGCAGGAAATCATGATGGCGCAGGGCATGGATGAGCGTATTACGCTGGCCAAACTTCAACAGCTTAAGCAGCGCGCCATTCACTGCGGTCGTCTGGAAGAGCTGGAAATCGAAGGGTTAACGCTGGAACGAGCGCTGGTTTTCCCCAGCGGGCTGGCCATTCTGATTGCTATTTTCACCGAACTGAACATTCAATGCATGACCCTGGCCGGCGGGGCATTACGTGAAGGTCTGGTTTACGGTATGCTGCACCTGGCGGTGGATCAGGATATTCGTAGCCGCACATTACGCAATATCCAGCGTCGCTTTATGGTCGATACAGAGCAAGCACATCGCGTTGCCAATTTAGCGACTAAATTTCTCGATCAGGTAGAAAAAAAGTGGCATCTTGAACCGATTAGCCGCGAACTACTGATTAGTGCCTGTCAGCTGCATGAAATTGGCCTAAGCGTTGATTTTAAACAGGCACCACAGCATGCCGCTTATCTGGTGCGCAATCTCGATCTCCCGGGTTTTACCCCTGCGCAAAAGAAACTGCTAGCAACGCTGTTACTCAACCAGACCAATCCCGTCGATCTCTCTTCGCTCCACCAGCAAAACGCAGTGCCACCGCGCATCGCGGAGCATCTTTGCCGTTTGCTACGTTTGGCGATCATCTTCGCCAGCCGTCGCCGCGACGATCTGGTGCCTGAAATTCAAATGGATGCAAGAAACGAGCACCTGACGGTCACGCTACCAGAAGGCTGGCTGGAACATCATCCGCTGGGTAAAGAGTTAATCGATCAGGAAAGCCAGTGGCAAAGCTATGTTCACTGGCCGCTGGACGTTCATTAGATGTTGGTTGCCGGATAGCGCTTACTCGTATCCGGCCTACAAAATATCTACTTCGCTTTAGCTTTCGCCATCATCGCCCGAATATTAGCGATGCTGGCCTGTCCTTTTTGCATCCGCTCCTCAGCACTCACCACTTTACGCTCTTGTTCCCAGATAACGTCATCTTGCGGCAGTTCCAACAGGAAGCGACTCGGTTCCGGGCGCACCAGTTCACCGTACTGACGACGCTCTTTACATAGCGTGAAGATGAGTTCTTTTTGTGCACGCGTAATCCCTACGTAAGCCAGACGACGCTCTTCGTCGATATTATCTTCATCGATGCTGCTCTGGTGCGGCAAAAATCCTTCTTCCATTCCCACCATAAATACATACGGGAATTCCAGTCCTTTTGAGGCATGCAGCGTCATCAACTGCACCTGATCCAGTTCTTCTTCGCTCTCTCCGCGCTCCATCATGTCGCGCAGGGTAAAACGAGTAACGACCTGGGTCAGGGTCATCGGCTCTTCCAGCTCACTGCCTTCCAGCATCTCCGTCATCCAGCTGAACAGCGTATTGACGTTTTTCATACGCATTTCAGCCGCTTTCGGGCTCGGCGAGGTTTCATAAAGCCAGGATTCGTAATCAATACCGTGGATCAGATCGCGCACTGCGGCAACCGGTTCGCGCTCCGCCAGGCGCTGAATTTCACCCAACCAGTGCGTAAAACGGGTCAGAGAGTCATACCCGCGCCCGGTTAGTGTCTGGCTAAGCCCCATATCAAAGCTGGCGGTAAACAGACTTTTATTACGCGTCATCGCCCATTCACCCAACTTTTGCAGCGTGGCCGGACCGATTTCACGCTTTGGCGTGTTTACGATGCGCAAAAATGCGCTATCGTCATCCGGGTTGCTCAGCACGCGCAGGTAGGCCAGCAGATCTTTAATCTCCGGGCGCGAGAAGAACGACGTCCCGCCGGAAATTTTGTACGGGATGCGGTTTTGCATCAGAAACTTTTCGAACACACGCGACTGATGGTTACCGCGATACAGGATGGCGTAGTCTTTATATTGCGTCTTATTCACAAAGTGATGGGCAATTAATTCCCCGGTCACGCGTTCCGCTTCGTGCTCTTCATTATTTGCGCTCAGCACCTTCAGCTCAGCCCCGTAACCCAACTCGGAAAAGAGCCGCTTTTCAAAGACGTGCGGGTTATTCGCAATGAGGATGTTCGCCGCCTTCAGGATACGACCTGATGAACGGTAGTTTTGCTCCAGCTTCACCACCTGCAAAGCCGGAAAATCTTTGCTTAGCAGTACCAGGTTCTGCGGACGTGCGCCACGCCAGGAGTAGATCGACTGATCGTCATCACCCACGACGGTAAAGCGCGCACGTTTACCTACCAGCAACTTCACCAGCTCGTACTGGCTGGTGTTGGTATCCTGATATTCATCCACCAGCAGGTAGCGGATTCTGTTTTGCCAGCGCTCACGCACCTCTTCATTACGCTGCAGCAGCAGCGTGGGAAGCAGGATCAGATCGTCAAAATCGAGGACGTTACACGCCTTCATATGCGCGTCATACAGACCATAGCAGTGGGCAAAAATACGATCGCGCTCGCCCTTTGCGCTGGCTGCTGCCTGCGCCGGGGTCATCAGATCATTTTTCCAGTTAGAGATCGTCGAGATCAACTGCTGGAGAATAAGCTTATCGTCTTCGATTAGCCCTTCAGTCAGTTCCTTAAGCAAGGCCACCTGGTCAGTATCGTCAAACAACGAGAAGTTCGACTTCATCCCCAGCGCCGCATATTCACGCTTAATGATATCCAGTCCCAGGGTATGGAAGGTGGAAATCATCAACCCACGCGCCTCTTTACGGCCCAGCGTTTGCGCCACGCGCTCTTTCATCTCGCGCGCAGCCTTATTGGTAAAGGTCACTGCCGCAATATGTCGTGCCTGATAGCCACATTCACGGATCAGATGGGCGATTTTGTTGGTGATAACACGCGTTTTGCCGGAACCCGCTCCCGCCAGCACCAGGCAAGGTCCGGTGACGAATTCGACGGCTTGTTGTTGTCCGGGGTTCAAACGCATAAAGGATTGCTCAATCTGTAAACACGGGGGAGGTGGATTGTAGCAGAAAGAGGGAGAAAAAGAGTAACAGGCTACCCCTGTGAGTAGCCAGAAAATCGGGTCAATCAGGAAGCCGTCACGGCAAGCGGTGTGTAACCGTTGCGCTGTGCGCTCTTGATCCAGCTGTAAGATCCCATCACCGCGATTGCCGTCAGCAGGACATATTCGAGCGACATGGCGTAGACGCCCTGCACCGCGTAAATAACCACACTAATCACGTCGATGAGTACCCACAGCAGCCAGTTTTCGACATATTTACGCGTCATCAGAATCATGGCCGCAATCGACAAGACCAGCATGGTGGAATCCCAGAACGGGAAGGCGTCGGGCTGTAGGTCAGGCATCGCGACCTGCATACCAAATGTTTGCAGCAGGGCAATCATGATACGGGTGAGCACCGCAAACACCGGATCGATAAACAGCGTCATCAATACTATCGCCACCGCACAGACGCCGCCCAGTACCAGGGTTTGCTGGCGGGACAGCCAACGTACCTTGAGCGCAGCTTCCTGCGCCTCGTTTTGCCGGCTCCAGGCATACCCGCCGTAAATGTTAGCAGCGAAGAAAAATACCTGCAGTAACAGGCTGGCATAGAGCTGAATCTGAAAGAAAATCGCCGCAAACAGCGTGACGTTAATCAGGCCAAACAGGTAATTGATGATTTTTTCCCGGCTGGCACACCAGATACATAGCAGACCAAATACGGTACCAATGGCTTCAATCCACGATAGTGCATAGCCGCCTTCGCCGAGAGGAATGTTGACCATTACATTGTTAATGCTAAAAAAGTCCATCACTGACCTCCTTGCTGACTATCGGAATGAATGGCGCGTAGCGCCAGGACAATTTGCCGTTCTTCGCCCTGTTGGCACAACGTTTCCTGCTGGACGTAATCATTGATGCTGCTATCCAGACAACCGTTGTGAGCGACAACCACGTTGAGTAACGATGCCGTACGTAACCCGCGTAGCGAACCAATGGTCATCAGAGCGGCGCTCTCCATATCGGCTCCCAGAATGCCAAGCGCCGACCACTGAACATCAAGTTGCGCTTCATGGTCGGTATAAAAACTGTCATGGCTGCGCACCAGACCACATGTGGCGGGAATATTCATCTGACGCGCCTGCGCCATCAGTTCCCAGATTAACTGCGGGTCAGCGCAGGCTGGATAGCCAGCAGGCGCATAGGTACGGCTGGTCCCGTCATCCGTTACCGCGGCATGGGCGATAATCACGTCACCGAGCGCAAGATTATCCTGCAATGCTCCACAACTGCCGATACGAATCAGGGTCTTTACACCGATTTGACGCAGTTCTTCAATGGCAATCGCCGTAGACGGCCCACCGATTCCGGTAGAGAGTACTAAAATCTCGATCCCCTGATACCAGCCTCGCGCGGCGCGAAACTCACGGTTTTGACCAAGCGATTCTGGGTTATCAAGAAAATTGATGATGCGGTCGACCCGCTGTGGGTCACCCGGCAGCAGCGCGTATCGTGCGCCAGTCATCTCCTGATTTAACTGGATATGGGGTTGCAGCGACATTCACCCGCCTCCTTCACTCTTGCGGTTATCCGATATCAGCCTCCTGCTTTAGTTTTTCAGAGGCTAATAACACAATACTTTCACCATCGGTATCAATAATCTGTAACGCTTTCAGGTCATGTAAAATACGGTTAATACTGCGGGTTGTCGCAGCCAGTTCCTGGCTGAGGTTTAACTTATCCAGCAAAATTTTATTCGTGCCATCTTGTTGATAACGCAACCATAACGCCTGGCACACTCGCTGATACAGCGAGTAAAGATTGTCGCTACTGGCCTTTTTCGACAGCTGGTAATATTGCTGACTAAAGAAGCGCAGCATCCGCTGGTTAAAATGGTTATCTAACGCCAGCCAGCGGCTGAAGTATTCCTGCGACAAGCTCAGAAGCTGCACATGTCCAACCGCCACCACCGAACAGATGTAATGACGCGACTCAAAAATCTCGAGTTCGCCCAGCATATCGCCTTTCCGGTAGCGGGCCTGACGATAACGACGTCCATCTTCAGCCTCATAGAAAACATCGACTTCACCGGCAATAATCAGCGAAAAACGCTGGCATATTTCCCCCTGTCGACAGATAAAGACACCGCGCGGGATCTCTTCAAAACGCCAGCGCTGCAAGATGTCCAGAGGGCAATATTTCAGTAATTCGTAGAGCTGTGGATCGCAAACAATATCACTGAGCCCGGAAAGCCAGCCGACTGAAAATTCAGGTTTTTTCATTGTATTCATGTTATCTCGCTCTACGGCTGTAGGGACAGGACGGCGGTCCCCGGCAAAAGGGAATGCGGCAGATAAAATGTCGCTCATCTCCCGTTTCCATACATCAGGCGAGACATCTGTCCCGCGATGACGAAGAGTATATGTCCACGACTAAGACGGGTGATAAAGTAACGGGACATCTTTGAGACATGAGAACAAAATAATGGCTAAGAGCGCGGCAGCCCTGCATATCCTGGTGAAAGAAGAGAAATTAGCTCTGGAGATCCTGAGCAAGCTGGATCGCGGTATTAGCTTCGATCATTTGGCAAAACGCTATTCTCGCTGCCCCTCTGGGCGCAACGGCGGCGATCTGGGCGAATTCAAACAAGGGATGATGGTGGGACCATTTGATGCTGCTGTGTTTAGCTGCCCACTGCTTAAACCTTACGGACCTGTAAAAACCAAATTTGGCTACCACATCATCAAAGTGCTGTATCGACGGTAAGCCATGCTAAAATCGCGAGCCTTACAGCCCCCTTTTTGAAGGCATGATCATGGCAAAAACAGCAGCAGCAGTGCATATCCTTGTTAAAGAAGAGAAACTGGCACTGGATCTTCTGGAACAGATTAAAAACGGCGCCGACTTCGGCAAACTGGCGAAGAAACACTCCATCTGCCCATCAGGCAAACGCGGCGGTGATTTAGGTGAATTCCGTCAGGGCCAGATGGTCCCGGCGTTCGACAAAGTGGTCTTTTCCTGCCCTGTGCTGGAGCCAACCGGCCCGCTGCACACTCAGTTCGGTTACCACATCATTAAAGTGCTGTACCGTAACTAATAAAAAGCCCGGTGTTTAAACACCGGGCTTTTTTTGCCGGATGGCGCTTCGCTTATCCGGCCTACGAAGCGCTGTTGATATACCATTTCTCTACGAGGAATTATCCTGCGACCGCAATACGCTTCATATCGGTCATATAGCCACGCAGTTTCTGGCCCACTTTCTCGATAGCGTGGCCGCGAATGGCGTCGTTCACGTCACGCAGCTGCGCGTTGTCTACCGCGCCTTCGGCAATCGCTTTGCCCAGGTCGCCGGTCTGCAGGGTGGTCATGAACTCTTTCAGCAGCGGTACGCAAGCGTAAGAGAACAGGTAGTTGCCGTATTCTGCGGTATCAGAGATAACCACGTTCATTTCGTACAGACGCTTACGGGCAATGGTGTTGGCGATCAGCGGCAGTTCGTGCAGTGATTCGTAGTAAGCAGATTCTTCGATGATGCCGGAATCCACCATGGTTTCGAACGCCAGCTCAACGCCCGCTTTCACCATCGCAATCATCAGAACGCCTTTATCAAAGTACTCCTGCTCGCCGATTTTACCGTCGAACTGGGCAGCGGTTTCGAATGCGGTTTTGCCGGTCTCTTCACGCCAGGTCAGCAGTTTCTTATCGTCGTTGGCCCAGTCAGCCATCATGCCGGAAGAGAATTCACCGGAGATGATGTCGTCCATGTGTTTCTGGAACAGCGGCGCCATAATTTCTTTCAGCTGCTCGGACAGCGCGTAAGCACGCAGCTTAGCTGGGTTAGACAGACGGTCCATCATCAGGGTGATGCCGCCCTGTTTCAGCGCTTCGGTAATGGTTTCCCAGCCGAACTGAATCAGTTTTTCAGCATATGCCGGGTCAGTACCTTCTTCCACCAGCTTATCGAAGCACAGCAGAGAACCGGCCTGCAGCATACCGCACAGGATAGTCTGCTCGCCCATCAGGTCAGATTTCACTTCCGCAACGAAGGAGGACTCCAGCACGCCCGCACGGTGACCGCCGGTGGCCGCAGCCCAGGCTTTAGCAATCGCCATGCCTTCGCCTTTCGGATCGTTTTCCGGGTGAACGGCGATCAGGGTCGGTACACCGAAGCCACGTTTGTACTCTTCACGAACTTCAGTACCCGGGCACTTCGGTGCCACCATCACTACGGTGATGTCTTTACGGATCTGCTCGCCCACTTCGACGATGTTGAAGCCGTGGGAGTAACCCAGCGCCGCACCGTCTTTCATCAACGGCTGTACGGAACGCACAACGTCAGAGTGCTGTTTGTCTGGAGTCAGGTTAACAACCAGGTCTGCCTGTGGGATCAGCTCTTCGTAGGTGCCTACTTTGAAGCCGTTTTCGGTCGCTTTGCGCCAGGAAGCACGCTTCTCAGCAATCGCTTCTTTACGCAGTGCGTAAGAGATATCCAGACCGGAGTCACGCATGTTCAGGCCCTGGTTCAGACCCTGAGCGCCACAGCCGACGATGACCACTTTTTTACCCTGAAGGTAGCTCGCACCATCGGCGAATTCGTCGCGGCCCATAAAGCGACATTTACCCAGCTGTGCCAGCTGCTGGCGCAGGTTCAGTGTATTAAAGTAGTTAGCCATGATGGTGTACTCCGTGATGTTGTGTTGTGGTGCTTATTATTCGGTTCGCAGATTTGTATTTGCGAGATTGAATCCACATTACAACAGGAAATTTATTGCGGAAATTGATATATTCACAACGTCACATTGCAATTTATGCAACGTAGAAAACCGGAGGCTCGTCTGTGGATTTACGCGATCTGAAAATGTTCCTGCATTTGGCTGAAAGTCGTCACTTTGGCCGCAGCGCGCGGGCAATGCACGTTAGCCCCTCCACGCTCTCGCGGCAGATTCAGAGGCTGGAAGAAGATCTCGGGCAGCCACTGTTTGTGCGCGATAACCGCACGGTCACGCTGACCGAAGCGGGGGAAGAACTGCGAGTATTTGCCCAGCAGACGCTGTTGCAGTATCAACAGTTGCGCCACACCCTCGATCAACAAGGGCCGTCGCTGTCGGGCGAACTGCATATCTTCTGTTCGGTAACTGCCGCCTACAGCCATCTGCCGCCCATTCTCGATCGTTTCCGCGCCGAGCATCCATCGGTGGAAATTAAGCTCACCACCGGCGACGCCGCCGATGCGATGGATAAAGTGGTCACTGGTGAAGCCGATCTGGCGATTGCCGGTAAGCCCGAAACGCTGCCTGGCGCGGTGGCGTTCTCGATGCTGGAAAATCTGACGGTCGTGCTAATCGCCCCAGCCCTGCCCTGCCCGGTGCGAAATCAGGTATCGGTCGATAAGCCGGACTGGTCAACGGTGCCGTTTATCATGGCCGATCAAGGTCCAGTACGCCGCCGCATCGAGCTGTGGTTCCGCCGTCACAAAATCAGCAACCCATCGATTTACGCCACGGTAGGTGGCCACGAAGCGATGGTTTCAATGGTGGCGCTGGGCTGTGGCGTGGCGCTGCTGCCGGAAGTGGTGCTGGAAAACAGCCCGGAGCCGGTACGTAATCGCGTGATGATTTTAGAGCGAAGTGACGAAAAAACACCGTTCGAGCTGGGCGTCTGCGCGCCGAAAAAGCGGCTGCATGAACCGCTGATCGACGCGTTCTGGAAGATTGTTCTGGAACGTAAATCTGCCGAGTAGCGCCAGCGTCAGGCCTAAAATCAGTGGTAGATTCAGTATTGGCGCTCCTTTTCTGTATAATGTCGCGATCCATTGTAGTGGGGGGCTTGTTAACCATCGCGTTAAGCAGGCCAGAACAGACGGTGTCATTGCGCACTTGACAGCGAAAATACAAACTTAATTAGCCATCATTATGATAATCAAACCAAAAATTCGTGGATTCATCTGTACAACGACCCATCCGACTGGCTGCAAAGTCAATGTGGAAAAGCAGATCGAGTACGTTAAGCAGAACGGGAAAATCGAGAACGGTCCGTCCCGCGTGCTGGTGATCGGTGCTTCCACCGGTTACGGTCTGGCTTCCAGAATTTCCGCCGCCTTTGGCAGCGGTGCCGCCACTATCGGCGTATTTTTCGAAAAACCGGGCACGGATACCAAACCAGGTTCCGCAGGCTGGTATAACTCTGCAGCTTTCGACGAAGCGGCCAAGCGTGAAGGTCTGTACTCCAAAAGCATCAACGGCGATGCGTTCTCTGACGAATGCCGTGATGAAGTGATTAAACTGATTAAAGAAGACCTGGGTCAGATTGACCTGGTGGTTTACTCACTGGCTTCCCCAGTGCGTAAAATGCCGAAAACCGGCGAAGTTGTCCGCTCTGCGTTGAAGCCAATCGGTGAGGTTTACACCTCTAAAGCGATCGATACCAACAAAGATCAGATCATCACCGCCAGCATTGAGCCGGCTACCGAAGAAGAAGTACAGAACACCGTCACCGTGATGGGCGGCGAAGACTGGGAACTGTGGATGGGCGCGCTGAGTGAAGCAGGCGTGCTGGCTGACGGCGTGAAAACCGTAGCCTACTCCTACATCGGTACCGATCTGACCTGGCCAATCTACTGGCACGGCGCGCTGGGCAAAGCGAAAGAAGACCTCGATCGCGCGGCGGGTGAACTGCGTAACCAGCTGGCCCCGCTGAACGGTTCCGCTAACGTTGCCGTACTGAAATCCGTCATCACCCAGGCATCTTCTGCGATTCCGGTAATGCCACTGTACATCTCCATGGTCTTCAAGCTGATGAAAGCGCAGGGGATTCACGAAGGTTGTATTGAGCAGATCAACCGTCTGATGACCACCAGCCTGTACGGCGATAAAGTGGCGCTTGATGACAACCAGCGTATTCGTATGGATGACTGGGAACTGCGTGACGACATTCAGCAGGCATGCCGCGATCTGTGGCCGCTGATCACCACCGAAAACCTGGCGCAAGAAACCGACTATGCAGGATACAAACAGGAATTCCTGAACCTGTTCGGTTTTGCCCTCGACGGTGTGGATTACGACGCTGACGTGAATACCGAAGTCGAATTCGACGTTATCACGCTGTAATCTGCTGATTCAGTAGCAAAAAGGGTTCATGTTTTTACATGAACCCTTTTTTAATGGCTGTTGTTAACCCGCCAGGAAGAACCTGAACGCCGGGTTATGTGTTTCATCGTGACAGTCATAACCCAGCTCGTTTAGCCGCGTTTCGAAATCAGGCTCGTGTTCACCCAACTCAAACGCCGCCAGTACGCGGCCATAATCGGTGCCGTGACTGCGATAGTGGAACAATGAAATATTCCAGTGCGTCCCCAGGGTATGCAGGAATTTGAGCAACGCCCCCGGCGATTCAGGAAATTCAAAGCTGTAGAGACGTTCCTGTAAGGGTTTCGACGGACGTCCACCGACCATATAGCGCACGTGTAGCTTCGCCATCTCGTCATCAGACAGATCCACCACGCTGTAGCCACCCTCGTTGAGCAGTTGCAGGATTTCCTTACGCTCTTCCAGCCCGCGACTCAGACGTACGCCGACAAAAATGCAGGCGTCTTTCGCATCAGCAAAGCGGTAGTTAAACTCGGTCACTGAGCGCCCGCCCAGCAGTTGGCAAAACTTAAGGAAGCTGCCCTTTTCTTCCGGAATGGTTACGGCCAGTAAGGCTTCACGCTGTTCCCCCAGCTCGCAACGTTCAGAAACATAGCGCAGGCCGTGGAAGTTAACGTTAGCGCCGGAAAGAACATGCGCCAGACGCTCGCCGCGAATATTATGTTGGGCGATGTATTTTTTCATCCCCGCCAGCGCCAGTGCCCCGGAAGGCTCCGCCACTGCACGTACATCCTCGAACAGGTCTTTCATTGCCGCGCAAATAGCATCGCTATCGACAGTGATGATGTCATCGAGATATTCCTGGCACAGACGGAAGGTTTCATCACCAATACGTTTCACCGCCACGCCTTCGGCAAAGAGCCCCACACGCGGCAGATCCACCGGATGACCGGCATCCAGCGCCGCTTTCAGGCAGGCCGAATCTTCCGCTTCCACGGCAATCACTTTGATTTGCGGCATCAACTGTTTAATCAGCACCGCAACACCTGCCGCTAATCCGCCACCACCAACTGGCACAAAGACACGATCGAGATGCGCGTCCTGCTGGAGCAGCTCCAGCGCCAGCGTGCCCTGCCCGGCAATCACCATCGGATGATCGAACGGCGGAACCCAGGTAAAACCCTGCTGCTGCGACAATTCAATCGCTTTAGCTTTAGCTTCATCAAAATTCGCGCCGTGCAGCAGTACTTCTCCGCCGAAGCCGCGAACGGCATCGACTTTAATATCGGCGGTAGCCGTTGGCATGACAATCAGCGCCTTCACGCCTAATCGCGCAGAAGAGAAAGCGACCCCCTGAGCATGATTACCAGCCGATGCGGTAATGACGCCATGCACTTTTTGCTCTTCGGTCAAGCCCGCCATCATGGCATAGGCGCCACGTAGCTTGAAGCTGTGAACGGGTTGACGGTCTTCGCGCTTCACCAGAATGACGTTGTCGAGGCGCGAAGAGAGTTTTTCCATTTTTTGTAGCGGCGTTACCTGTGCCGCTTCGTATACCGGCGCACGCAGTACCGCTCTGAGATACTCGGCGCCCTCAGGAGCGCCAGATAGAGGTTGTGAATCCGCCATGGTCATTATCCCCCGAGCTTCGACTTATCGCGCACCGCACCTTTGTCGGCACTGGTTGCCAGGCTGGCGTAGGCGCGCAGTGCGAAGGAGACCTGACGCTGACGATCTTTTGGCGTCCAGGCTTTATCACCGCGAGCTTCCTGCGCTTCACGGCGCGCAGCGATTTCCGCATCACTCAGTTGCAATTGAATGCCACGATTCGGGATGTCGATGGCAATCATGTCACCATCTTCGATGATCGCAATATTACCGCCGCTGGCCGCTTCCGGAGAAACGTGACCGATAGAGAGACCAGAAGTACCGCCAGAGAAACGACCGTCGGTAATCAGCGCGCAAGCCTTGCCGAGGCCCATCGATTTCAGGAAGGTGGTTGGGTAGAGCATTTCCTGCATGCCTGGCCCGCCTTTCGGCCCTTCGTAGCGAATGACAACCACGTCGCCAGCCACCACTTTACCGCCGAGGATTGCTTCAACCGCATCGTCCTGGCTTTCATACACTTTTGCCGGGCCGGTGAATTTCAGGATACTGTCATCCACGCCTGCAGTTTTCACGATACAGCCGTTTTCCGCGAAGTTACCGTACAGAACTGCCAGACCGCCGTCTTTGCTGTAAGCGTGCTCCAGCGAGCGGATACAGCCTTCAGCGCGGTCATCATCCAGCGTATCCCAACGGCATTCCTGTGAGAACGCCTGGGTAGTACGAATGCCGGCCGGGCCGGCGCGGAACATTTTTTTCACCGCGTCGTCTTTGGTCAACATCACGTCATATCGATCGAGCGTTTGCGGTAGAGTCAGGCCCAGCACGTTTTTCACGTCGCGGTTCAGCAGTCCGGCACGATCCAGTTCGCCTAAAATACCCAGAACGCCGCCCGCGCGGTGTACGTCTTCCATATGGTATTTCTGCGTGCTCGGTGCCACTTTACACAGCTGCGGGACTTTGCGGGACAGCTTGTCGATATCACTCATGGTGAAGTCGATTTCCGCTTCCTGCGCGGCCGCCAGCAGGTGCAGAACGGTATTGGTGGAGCCGCCCATGGCGATATCCAGCGTCATGGCGTTCTCAAACGCCGCTTTGCTGGCAATGTTGCGCGGCAGGGCGGAGGCATCATCCTGCTCGTAATAGCGTTTGGTCAGCTCGACGATGCGCTTACCTGCGTTGAGGAACAGTTCTTTACGGTCGGCGTGAGTCGCCAGCAGTGAACCGTTCCCCGGCTGCGACAGGCCCAGCGCTTCAGTCAGGCAGTTCATCGAGTTAGCGGTGAACATACCGGAACAGGAGCCGCAGGTCGGACAGGCGGAACGTTCAACCTGCTCGCTTTGTGAGTCGGAAACTTTCGGGTCAGCACCCTGAATCATCGCATCAACCAGGTCGAGCTTGATGATTTGGTCAGAGAGCTTGGTTTTCCCGGCTTCCATCGGACCGCCGGAAACAAAGATCACCGGAATATTCAGGCGCAAAGAGGCCATTAACATCCCGGGGGTGATTTTGTCGCAGTTGGAGATGCAGACCATCGCATCGGCGCAGTGGGCATTAACCATGTACTCAACGGAGTCAGCGATCAGCTCACGCGAAGGCAGTGAATACAGCATGCCACCGTGCCCCATGGCGATACCATCATCCACAGCAATGGTGTTGAACTCTTTCGCCACGCCGCCTGAGGCTTCGATTTGTTCGGCAACCAGCTTACCGAGATCGCGCAGGTGGACGTGACCCGGCACAAACTGGGTAAAGGAGTTCACCACAGCGATTATCGGTTTACCGAAGTCATCATCGGTCATCCCGGTGGCGCGCCACAGTGCGCGGGCACCCGCCATATTGCGGCCGTGGGTGGTGGTAGCAGAACGATACTTAGGCATGCTTGATTAACTCCCGTCTGTCTAATAATTGGGACGGTGCGTGCCGTCCCAAATTTATGTTTATTGATTAACCTGATCCAACCAGCCGTATTTATCTTCCGTTTCACCGGTGAAGAGGCCAAAGAAGGCCTGCTGGATTCGTTTGGTGACCGGACCGCAGCGGCCTTCGCCCACCTGGATACCATCGACGCTGCGTACTGGGGTGATTTCGGCCGCGGTACCGGACATGAACACTTCGTCGGCCAGGTACAGCGATTCACGGGACAGCACCTGCTCACGAACTTCGATATCGAGGTCTTTCGCCAGCTTAATGATCGCATCACGGGTGATACCCGGCAGTGCAGAAGAGGTAAACGGCGGGGTAAACAGAATGCCGTCTTTTACTTCAAACAGGTTTTCGCCCGCACCTTCGGAGATGTAGCCATTCACGTCCAGCGCAATGCCTTCCTGATAGCCATGACGACGCGCTTCGCTACCCACCAGCAGTGAAGACAGATAGTTACCGCCTGCTTTAGCCGCGGTAGGGATGGTGTTCGGCGCAACGCGGTTCCAGGAAGAAACCATCGCATCGATCCCCTGCTCCAGCGCTTCTGCACCAAGGTAAGCGCCCCACGGGAACGCGGCGATGATCACGTCAGTGGTGTATCCCGCTGGCGGGTTAACGCCCATCCCCACGTCGCCAACAAACACCAGCGGACGGATATAGGCGCTGGTCAGATTGTTTTTACGAATCACCTCGCGGCAAGCTTCCATCAGCTCATCAACGCTCTGAGAAACCGGAAAACGATAGATCTTGGCTGAATCACGCAGACGCTGCATATGTTCGCGATGACGGAACACCACCGGCCCTTTGTGAGAATCGTAGCAACGGATGCCTTCGAATACTGAAGTACCGTAGTGCAGCGCGTGGGACATCACGTGAACCTTCGCGTCTTCCCAACGAATCATCTCGCCATTAGACCAAATGTAATCAGCTTTTTTCGTCGTCATTTTTCTTCCTTTTGCGCTCAGGCGCGGATTTGTTGTGATGTGGTTGTGCTCTGGCAGATAGCAACATGTGCAACGTCTACCAGTTTACTTAACTGACTAAACAGTAAGTCGACCGACCGGGGGCTGGCAACGGTCAATTCGATATTTATATTTTGCGCATCGCTGGCGGCTTCCATATTCATGGAGCACACCTGAAAACCACGATGGCGTACCACGCGTAAAACACGTTCTAACGTTTCCGGATTGAAACGAGCCTCAACGGCGACCTGATGTTGCATCATGATAATTTCTCCAGCATTTCTGAGTTACTGGCACCTGGCGGTACCAGAGGCCAGACATTCTCAAGTTCGTCGATTGAGACATGAAGCAGGTATGGCCCCTCGCTGTTCAGCATGGTGTCGAGTGCCGCTTCAACCTGGTCTTTACGGGTGATGTGTTGACCTGGTATGCCGAAGGCGCTGGCCAACATGAGGAAATCGGGGTTATCGGTAAGGGTGGTTTCGCTATAACGTTCCTGGAAAAACAGCTGCTGCCATTGTCGCACCATGCCTAACCGCTGGTTATCGAGTAAGACTATTTTCAGCGGCAACTGCTTACGTTTTACGGTGCCCAGTTCCTGTACATTCATCATGAAGGAGCCGTCACCGGAGATACAGATTACCGTATCGTTCGGGCGAGCAACCTGCGCGCCAACCGCAGCAGGCAGGCCAAAGCCCATCGTGCCCAGCCCGCTTGAGGTGATGAAATTTTCCGGGCGGGTGTAGGTCATATGCTGCGCCGACCACATCTGATGCTGACCAACATCCGTTGTCACTACGCTGTCCGCGGGTTTGCGATCGGATAACTGCTTCAACAACAGTGGCGCGTAGATAGCCTCACCGGGATGGTCATAGCGCCAGGTATGCTCTGTGCGCAGTTCAGCGCTATGCTGACGCCATGCGTCAATCTTCAGCGATTGCTGCAATGCCGGCAGCAGAGAATTTAAATCACCCTGCAATGCTACGTGTGCCTGGCGCAGCTTGTTCATTTCCGCAGGGTCGATATCCATGTGGATCACGCTGGCGTTCGGTGCGAAGGTATTCAGCTTGCCGGTCACCCGGTCATCAAAACGCGCGCCCACTGCAATCAGTAAATCACATTCTTGCACCGCGAAATTTGCCGCTTTAGTGCCGTGCATTCCCAGCATGCCCAAATAGTATGGGTAGTCAGCCTCTACTGCGCCCAGCCCCTTCAACGTGCAGGCGACCGGCATTTGGGTTACCGCGATAAATTCACGCAGAGCCGGGACCGCTTGCGCCATACCAACGCCGCCACCGACGTACAGGATCGGTTTCTGCGCCTGCGCCAGCATTTTACGTGCCAGCTCAACGTCAGCGTGCGGGAAAACCTCTACGTTTTCGACGGTCGTAAAATACGGCTCCAGCGTACCGCTGGCCAGCTGGATGTCTTTCGGGATATCAACCAGAACCGGACCCGGACGACCGGAGTTCGCCACAGCAAAAGCCTCAGCCATGATGCGCGGCAGCTCTTCCAGTGACTGCACCAGGAAGCTGTGTTTGGTGCAGGACAGAGACATACCGAGAACGTCCACTTCCTGGAACGCATCCGTTCCGATGAAAGGTGAGGCCACCTGGCCGGTGATCGCCACCACAGGAACAGAATCTAACAGCGCATCGGCAAGTCCGGTGATCAGGTTGGTAGCGCCAGGCCCGGAAGTGGCGATACACACGCCGGTTTTACCGGTCGCACGGGCATAGCCAATCGCCGCCATTGCCGCACCCTGCTCGTGTCGACACAACAAGTGTTCTACGCCGCCGTCATACAACGCATCGTAAACAGGCATAATTGCGCCACCAGGATAACCAAAGACGGTTTGAACCCCTTGTGCACGCAACGCATGTACCACCCACTGTGCCCCATTCATAGTTACATCCCCGCCGTAAATCTTGAGAAACAGAATTTTATGCTACCGTTCACTTTCTGCTCCTCGTGTATGTTTTTAAGGTCAAAAAAAACCCCCGGACCTTTCGGTGCGGGGGTCTTAGTTCGTTAAGGCTTGTTTTCTAAGCCTTTCCTCGTCCAAGTGCAGCCCCGCACGGTGGGATAATAATCACCACCACGCTAATCACGACCAGGCTAATCACTCGTAGAAGGGCTGTCATTTTTGTATTTTCTTGCATCTTGTTCGAAGGAATACCTAAAGAGTTACCATAGAATTTGCAAATGACACAAGATATTTTTTTATTCGTTTTTCTGACGCCGTTAACGGTTTAGATAAATATCGTTGTTTTTTATACAAAAAATCAAAAGTGAAAATATTTCACGTTTCAGGTGATTCTCGGCAACCCGTTCCCTACTAAAAACGTTAATCAAAAGCGTTTGCGAGCGCTATTCCAGGCTTTATGCAAGCAGTGTTGAGCAACATAAAAAAACAGGAATAAGCCTCTAAAAACCGTAATTATGTGAAATCTTGCCGCGATGTATTGCGACATAATGCTTTCATCAGGAGGGCTTATGTCACTATCGATTGTTCACACACGCGCTGCGCTGGGCGTGAATGCGCCAGCCATTACCATCGAGGTACATATCAGCAATGGTTTGCCTGGTTTAACCATGGTGGGATTACCCGAAGCAACGGTAAAAGAGGCCCGCGATCGGGTTCGCAGTGCGATTATTAATAGCGGTTATGAATTCCCGGCAAAGAAGATAACCATAAACCTCGCTCCGGCCGATCTCCCGAAAGAAGGGGGACGATATGATTTACCTATCGCAGTTGCGCTTCTGGCCGCTTCTGAGCAGCTTACTACCCATAATCTCGATACATATGAGCTGGTAGGCGAATTAGCGCTTACAGGCGCGTTACGCGGCGTTCCCGGTGCGATCTCAAGTGCAACCGAAGCCATTCGCGCAGGCAGGAGAATTATTGTCGCAAAAGAGAATGCAGCTGAAGTGGGACTGATACACGGTGAAGGGTGCTTGATAGCCGATCACCTACAGGCCGTATGCGCATTCCTCGAAGGTAAGCATGATTTAGACAGACCATCATCGGCAGATTTTACTCCCTGCGCATTAGCAGATGATCTGAGCGATGTTATCGGCCAGGAACAGGGTAAACGCGGGCTGGAGCTTACCGCAGCTGGCGGTCATAACCTCTTACTCATCGGCCCTCCAGGTACGGGTAAGACCATGCTGGCCAGTCGCCTGAGAGGATTGCTTCCGCCACTGAGTAACGATGAGGCACTGGAAAGCGCCGCGATTCTTAGTCTGGTCAATTCCGACAAGCTACAAAAACAGTGGAAGCAACGCCCTTTTCGTTCGCCGCATCACAGTGCTTCATTAACCGCCATGGTCGGTGGAGGCTCTATTCCTGCGCCAGGCGAGATCTCTCTGGCGCATAACGGCATACTATTTCTGGATGAACTCCCCGAGTTTGAGCGGCGCACACTGGATGCACTGCGAGAGCCCATTGAGTCCGGGCAGATTCATTTATCCCGCACTCGGGCAAAAATAACTTACCCCGCACGTTTTCAGCTTATTGCTGCCATGAATCCCAGCCCAACAGGACATTATCAGGGGAACCATAACCGCTGTACCCCAGAGCAGACGCTACGCTACCTCAATCGATTATCAGGTCCATTTCTTGACCGCTTCGATCTCTCCCTCGAAATCCCCTTACCGCCGCCCGGCATCCTCAGCCAGAACCAGGTAAAAGGGGAAGATAGCGCAACGGTGAAGCAACGCGTTATGGCAGCACGAGAGCGTCAGTATCAGCGGCAGAATAAGTTAAATGCGCATCTGGACAGCCAGGATATCCATAAATACTGTCCACTGCGTAGCGATGATGCGCAGTGGCTTGAAGAAACGCTGGCGCATCTCGGATTATCCATCCGCGCCTGGTTACGCCTGATAAAGGTCGCTCGAACGATCGCGGATATAGAGCAATCTGACCATATCTCTCGCCAGCACTTACAGGAGGCTGTTGGGTATCGGGCGATAGACAGATTACTCATTCATTTACAGAAACTACTGGCATAAAAAAAGGGCTTTCGCCCTTTTTTATTAATCATCAGATTCGGTGTAGTCTTCCGCACCTTCCACCTGAGGTTTCCCGCCAGACAGCGTGTGGAAGCGTTTTGGACGCTTAATGCGCGTCATGTATTTTGACCACACACGTTCAGCTTCGGTAACCGGTTCGCGCTCACCACGGCATACCGCAACAAACAGTTTTTCTTCTTCCGTTACCGGCTCACGCTTGCCCAGATCCAGCTCGTTGAAAGCATAACCGTGACGCTCAAGCAGTTGTGCTTCTTTAATGGTGAAATCACCATGACGGGAGAATCCGCGGGGATAATATTTATTATCGAAATATCGATTAGTCGTCGTAAAGCTTTCCGCCATCCTGCACGCTCCTAATTCTTTGGCCGAGCTATTTATGGCGCGGAGTATTAGTTACGCTTGACAGAGCGTCAAACAAAAGATTTAAATCATAACGACAAATAATTTTATGGAGCGAGTTGTGGATACGGAATTGTTAAAAACTTTCCTGGAAGTTAGCCGGACACGCCACTTTGGCAGGGCTGCTGAAGCGCTCTATCTGACCCAATCAGCGGTTAGTTTCCGGATCAGACAGCTGGAAAATCAATTGGGTGTAAACCTGTTCACCCGACACAGAAACAATATCCGTTTAACCGCTGCAGGTGAAAAATTACTGCCTTACGCTGAAACGCTGATGAATACGTGGCAAGCCGCACGTAAGGAGGTTGCGAATACCTCGCGGCATAACGAGTTTTCTATTGGTGCCAGCGCATCCCTCTGGGAATGCATGCTTAATGGCTGGCTGGGGCGTTTGTACCAATCCCAGGAGCCACAATCCAGCCTGCAGTTTGAAGCGAGGATCGCTCAGCGACAGTCGTTAGTAAAACAGCTCCATGAACGACAGCTTGATCTACTGATTACTACCGAAACGCCCAAAATGGACGAATTTAGCAGCCAACTGTTGGGATATTTCACGCTGGCGCTCTATTGCAGTTCACCTTCACAAACCAAAGATGAACTGAATTATCTGCGTCTGGAATGGGGACCTGACTTTCAGCAACACGAAGCGGGGTTGATTGCAGGAGATGAAGTGCCGGTACTCACCACCAGTTCGGCAGAATTGGCCAGGCAGCAACTTTCAGTCCTCAAAGGTTTTAGCTGGCTACCGGTCAACTGGGCTAAAGGCAAAAGCGATCTCCATACGGTTACCGACAGTACAACGCTTTCACGCCCGTTATATGCAGTTTGGCTGCAAAACAGCGATAAACATGCACTGATTTGCGATCTGCTGAGAACAAATATTCTGGAAGATTAAGGAAAACACTGGCAAGGATGCCGGGAGTAAAATAGAAAGAAGGAAAAACTCAAATTACAGGTAAAAAAAAATCCTTAGCAAGAATGCTAAGGATTGTTTCTGGCAGGGGCGGAGAGACTCGAACTCGCGACACCCGGTTTTGGAGACCGGTGCTCTACCAACTGAGCTACGCCCCTAAATTTTCTTATCATTAAGCCTGCTTAGTAGCAGGCTTAATTTTCTAATAAGTGGCGGAACGGACGGGACTCGAACCCGCGACCCCCTGCGTGACAGGCAGGTATTCTAACCAACTGAACTACCG
>NZ_JAOWHK010000019.1:0-278 GCF_030332665.1 Citrobacter sp. Cpo090 | reverse complement strand
CTCAGAAGTGAAACGCCGTAGCGCCGATGGTAGTGTGGGGTCTCCCCATGCGAGAGTAGGGAACTGCCAGGCATCAAATTAGAAGTATGGCACTGATTTTCGAGGCAGTTCACTACTCGATAGAGAGTAGGACAAAAGCGAAAGCTTTTGAACGTTGCGCAGCAACGGCCCGAAGGGTGAATCATGAAGTGATTCATAAACTGCCAGGCATCAAATTGCAGTAAACCGGGATGAAGAATCCGGGTAGTGACAAAGAAATTCGGTGGAGCGGTAGTTCA
>NZ_JAOWHK010000018.1:0-299 GCF_030332665.1 Citrobacter sp. Cpo090 | reverse complement strand
CTTTGTAGTGCTCACACAGATTGTCTGATGAAAAGTAAATAGCAAGGCGTCTTGCGATTGAGACTTCAGTGTCCCCTTCGTCTAGAGGCCCAGGACACCGCCCTTTCACGGCGGTAACAGGGGTTCGAATCCCCTAGGGGACGCCACTTGCTGGTATGTGTGAGTGAAAGTCGCCGACCTCAATATCTCAAAACTTACCTTCGGGTGACGTTTGAGATATTTGCTCTTTAAAAATCTGGATCAAGCTGAAAATTGAAACGACACACTGTTTCATTTCTCCGTAATAAGAAATGAAAAAT
>NZ_JAOWHK010000002.1:0-241 GCF_030332665.1 Citrobacter sp. Cpo090 | reverse complement strand
GCCGGATAAAGCGCCCGCGCGCAGATTTGTCTGCAGAACGGTTTTACAAAATAGCCGTAATCCACTATGCCTGATGCGCTGCGCTTATCAGGCCTACGATTAGCACACTGCCGTAGGCCCGATAAGGCGCCAGCGCGTAGATTTGTATGCAAAACGGTTTTACACAATAACCGCAATCCACTATGCCTGATGCGCTGCGCTTATCAGGCCTACGATTTGCACGCTGCCGTAGGCCGGATAA
>NZ_JAOWHK010000017.1:0-261 GCF_030332665.1 Citrobacter sp. Cpo090 | reverse complement strand
GCTTGTAGCTCAGGTGGTTAGAGCGCACCCCTGATAAGGGTGAGGTCGGTGGTTCAAGTCCACTCAGGCCTACCAAATTCTTTCTGATACCGCGTTGTGAAACGACTCGCATACTTCAGTATGCTTCGCCGTTCCACGCCTTGTCTCAGCAAGAATTAAGGTGAATGAGATAACTACGATGGGGCTATAGCTCAGCTGGGAGAGCGCCTGCCTTGCACGCAGGAGGTCTGCGGTTCGATCCCGCATAGCTCCACCATCCTT
>NZ_JAOWHK010000016.1:0-219 GCF_030332665.1 Citrobacter sp. Cpo090 | reverse complement strand
GGTGGGTGATGACGGGATCGAACCGCCGACCCCCTCCTTGTAAGGGAGGTGCTCTCCCAGCTGAGCTAATCACCCACTTCTCAATTTCTTACTCTACACGGCGGAGACTACATAAAGTAGTTGGTGGGTGATGACGGGTTCGAACCGCCGACCCCCTCCTTGTAAGGGAGGTGCTCTCCCAGCTGAGCTAATCACCCCCGCTGTGTGGAGTCGCATTAT
>NZ_JAOWHK010000015.1:0-249 GCF_030332665.1 Citrobacter sp. Cpo090 | reverse complement strand
GAACGTTGCGCAGCAACGGCCCGGAGGGTGGCGGGCAGGACGCCCGCCATAAACTGCCAGGCATTAATTAAAGTGAAGAACCCCATCCTGACGGATGGGCTTTTTTGCGTCTGTGCGGGATGAAAACCGCCGGATGCGGTGTGCCGCCTTATCCGGCCTACAGGCGCTAGGCTGATTGTGTTTTGTAGGCCTGATAAGCGCAGCGCATCAGGCACATCACGACATCGCACCATCGGGTGCAAAGCCATA
>NZ_JAOWHK010000014.1:0-311 GCF_030332665.1 Citrobacter sp. Cpo090 | reverse complement strand
TTTGGAGCGGGAAACGAGACTCGAACTCGCGACCCCGACCTTGGCAAGGTCGTGCTCTACCAACTGAGCTATTCCCGCATAATCTTCGTCTTTCGAACCGCTACTGCGTTGGCTGCCTTCATTCGCCTGAGTCACTTACTTTAGTAAGCTCCTAAGGACTCATTCAGTTGCCGCCTTATCGCAATTCGAAATTCTGCGATTGGTGGTCTGTGCTTAACAAGCACTTTCAAATTTTGGAGCGGGAAACGAGACTCGAACTCGCGACCCCGACCTTGGCAAGGTCGTGCTCTACCAACTGAGCTATTCCCGCA
>NZ_JAOWHK010000013.1:0-143342 GCF_030332665.1 Citrobacter sp. Cpo090 | reverse complement strand
ATGCCTGATGCGCTGCGCTTATCAGGCCTACGATTTGCACGCTGCCGTAGGCCGGATAAGGCGCCAGCGCCGCATCCGGCTAAAACATCAGAATTTCCAGGACACACTGCCGACAATGCTGCGCTCGGCGCCGAAGTAGCAGTATGAGAGCGAGTTACAGGCCGCAACGTAGCGCTTGTCGGTCAGGTTGTTAACGTTCAACTGCGCGCTCAACCCTTTAATACCGACATTCGTTAAGTCGTAACCAATCACCATATCCACCAGTGTGTAGGACGGCAGGGTGTGAGTATTCAAGCGATCGCTGGTAATACCGTTAACGTAGCGCACGCCTGAACCCAACGTCAGACCGTCCAACGGACCGCTTTTTACATCGTAACTCAGCCAGGCACTGGCCTGGTTACGCGGGGCGTACACCGCGCGCTTACCCTGCTCTTCCGGGCTACTTTTCTTATAGCGAATATCGGTATAGGTATACGCGGCCTGCAAACGGAAGCTATCCGTCAGTTGGCTAATTGCCTCCAGCTCCACCCCTTCAGATTCAATTTCCCCAATCGAGCGGTACGGATCGGTCGGCTCTTCTTTAGTGGCAATATTCGTCTGATTGATACGGAACACCGACGCGCTGAACTGGCTGTTGAGTCCTTCCGGCTCATATTTCAGACCGGCTTCCCACTGCTTGCCTTTCATCGGATCCAGCAGATTACCGTTCTCATCGGCAAAACTGGTGGGCGTAAAGGCAGTGGAATAACTCACGTACGGCGCAAAGCCGTTATCGAATAAATAGAGCAACGCGGCGCGGGTACTGAAGTTGTTTTTATCCAGATCGCTGCGAGTATCCTTGATCTTATCAATGTTAGAAACGCTGACCTGATCGTAGCGACCACCGAGCGTAATACGCCAGCGATCCCATGACATTTGATCCTGCAAATAGTAACCCGTCTGGCGCAGCTTGTGTTTCTCACGCGCATACATGTCGATGTAATCAGGCTTCGCGCCGTACACCGGGTTAAAAGCGTCAATCGGCGGGAAAGCGCCGTAGTAACCGGTAGTATTGTTGCTGCGATTCTGATAGTCGATCCCCACCAGCAGACGGTGGTTTACCTGCCAGGTATCAAAGCTGCCGTCGAGCTGGTTATCCAGCGTAATGGCCGACATTTTTTCATCAGAGCCGGAGTAGCCGCGATTAAGCTCGGTTTCATTCAGCCAGCCCGCTGCATACACCTGGTTCAGCTCAACGTCGGTATGCAGATAGCGCAGCTTTTGCCGCACCGACCAGCCGCTATCAAACATGTGCTCAATGTTGTAGCCCACCATGTTTTCGCGGCGATCGTATTTGTCGTAATCATCCTCGCCTTCGTAAAAGGTGTTGGAGATCTTTTGCCCGTAATGCGGAACCACGGTGCCGTCATATGGCAGACCGGAGTGGCTACCGCCTTCCGGGTCACGGTGCAGATAGGCCATCAGATCCAGACGCGTCTGGTCGGTGATACGCCAGGTCAGGCTGGGCATCAGCGCGTAACGCTCTTCCTTCAATGGACCAAACTGCGAGTCCGCGTAACGCGTCATCCCGCTCAGTCGCGCCGCCACGCGATCGTTATCATCCAGCGCCCCGGTGACGTCAAACGCCGCGCCGCGCTGGTTATTGTTGCCGGCAAACAGCTTCACTTCGCCGCCCGCATCAAACGATGGCTTACGTGAGGTCAGCGCCACAATACCGCCCGGAGAGGAACGACCATACAGTACGGAAGCCGGACCGCGTACGACTTCGATATCTTCGAGGAACCACGGATCGACCACCAGAGAGCTGTGTGAGTTGGTGTCGCCCATCATCTTCAGACCATCGAGATAGACGTTATCCAGGCTACCGTCAGAAAAGCCACGCAGCACGATGTAGTCAAAGCGGTTGGAGGCGCCAATCTGATTGCTGTACACCCCCGGCGTATAGCTGACGGCCTGGCGCACGCTGGTTGCGCCCTGCTCTTCAAACTGTTCACGGGTAACGATCGATACCGACTGCGGCGTTTCAATATCCGGCGTGGCAAGCTTCGTGGCCCCGCTCTGCATCTGCGAGGTGACAACCACCGTATCGTTTTTTGTTGTTTCCTGCGCCAGCAGAGGAAAAGCCACGCTGCCGGTAACCCATCCCACCAGCAGCGCCAAGCGAGTCTTCGCGAACATGAATATCTCCAAAGGCATGTCTAATTGTAAGTGAGAATTATTACCTTTTTGTTGACGGAGATAGCTATGCCGGATGCCAGGTTGCCTATGCGCAGTGCCAAATTGTCAGGAAATCACGTGCGTAAAACGCAAATATGGATTAGCAAAGTTTGAGCAAATCGCCGGGCGAAAAGCCGTAACGGCGACGAAAAGCGGTAGAAAAGTTGGTGGCGTGCTGATAACCCGACATCCAGGCCGCCTGCTGTACGCTATATCCTTCCAGTAGATAGCCGCGCGCACGTTCCAGACGGCAATCGCGCAGGTAGTCGAATACCGAACAGCCATAGGCTGCACGAAACTTACTGCGCAGGCTGCTGGGACTCATCGCCGCACGTTGGGCCAGGTCATTAAGGGTGTAGTCATTTTCGGGACTCTGCTCCAGCAGTCGGCGAACGACCTCCAGCCGCTGCTGCTCCCCGCTCGCCGCAAGACGTTTACCGCTCTCGACCTGACACACGCTGAGGCCATGACCAAACAGTTGTAATATCAGCCCTTCCAGCATGAGCTGACGAGAAACATGGCTAATCGTACTCTGTTGCGCGTACTGCAGTCCGCTGAGTAAAAACCCCGGCACCTGCCAGATAAGCGTCGGCGTCTGGCATCTTTCCCACTCACGCATCAACGATTCGAGCAACCCTGTGCGACACGCGCCGTCGGGATACAAACCGAGCGATAATGTCCGCAGTTTACAATCAGCATGATGACGGGCACGCATCGTCTGGTGCTCACTCAGGCGTGAGCTAAACGCCATGCCGGAGCGCACCACATGCTCCTGTCCGTTAAGCGTCAGAATCACGCAGCCTTCCAGTACCACCAGCATATACAGAGGGCTGTCGTGACGAGAGGTAGTTTCGTAGGGTTGCAATACCTGTACGTCGGAGTGCGTCACGCACATCCCACATGGGAGTGTCATCTCCTCAATTTCACCTTGCAGAACAGGGCTGCCAGACGATAAATCCGGCCTTTGTGCCAACTGGGGAAAACGGTAATCGATCCCGTAGCGCTCACCAAAATCCATAAACTCGCTGACGGAGAAAGTGCGAGCGACGCGTCCGGAGGCAT
Source organism: Citrobacter sp. Cpo090 (assembly GCF_030332665.1). Lineage (NCBI taxonomy): Bacteria > Pseudomonadati > Pseudomonadota > Gammaproteobacteria > Enterobacterales > Enterobacteriaceae > Citrobacter > Citrobacter sp. Cpo090. The sequence continues at coordinate 140,063 of NZ_JAOWHK010000013.1, read as the reverse complement.
TCAGGGCGGTGGTATTGTTCATGCTGTCTTCTGCACAGGAAAAGGGATTAACGGTTTATAACTGAAGCAACATTACCATTACCTGCGCAATACGACAATAATAATGAGAACCATTATCAATATGGGTAATTAGCAGAATAAACAGATTAATCCAGCCAGTTTAGATCTGCCGAGGAGGCACACGGCGCAGCCTCTTTTAACCAGCGATACAGCAGCTCAATATTTCTGAGCCGTGTTGAAGCCTTTGGCCAGACAAGGTAATACCCCTCGCCAGTCGCCACCGCATCTTTAAACGGTAACGCCAACATCCCTGCCTGAATGGCCGCCAGGCTTAACAGCAGGTCGGCAACGGACACGCCATGGCCGCTCATCGCCGCAAGACTGCCCTGCTCCAGGGTGTCGAACACTTTGCCTCGTGCAAGATTCAACGCCGGAAACTTCCCGGTGCGTTGCAGCCAGCGACGCCAGTCACGGCGATCCGCTGAGGGATGAATCAGTTCACAGGCAGAAAGATCGCGCTGCGCCTGTACCAGCAGTGCGGGTGAGCACACCGGGATAAGCCACTCCTGAAACAGCAACCGGCTGTCGGTATCGTCACCAAAATGGCCATTCCCTAACAGGATCGCACAGTCATACGGTTCACGACTGAAGGATACCGAATCGGTATCCATCCAGATGCTGGAAATTTCGATTACCGGGGTCGGATGCGCCTCACGGAAATGACGCAGTACGTCCAGAAGCCAGCGCATCGTCAACGTAGACGGCGCTTTCAGCCGTAGCTCATGACTGCTGCTGCGAAAGGCATGACACGCGTGTTCCAGACTCTGAAACCCAGCCGTTAACTGCTGCGCTAACCCTTGGCCAGAAGGCGTTATCTCGATACGCGGGCCGCTACGGACAAATAGCTCACAACCAAACCATGCCTCCAGCGTGCGAATATGACGGCTTACCGCGCCCGGCGTCACGTTAAGTTGAATAGCGGCTTTACTGAACGATCCCAGACGGGCTGCTGCTTCAAAAGCCCTCAGGGCATACAACGGAGGTAGCGTCATTCTCAGCTTCTATGTTGAGTTTTACTCACAGTAGAGCGCAGTTTTATTCGTTTTTCAATGCGCCACGCAGGCGGAATACTGATGGAAAATATCATCAGGATAATCAGGTATGAATTTCACTTTACTGGCTGCCTATAGCCTCAGCGTAGTAACCCTGCTGTTAACTCCGGGTCCTGTCGTGGCGCTGATTACCACCACCGCGGCGCAGCACGGCTATCGCCAGGCCTTTATCACGCTGATTGGCACTAACGGCGCTTCTTTAGTACTGATTGCTCTGGCTGCACTGATGCTGGCTGGCGTGGTATCAATCTCTGCGATATGGCTTGGCGTACTGGGCCTTGTGGGATCGTTGTATATCGGTGTGATAGCGATTAACGGCCTGCGGGCCAGGTCCTCAACCCCCGAACTGAGTGCGCGAAAACGCGATAACAGCGGGCTTATTCATGGATTTCTGACCGGGGTCGCCAACCCAAAGGACATTCTGTTTTTCGTAGCGTTTTTTCCCCAGTTCATGGCCATTACGCAAGATTTCACCACCAGCATTCTGACGCTAACGCTGGTGTGGGTTATTTTTGATGTTACGGTGTTGTCTTTTTACATCATTGCTTTCAAACGCTGGATGCCACAGCGGTTTGCCAGACGCAGCGTTTTTATCTCCTCACTATTTCTGCTCGCGGTGGCGGTGTTTGGCATTATTTATAATATACACACGCTACAAATACTCTCACCCGCGATGTGAACCCCTACAGATTGTTCAGCTTACCCACTCATCAGACAGAATTGTCCGCTGATGAGATGGGTATCTTCTACTTGGTGTTCTGAATATCAGACTACGATTTTTCTTCTACCTGAAATACCGATACCGCCTCGGACAACATGGCCGACTGTTCTTCCACGCTGCCTGTCGTGGCGGCTATTTCCTCAACCAGCGACGCATTTTGCTGAGTCACTTGCTCCATTTGCGTTACCGCGACACGGATCTGTTCAATGCCGCGACTTTGTTCTCCTGATGCACCGGAGATATCTTCCATTAATTCATTGATGTTACGTATCGACTTAGCGAGATCAGCCATCATGGTCCCACTATTCTCAGCTATCTCCACGCCTTCTTTGACGCTAATTGCCGCCTTCGCGACAAGCTCGCTGATCTCTTTCGCCGAGGCTGCGCTACGCTGAGCAAGGGTTCTGACTTCACTCGCCACAACGGCAAACCCACGCCCGGACTCGCCAGCGCGAGCCGCTTCTACCGCGGCGTTTAATGCCAGGATATTGGTCTGAAAAGCAATGCTATCAATGACATGTGATATTTCATTTACGCCCTGCGCGTTAATACTGATCAGGTGAATTTTCTCGACCATATCGCTCATTAAACGCTCGCCACGCAGGGCCATTTCCGTGCTTTCACTGGTCATGGCTGACGCCTGGTGTGACTTATCGGAGTTATTTTTTGTCGTTACCGAAATCTGTTCCATACTGGCTGCCGTTTCCACCACGGCCGCCGCCTGCTGCTCCGTTCTGGTCGATAAGTCTGAATTACCCGACGCAATCTCCTGCATTCCGGTATTAATCGATTCGACACCATCGCGAATCGTACTGACCGTCTCGCGCAAACCGACCTGCATATTTTGTAAATTCAAACACAACAGACCTATCTCATTATTACCTGGTACCTTAACCGGATGACTCAGATCGCCTTTACCAATCCGTGAAAAGTGCTCAGATACGGTATTTAATGGCCGAATGATGGTCCGGTTCATCCAGATATTACAGATAAAAAAGATAAGAACTGTAACCACCAGGATCACGGATACTTTTATTATTGATGTATTAAACTGAACGTGGGTCTGTTCCAGGATCTTTTCACCGGTTAGCTGTGTTGATTTGTAATAATTCTCCACCTGACTATCAAATTTTTTGCGAAAAGCAAGCCTCTCGGAGTCGACATTTATTTGCGCATTCACAATACTACCGTTTGAGACCATCTCATTTAATTTTTCAACATGATTTTGCGCCGCATTTATTTGCTGTTCAAAGGCTGCCTTAATAGTTTTACCAATCTGTTGATCATCAGCAGTCAAACCCGGAATGTCCCAGAAAATATTGAACTGTTTTCTGGCTTTACCAATCTCATCTTGTACCTGGTTCAATGTTTGTTGAGTATCAGACGTATTATGCAACTGAATATTATCAAGTCCCTCTCTTATTTTATAAATGGCCTCGGCAACCTGATGCAGCGCATCCTGTTCCTTTATGACATTGTGCAGTAAAAGCGTACTTTTTTGGTTTTCTTTTAGATCGATAAGTTCAAACCCATTAGAAAAAAACTGCATACAAGTAAATAGTAACAGCAATAACAACAGACTGGTTTTAATCCTCATATTCTTTAACATTCAAACATCTCCATAACAATAGAAGTCATCCACGACTTAATTGTTATCGACACGCCAAGAAATACCTTAACCAGTAAAATGGTTAATTATCAGAACGTATCCTTATCGGCATGTTCTTCCTAAATTAAGAACATGAGTCTGCACACTGCGATAAGCAGCGTATATCTTGCTTCGGGATGAATAGAACCAGAAAAATCTACATTAATATTATTAATGGATTAAAAAGTGGCATGTAAATTGAGCACCTGCGAACTATTGAGAATGACCGAGATCACTGCATCTGACTTAAAGACGACGAGCCAAATAATTGTCAGTATTCAGAGTATATAGACAGTAACGTCTTCCTGCCTATCGACAGGCACCCGCACCCAGGACAACGAATCAACGGTAATCGGTGCCATTTCATTTTCTAAGCGTAACAAAGGTGTGCTGGCATCTGGCACACCTGTACTTTCGGCTATTTCGAGAACGCCGCGAAAAGAAATATATACACTATCCGGAGTATCTGACAACCTTATCCATTCACTGGCGATCGCTAATTTTCGAGTAAACATTCGCTATCCTTGCGCGCAGTTCCTATCCGATAATTTATAGAGAAAAATATATTTTTTGAATTAACAATACACTGTCCACATAGCCTGTTAAGTACTACTAACTAAAAGAAAATGGAAGTGGTAAAATTCATTCGAGCTGTGCTTTACAAATTCGACCGGGAGGTTATGTTTGGTGAAAGTTAACTTTGCAAACTCAACATCTCCATACACCCGAATACAGAAAGGTTTGACTATCTCACCCTGAACGCCAAAGCACTCCTGGAGTCGAGTATCATCCATAAAAATAAAATTACCTTCTCTTACTTTTATTTTTTCATGTAGATCTCGCCACTTCTCCGGCGTAAGAAGAAAACTTTCCCAACCATTATTCCTCAACACTTCGATCGTATGGGTAAATTTAAAATAGTCATTTTGCATTGTCACATCACCACTCGAAGTCGAGTATAGATATTCTATTTTAAATTTAAGTTGCGCATTGAGACTTTTTTTCTTTCCTTCATCAATTAACCACTGAAGCTCATTAACAATGTTCCTTGAGAAGATCTTTCTTTTTTTAGCAATAGCTAACCACTGCATAATAAAAAGATGTTCTGACATTTTAGAGTGGATCTTACGGTCCTGTACTGCGATACCAATTGCAACTAATGCACTCCAGGTAAACGCTTCCAGGTCATCCTGATAATGGTGTCGTAACGTACTAACTTTTCCTGAATCCTTTACCACTTAAACCTGCCCAAATAAATCATTTTTACACGTCATTCTTGCATTAATCCATTTAAAAAATTACTACAACTAAAAACACCAAAATATGATCCAGATTAACTTATCCCTACATAATAAAATTGCAAATATAATACATCATTATTGTTAATCATTGATGTACAGATGGCTCAGTCATAAATAATAAGAATTATGCGATAAAGAAAAAACTAATAATACTTACCTGTTATCAATTTCCACCTCTGCCAAGAACCTGATTATCATAAAATTTCAAAAATTGCTGATTAGAGGAAATATCCTGATAGGTTTGACCTGGTACTCCATAACCCCTACCCGCCTTAACACGATATAGACATAAAATATCCTGAAAAAATCACGTCTCACATAGCGCTGAGCAACATACCACCTCCTGGTAGCAAACCATTTTTTTTATAGAGGTATCAGTAATATTAACGCTTTAATTTTTAACTAATACCAAAAGCCAACATCCGGAGTCAATGAACCGGAGGTTGGCTTGTAGCTGGTATGGTTAATAGAAAACACCGATGATCAGAGTATGAGTTACAAAGCCCACAACCAACGGTACGGCGGTACGTTTAACCACATCAAATGGCGTTATTTTCGCCCCACTGGAAACGGCAATCACCACGCCGGAAACCGGTGAAATTGCCCGCCCCATATGTGATGCCTGCTGCATCGGCAGGATCATCGCAACAGCGTTAGCGCCCATACTTGCCGCGATTTGCGGGATCAGCTCAACGAAAGCAAGGAATGGCGCATTACCCGATCCCATAATAATTGCTGCCGCCAGCGTCACCAGCGCAAACACCACCGCCATAGCAAATGGAGGTAATCCCACGTGCTCCGCCATCAGGATTAATTGATCAATGGCACCAATAACTTTAATCCCGTGAGCAAAAACACCTGCCGCAACCAGCAGCCCAACTACCCCGGTAAAGGCGGTACCCATGCCTTTAAGGAAATGGCTGAATCCTTCGCATACTGCCTTTAAATCACGCACTCGCAGCCATTCAATCAACATGCAGACAGCCATCGAAATGAGCACAATGGTGATAATATTCAGGTTAATACCACTGACGAACATTTCCGATGATCCCACCGCCATTAGTATCGGAAGCATCGGGAGCAGCGCATAAAAAGCCGGAGCTTTTCCTGAGTCTGTCACCTCAGCGCTACCGATTTCTCGTGGTAGCGTTCCTGCTTTACGGTCGCAATGCCGCTGCCAGAAGAAATGGCAGACGCCCACGACCAGCACGGTTGCCAGCGCAGCGGGTCCCTGGTGATAAACAACGTATTCCACCACATCCATATTGACCGCTTTAGATCCCCTGATAGCATCGATAGCTGTCGGGGTATACGCCACACCAAGCGAGGTGGCAATAACCCCAGCAGCCGAGGCTGCAGAAAGCCCTAACCCCAGCATAATGGGGAACATCGTCCCCATCAGCAACACGGCTAGCCCGGTGGCGGATGGAATGGCCAACTGCAGGAGGCTGGCGAGCAGATAGGAGAAGAATAAAAGCACATAGGGCGAACGCAACGCGCGCAAAGGTTTCGTCACAACCCGCACAACCGCTTCATTTGCCCCGATATGATCCATGTAATGCGCAAATCCCATTAACGCCATGATCATCAGGCCGAGATCGGCAGCACGCGTACTAAAGAGATCGCGCATCACCTCGAAAGGATCGAGAAATGAAATCCCCGTACTGGCAACGCCCTTCGGTAATACAGAACCCCATCCGGTTAACGCCGTACAAATCATCAACACCAGGCCCGCAATGAACAGCACGGGTTCAGCACGATAGCCTTTCAGGATCAGACGCGCGACCACCACGATAACCAGTAGGGCAATTAACACCTGAATCATGACTGAGCTCTCCTCTGCGCGAACTCAGCAAAGGTTTCCTCAATGACCGCTACCACCACATCGCTGGCGGCTCGCAGTGAACGCACCGGTAGGTATTCATAAATTGAATGAAAGTTATGAGCACCGGTAAAAATATTCGGGCAAGGCAGTCCTTTCTGCGATAGCACTGCGCCATCATAGCCACCACGCATGGCGACAGGTTGCGGGGTAATGCCACACTTCTGATACGCACGTAGCGCAATATCAATCGGGTAGTGAGCATCGCCTTGCAAACTATTGAACACATTGGCATAGCGATCGGCTAAATGACAGACCACACTGTTTTCTCCCCACAGCGCGCAGGTGCTGACGGCAAGCTGGCGGATATATGCCATACGCGCCTTATACCCTTCTTCGGTAAAATCCCGGATATCCAGCTTAAGTACCGTACGAGCGCTGTTACCCTGAAGTTGTTTTACCCAGTAATACCCTTCACGTCCTTCCGTATACTCAGGCGCCTCTCCTCCAGGTAGCATCGCAATAAACTTATGCGCCATCAGCAGAGAATTCTTCAGCTTACCTTTGGCCGACATCGGGTGCGCGGACTGACCGGTAAAGATGATTTCCGCATCACCCGCGTTCCAGTTCTCATAGACAAACTCTCCAATGCCGCAGCAGTCCAGGGTATAGCCAAAATCAGCACCAAACGCCGCCACATCAAACGCTTTTGCTCCCCGTAATCCCTGCTCTTCATCAGGAACAAAACCGACCTTCACCGGCCCATGCTTAATCTCCGGATGCGCGACAAGGTACTCCAGAGCATTCATAATCGCGGCGATGGCGGCTTTATCATCTGCCCCTAAAAGACTGGTTCCATCCGTCACCAGCAGGTCATCACCGATATAATTTTTCAGTTCTGGAAATTCACTTTCGCGCAGATAAATTTTTAGATCCTGGTTCAGACACAAATCCCCACCGCTGTAGTGCAGACGTTGCGCATTTGTGTCCGCGGTCTGTTCCGCGCTGGTATCCAGATGACCAAAAAAGGAAACGGCAGGGATTGTGTCATCGGTATTTCCAGGTAAGGTCGCTGTCACAATAGCGGTATCCCTGACCTCGATGTTTTCCATTCCTAATGCTTCAAGTTCTACTGCAAGTAGTTTTGCCAGTTCCATTTGACCAGGTGAAGAAGGCATTATCCCATTAGCGCCATTTTCCCTTGAGGTCGTGGTATTGATTTTCGTGTAGTTAATAAAGCGTTCAACAATATCCATTCCAGGAGATCCTTTAATGTATCATTTACGAGTTACTGCAAGAGAAGACCTGCATACAGCGTGGGTTGAGTAATCTGAGAACAAAATAAAATCAGCGCTCATCCCAGAACGCTGATTTTATGGGTGTTACGACAACGATTTATATAAAGGAAGATAAAAAAGGCCAGTAATTATACCAGTGATTAAAAACTCCTTTTGATTGATAAAATCATATTCCCTGTCTGTTTTTACTGCATTTTCCATGGTGTTAAGCTAACAGAAGTCATAAACGGCATTCGCATGTCTAAGGGATAATAAAAATCATTTAGATTCCTACATCTATACCGACACAAGACATACCATAGTTATATTTTTTTAATGAACAAATGCTGTAACAGCAACATGCAACCGTTTGCACCTCTCTACAAATAGCCACTTAACGCACTAAAATTCGTGAACAAAATCACAATTACTTCAAAAGCGAAAATTAATATCACACTGAAAAACAGTCAGTTATAAGGAAAACTATATAATACCCCTATAAATAAAGATGAAATTACACTATTCATCATGAAATAGATTCATAGCGATACTATTTCAACATTACCGTATGGTTCAGAGAACAAAATCTGTCATCATCACTAATGTAAAACAACAAGAACAATAATATTAAAATATCTGTTTATGACGATTATCAAAATTATACACAGGCAAAAAAAACCTCTCCCCTGAGAAGAGATTCAGGGCAGAGGCAATACGGGTGTTAAGGACATTTTTATAGTTTTGATGATAACAGAAGAGCTTCTTGCAGGATCGAGTATACACACTTAGCAACATTAAGAAAATTCTTAAAATCATCAAATTTAAAATTTCATTTAAATTCACTTTTATAATAAAGCAGTATTTATCAAAGTAAAAATACAACCGATGACAAACTTAAGCTATATTACTCAATGACGTCATACGAATAAAACCAATCACGCTGGGTGGCAGCCTGTAGTGCTATTGACGCTGGTAAAATATTAAATTGTTTTGATATATCAATATTTTTTCACATAACGAGAATTAAAAATTCATTTAATAAAAAAATACACTTTCCCATTACAGATCACATTTCGTCTACAGGGGGATTTCCCCTGCTGTTTCTTGCTGGTATGATTCAGCAGGTAAATACCTATCAACTCAACCCGAGGCTTTGATGCTGGAGAATGTAATCATCTGATAATCAGCTTCCCGACCTTTTTCAGGCCGGACTGGTTATCAATGCGCCGAAATCGAATGCGGACACCGCTGTGTGTTTGCACGTTTTGCACATGATGATTAAACAGGTTTTCCAGTATGAATTTATCCCGTCAGGAACAACGTACCTTACACGTTCTCGCCAAAGGTGGCCGTATTGCTCACGTCCGCGATGCATCTGGTCGTGTCACTTCCGTCGAATGCTATAGCCGCGAAGGGCTGCTGCTCTGCGACTGCACGCTCGACGTATTCAAAAAGCTCAGAACGAAAAAACTGATCAAATCCGTCAATGGTCAGCCCTACCGCATCAATACCACTGGGCTGAACAACGTTCGCGCCCAACTGGATAATCGCTAAGGAGAGAGAGATGGATATCCCGAAGATTTTTACAATCAGCGAAAGCGCACATCGCATTCATAATCCATTCACCGCACAGAAATATGCAACGTTAGGTCAGGTTTTACGCATGACCCCAGGAATCCGCATCCTGGATCTCGGCAGCGGCTCTGGCGAGATGTTGTGCACCTGGGCACGCGATCATGGAATTTCCGGTGTTGGTATCGATATGAGCCAGTTATTCAGTGAGCAAGCCACCCTGCGGGCAAGTGAATTGGGCGTCACTGAGCACGTGCGTTTTATTCATGCCGATGCAACAGGTTATATCGCCGAAGAAAAATTCGATATTGCCGCCTGCGTTGGTGCAACCTGGATTGCCGGAGGCGTGGCCGGAACGGTCAAACAACTGGAACAAAGTCTCAAACCAGGCGGGATCCTACTCATCGGCGAACCGTACTGGCGTCAGATGCCCGCAACGGAGGAGATCGCTAAGGCTTGCGGCGCGACTTCAGTGACTGATTTTCTTTCTCTGCCAGAACGCGTTTCATCTTTCGACCTGCTCGGTTATGACGTGGTTGAAATGGTACTGGCTGACCAGGAAGGTTGGGACAGATACGAGGCGGCAAAATGGTTGACGATGCGCCGGTGGCTGGAGGCAAATCCGGACGATGAGTTTGCCCCGGAAGTCAGAGAGCAACTGAGAAGTTCACCAGCACACCACGTTGCCTTCACCCGTGAATATTTTGGCTGGGGCGTGTTCGCACTCATGCAGAGGTAATATGTACTGTCGGTATAGCCAGACAGGTTATACCGACTTTTTCATCACGTCGTCGCTTACTTCATTAATACTTCAACAAATTTAGCTAACCATTGCGGATGCGCGGGCCATGCTGGTGCCGTCACCAGATTGCCATCAACGTGGGCCTGATCAATGCCAATATCGGCATAATGTCCACCGCTCAGACGAACTTCAGGCGCACAGGCCGGATAGGCGCTACAGGTCCGGTTTTCTAACACCCCCGCCGCCGCTAACAGTTGGGGCCCATGACAAACCGCGGCGATAGGCTTACCGGCAGTGTTGAAATCTTGCACCAGCTTAATGACATCTGGATTCAACCGGAGATATTCCGGAGCACGCCCGCCAGGGATCAACAGTGCGTCGTAATCGGCGGCCCGCGCCTCGGCAAAATTCGCATTCAACGTAAAACGATGCCCCGGCTTTTCACTGTATGTCTGTGCCCCATCAAAATCGTGAATGGCAGTTTGAACGTAGTCACCCTGATTTTTATCCGGACAGACGGCATCCACACGATGCCCTAGCATTTGCAAAGCCTGAAAAGGCACCATCGTTTCATAATCTTCGACATAATCTCCGACCAGCATCAGTATCTTCTTCATTCACATCCCCCACTCACGGTTATTAATGATGAGAAATAACGACCATCTTTACTATAGTCCACACGGTTCATGGCATTAATAAATACAACAGAACAATCGGCCAGATCACAATCCGCGGCAAGGCCGCGTCAGGCAAGGCTTCAGAGCCAACGGTGCGACATATGTTCATGCTGATAAATATAAATTATATATAAATATATAGTTGAGAAATTTTAATAGTAGTCAATTTCACTCATCATATAAAACTAAGAGATTGCAACATATATCTCCTGTGCTATATTCCACATGAAATTTACCCGCGATCACTTTATTTATTATTAAATATTTAAAATACGCAGAATATTAATTCTCTATTATTATTTTATTCATCCAATATCAGATGAGTATTCGCAAAGGTTAATCCTATGATGACAAGACGTTCGTTCGTCAGGCAAGGTCTGGTGACCTCAACGAGTATGCTAGTCGCCGGTATGACAGGCATCAGTTTTAGCCAATTTGCCCGCGCAACAGAGAACCACCGCTGGCAAATGCCGGATGAAGGCGCACCACATGCGGCAACCTGGATGGCGTTTGGTGCCAGTGCGGAGATTTGGGAACCTCATCTGCTGCCGGTGGTGCAGGAAAACCTGGCGTTAGTTGCCAAAACCATCGCCGCATTTGAACCCGTGAATATGTTAGTACGCGAAGAAGACAGCGAACTCGCCGCGCGTTTGTGCGGACCGTCGGTCAATCTTCTGGTTCAGCCGATAGACGATCTGTGGATCCGCGACACCGGGCCGGTGTTTGTGAAAAGCGCCAGCGGTGCGCTCGGCGGTGTGGGATTTAATTTCAATGGCTGGGGGAATAAGCAAGAGCACGAACGCGATGCCGATGTGGCTGAATTCGTTACTGATTACGTTCAGGCCGAGTTTATTCGCTCGGCGCTAACACTGGAAGGTGGCGGTATTGAGGTGGATGGTGAAGGTACAGCAATCATCACCGAGAGCTGCGTACTTAATTCCAACCGTAATCCTGGCGTCAGCAAAGCCGAATGCGAAGAAGAACTTAAGCGACTGCTAGGTCTGGAGAAAATCATCTGGTTGCCGGGTATTGCCGGTAAGGATATTACCGACGGCCATACAGATTTTTATGCCCGATTCACGCATCCGGGTACGGTGGTGGCGGGTCTTGAGCAGGATCCGTCTTCCTTTGATTACGCGATCACCCGGCGTCATCTGGACATATTACGGGCCGCCACGGATGCCAAAGGCCGCCGGTTGAAGGTAGTCACGCTGGAAGGACCTTCTACCATCCGCCAGACTTATGCGAGTGATGATTTCGCCGCGGGGTATATCAATTTTTATCTGTGTAATGATGCCGTCATTGCACCGCAATTTGGCGATAAGCGCACCGATCGTAATACCCACGCTATTTTGCAGGAGCTGTTTGCCGATCGTGAAATTATACAACTGAACATTGATGGCATTGCGGCTGGCGGCGGCGGCATTCACTGCGCAACGCAGCAGCAGCCTCGTTAATGATTAACAATTGAGTGTGTTGTAGGAAGGTGGGGAAACTCACTTTCCTCACAATGACAGAATGATTCCCTTAGAAAGATGCCTCCGTAGGTTAATTTTTAATAAACAAAGCATTCAATTAACATTTATGAAATAAACACCATTAAAAAATAACACTTTAATAGCTTTCATCGATCTTTCGTGGTATTTATGATCTGCTAAACCTATCGATAAAATCTATCAAAAGATTTACATTGATCGTTATTATCGATCGTATATTCTGTCTTAAATAATGGCTGCTGACGGAGTTTTTATTATCAGCACAGCCACAAAGATTGTTCTCCCCTGCGTTGTGAAACACAGGGAAATTATCGAGGGTTACCTTGAAAAAATTCATGTAACATATTTTAGAATGGTTTTCAATTAGCGAAAACATCCAAAAATACACATTTCAAGCCTCCAGTCTAACCTGCTTTAAGTAGATGGTTTAAATCGAGAACGGTGATAAATCACTGAGAATTGCGAATGATGATATTGCTAAAAAAAACGGAAAATATAAATTTCATTAATACATTTAGAGAGTATTTTTGTGTCGGCATCGCGTTTTTTGCATTACAGTTGGTCGCTGGTCATCTCAGTAAGCAGGAGGATGTTGCGGGTATAACACTGCATTTTTACGATCTCACTTTACCTCTCATTTCTGCACTGCTGGTTTTATACCGGCAAAAGGCGCTGCCCATTTTGGGTGCCTTTTTCTTGTATGCGCTTTACTCTTACCCTTTATCTTCGGTATTCACGCTAACGGCTCAGTTACTGGCTGCTCTCATTAGCCAGACACTCTACTTTTTCTCGACAGGCAAACGAGGCGCGGTTAGCTTTGGTCGTAGCCAGCTTACAATCCTGCGTATTATCTGGCTCGTGTGTTGCAACGCCTTACTATTCATCTCGATTGATCACTGGTTTCAATCGAACACTGCCTCTGCACCGATCGCAAACCTTTTTACTCTGCAAACATTAATAAACTTACAGTGGTTGATGAACTCTTGCCTGACTGGCATCCCTTTTTGTTATCTGTTGCTTAGAAGTGTTCAAAATCCTGCATGGTGCATTCTATACACCAGACAAGTGAAGGCGCTGATAAAATCCGGCCCTCCTATATTGCATCAAGTATTATGGCTGGTGCTGTTACTCTGCATTATGTCCGCTTTGATCGTCATCAGAGAAGATATTCTTATATTTACAGACTATTCATTACTGTGGTTACTTCCAGTAATGCTGTGGGGAGTGATCTGCATTGGCCATGCTTTTATATCCCCGGTATGGGTAACAATGCTCATCTTGTTGGGATATTATATAAACAGTTATATTCCGCCTGCTAACTATAATAATTATTTACACAGTCTCGTGATTTCCTCCACGATAGTGTTTGTCTTTTCTCTTACGATTGTTGTTACCGGTGTACTTGTGGTCCGTAACCGAAAATATCTCCGCCGCCTCAAACAACTTTTTAGATCAGAGCCTAACACCGGACTGCCTAACTTTCAGGCCCTGCAAATGGACATCCGTAAACACGTAACAGAGTGCTTATGTTACATCCGTTGTACAGAGTTGAATACGCTTGAGCAAACTCATGGAATAGAATTTCGTTTTGAATTTGTAAAAGCGCTAAGCGCATATGTACGTAAATTGATTAAGGGTACAGGTGATATTTATTACGCCCCAGGTCATGGAATAATTCTTCGCCTTAATGCTGTCCCTGACATTCCTGATTTCTACAAAGAGCTAAACTCTTTTCGTTTTATCTGGAAGGACTACCAATTAGGGCTATCTTGTGGTGTGGCATATACCACCGAGAAAAACCTGATTAAAAATTTATCTCAAGCAATTAAGCATCTTAATACCCAAAGCTACATCTCGTTAATGCAGGGGCAACCGTTGTTACTCAGCCCGCAAGTGCCAGGTGATAAAATTGTCAGTCAGGCTGTCATTCGTCATATGTTGCAAAAAGCAATTGACAGAAAGTCGTTTGAGCTTATGGCTCAACCCATCGTATCAACGATGCTGGTTGTTCAGCCGATCGTTTCAACCACGGGACTGACACGTTATCACGAGATACTTATTCGGATAAAAATGGTTGATGGTAAGTTAATCTTTCCAGATACCATCCTCCCGGTTGCTCGCGAGGCAGGATTACTTCCTGCGCTAGATATCACTGTCATAGAGCAAACATTTCGTTTTATACAGTCACGGCAGAAATCTGACCCGAACAGTCATTTCTCCATTAATCTGACGCCAGATTCACTTAATAAAATTGATTTTCTTGATAATGTTTTCACACTGTTTAGAAAATACTCAATAGCACCTGAACGTATAATTTTTGAAGTCATTGAGACAGATATCATTGACAACGCAAATGTCACTGATGTTCTGAGAGCACTACGTAAAGCCGGTTCTAAAATTGCTATTGATGATTTTGGCACAGGAGCGTCAAGCTATTCACGACTACGAACGTTAGACGCAGATATTCTGAAAATTGATGGCTCCTTCATCCGTAATATACTGACCGATGAATTTAGTCGATGCGCTGTCAGATCCTTCTGCGAAGTAGCAAAACTCAAAAACATGGAAGTAGTCGCTGAGTTTGTTGAAAATGAGGAAATTGAAAAGATGCTAATTACGATGGGTATTGGTTGGTTACAGGGATACCATATAGGGAAACCCGTTCCTATTGAGTTGGCTGAATTATAATTCAGTAATTATAATAATAATGATATTCCTACATTGATTCACTTACCGGCTCCCGTGCCGGTTTTTTTATTCCCTAAAGTAAGCAGTACATTAATTAAAGCAGGTATGCCGCGATCGTTTGCCGCGACATACCGTGTTTCATTTTTAAGCCAACTCAACCAAACACGTCGACCGATTCCGTATCCATCACTCCCATGCCCGTTCGGTTTTCGCGGCGTCAAACTGCGGCGGCGGTTTGCGAAAACGTCCGGTCAGCCAGGCGAGATACACCAGCCCAACGCCGGCCCATACCAGACCCAGTGTCAGCGATGTCACCTCAAGATTCACCCACAGTACGGCAACCGTGGCAGCACCGACCATCGGCAATACCAGATAGTGCAACTTCTCCTGCCAGGTATGCTTGCGTCCTTCACGACGCCAGAAGTGGTTAAACACCGAGAGATTAACAAACGTAAAGGCCACCAGCGCACCAAAGTTAATCAACGCCGTGGCTGTCACCAGGTCAAAAAACAGGGCCGACAGCGCCACAATACCGACCATGATGACGTTCAACGCGGGAGTACGCCATTTGGGATGGACATAACCAAAGTACTTCTCCGGGAAGACGTTATCGCGGCCCATCACGTACAGCAAACGCGAAACGCTGGCATGCGACGCCAGACCTGAAGCCAGCGTATTCACAAAGGTGGTACACAGGAAAATAGACTGGAACAGTTTGCCGCCGACGTACAGCGCAATCTCCGGCAGCGCCGCATCCGGGTCTTTGAATCGGCTAATGTCCGGAAAGAACAGTTGCATAAAGAATGAGGCGGCAATGAAGATCAGCCCACCGTACAGCGCGGTAAGGAAAATAGCTTTTGGAATGGTGCGCGCAGCATCCGGCGTCTCTTCAGAGAGGGTCGTCACCGCGTCAAAGCCGAGAAACGAGAAGCAGACGATGGTCGCCCCAGTGATAATCGGGATTAAATGCGCATTCTGGCTGACAAACGGTTGCAGCGACCAGACGGTCCCGACCCCTTCCCCTTTGTGCAGCCCCTGTACCACAAGGAAAATGAACACCACGATTATTGCGACCTGCACCAGGACAAACAGCGCATTGAAATTCGCCACCAGATTAACGCTTTTCAGATTGGCTGCGGTAAGGATCGCGACGAACATCACCACCCAAATCCAAGGAGCAACCCCAGGGAACAGCGCAGAAAGGTAAATTTTCGCCAATAGTACGTTAATCATCGGCAGGAAAAGGTAGTCAAGCAGTGACGACCAGCCAACCATAAACCCGACATGTGGGTTGATCGCTTTTTGCGCATAAGTATAGGCCGAACCGGCCTGTGGAAACTGTCGCACCAGCTTTCCGTAACTGATGGCAGTAAACAGTACTCCTGCCAGAGCCAGCAGGTAAGAGGCCGGAACATGGCCATTGCTGATACCCGAAACAATGCCAAAGGTGTCAAACACCGTCATCGGCGTGAGATAGGCAAGCCCCATCACCACCACCTGCCACAGCTTCAGGGATTTACGCAGCTGTGCTTTGCCCGGCTGAGCAGAGAGATCCGCAGAAGAATTAGTCGACATAGCTTCCCTCCCCGCGACGAGTCCAGATCTGCGTTCGAAACGTGGGTACTGCAGACCTGGGTCGTGTCGGGGAGGAAAGCCATAATAAAGGCGTCAATGTTGTGCGGCACAGATGCGGTCCGTAATTACTGCGGGAGCCATGGATGCTCACGCGGGGCGGTTTTTTAAACATTGGCATCATCACATTTCCTCGTCACAAACTCTGTCGGTTATCTGAAGACCCGTTGTCGCCCGCGCTCCATTACGCGACATCCGGGAAATGGCAGGTATTCCTGCAATTTTTACGGGCTGGCTCCGCTCAGCCCGCATGATGCGACTTCTTTTTCAATGACCTGTACAACGGTCAGGCGTTTTTCAGCATCCACTCAATTTCAGTGTCGGTTATCAGACGTTCAAACTGGATAAGCTCATCGTTTTTACAGGCGTGATACACATGGCTAAACCGCTCCCCGAGCAACTCACGCAGATGATCGTTTTGCATGAACTCCCACAGCGCATCGCTCTGGCGGATCGGGAACGGTAGCCCTTCCTGCTCCAGTCCGTTGCCTTCTACTTCTTCCTGCAATGGCAACTCGTTATCCAGACCGTGAAGGATCCCCGCCAGGATGGTCGACATCACCAGATACGGGTTGGCATCAGCCCCCGCTACGCGATATTCAACCCGATGGTTATCACGATCGCCGCAGGGAATACGCAGCGCCACCGTACGATTGTTATGCCCCCAGGAAGCCTGAGTCGGCACATACATCCCCGGCTGGAAGCGGCGATAAGAGTTCACATTCGGCGCCAGCAGCGCCATTGATGCGGGCATCAGATCAATCATCCCGGCAAGCGCACGCTTAAGTAACATGGAATCATCGCCATTCGCATCGGCCAGCACGTTCTCGCCTTTATTGTTCATGACGCTGATGTGGATATGCATCCCGCTACCGGCATGCTCCTCATAAGGCTTTGCCATAAACGTGGCATGCATCTTATGTTTCTCGGCCACCAGCCGTACCAGACGTTTCAGCGCCAGTGCGTCATCGCAGGCGTCGAGCACGTTGTCGGTATGGTAAAGGTTGATTTCAAACTGCCCTGGGGAGGCTTCAGCCACCGCGCCGTCAGCCGGGATCAGCTGTAAACGGGCCAGTTCATCGATATCGTTCAGCACATCAGCAAAATGGTTCAGGTTATCAACCGAGTAAACCTGACTTTGGGTATTTCTGTCGTCCGTTCCCGGCGCGCACGGCGGCTGCAAATAACCTTCGGGATCGCGCTTACGATCGAGTAAATAGAACTCCAGCTCTACCGCTACGACGGGGAACAAACCGCGCTGGCGAAGTTTCTGCCAGAGTCGGTTAAGAACGTTCCGCGGCTCAACGTCAAAGGGAGCGCCATCTTCATCCAGCATCGTCAGCATCATCTGCGCAATAAATTCCGGATCGGCAGCCGAAGGGGTTAACGTACCAGGCACAGGTACACAGGTCCGATCCGGTTCGCCAAGCTCCTGGCCTAATCCCGCCTCTTCCACCACATTGCCCAGGATATCCATCGCGAAAACGGATGCCGGGAAATAGCAGCCTTTCTCTAACTTATGCAATCCCGCAACGGGAAGGCGTTTACCGCGAAAACAGCCATTAAGGTCGGTTAACAACACATCCACATACTGCGTATTAGGATAGCGTTCCAGATACTGCTTAACTTCGCGCGCAAACGCGCTACTTCGTCTCTCTTCAGAATGCTGAACAAAATTCTCAACTTCTACGATATTGGTTTCCATGATTCACCGCCGTTGGCCTGGTAAGCTGTTCTGTGATTTGACTGTTAAATATAATGTCCACCATTCGACTCTGGATGCAAACAAATTGTTTGTCAAATGTTAAATTAAGTTTGCTGGAAGGTTATTTCGCTGCTAGATTGAGAAAATAATGAACGGAATGGCACAACAAGGAACCGTTTGGCAATAATTTATTCCAAAACGTGAGGTCGATCATGGGCAATATATTTGACAATCCAGTTATTGGTGTAGTGATGTGTAGGAACAGGCTTAAGGGTCACCAGACCCAGACTCTGCAAGAAAAGTACCTGAATGCGGTATTAAATGCCGGTGGATTACCGATAGCGCTTCCCCATGCGCTCGCGGAACCCGAATTGCTGAACGCGCTGTTACCGAAACTGGATGGTATCTTCCTGCCAGGAAGCCCAAGCAATGTGCAGCCGCACCTCTATGGTGAAAATGGCGATGAGTCTGACGCCGATCCCGGGCGTGATCTTCTGAGCATGGCGCTAATTACCGCCGGACTCGAAAGGCGCATTCCCATTTTCGCCATCTGCCGGGGCTTACAGGAATTAGTTGTCGCCACTGGCGGGACTCTGTATCGTCGCCTGTGCGATCACTCGCAGTTCCTGGAACATCGTGAAGATGCGGAACTCCCGGTGGAGCAGCAATATGCGCCATCTCATGAAGTCCAGGTTCAACAGGGAGGATTGCTATCTCAGTTAATACCAGGTTGCAGCACGTTTTGGGTTAACTCCTTGCATGGACAGGGCGCAAAAACCCTTGGCCCGCAGCTGCGCGTGGAAGCACGCTCGCAGGATGGATTAGTGGAAGCAGCCAGCGTGCATGACCATCCTTTCGCGCTCGGCGTGCAGTGGCACCCGGAATGGAACAGTAGCGAATACGCCCTGTCGCGTTTGTTACTTGAAGGTTTTATCACCGCTTGTCAGAACCACCTCGCTGAAAAACAGCGACTCTGACCACTACAGTTAAGGAAATGCAATTATGAGCGATGACGGCCTGGCGCCGGGTAAACGTTTGTCAGAGATCCGCCAGCAATTGGGTCTTTCGCAGCGTCGTGCCGCCGAACTGTCTGGGTTAACGCATAGCGCCATCAGCACCATAGAGCAGGATAAAGTCAGTCCTGCCATCAGTACGCTGCAAAAGCTATTGAAAGTATATGGGCTGTCGCTCTCCGAGTTCTTCGCGGAACCGGAAAAGCCTGACGAACCGCAGGTGGTTATCAATCAGGATGATTTGATTGAGATCGGGAGTCAGGGAGTATCCATGAAGCTGGTACACAACGGAAATCCGAATCGTACGCTGGCAATGATGTTTGAAACCTATCAGCCGGGCACGACAACCGGGGAGAGAATTAAACACCAGGGTGAAGAGATTGGCACAATACTGGAAGGTGAAGTGATACTGACCATCAACGGTCAAACGTATCCTCTTGTTGCTGGGCAAAGTTATGCCATTAACACCGGCATACCACACAGCTTCAGCAACACGTCGGCAGGGATCTGCCGCATCATCAGTGCCCACACTCCCACCACTTTCTAATAAGTAGCGGCCTGAGTTTCTCAGGCCTTCTTAAATAACGCGCATTAACAGGGTACATCCCTGGGGCATCGTGCAGCCTGATTTTGCCTGAAAAAGATCAGCAACGAACTTTATCTTATTGATATAAAAGGAGTAGCTATGAACTTTCAGAATCTTAAATATTGGCGTGAGAAAGCCAGCCATTATTCACCAGAGACCCGTTTATTTATTAACGGCGAATATTGTGCCGCCGCCGATAATGAAACCTTTATTACGTTGGATCCGGCAGGACAACGTCCTCTGGCTAAAGTCGCCCGCGGTAAAAAAGCGGATGTGGACCGCGCGGTCACCGCAGCCCGTACCGTGTTTGAACGCGGAGACTGGTCGCAAGCCTCACCCGCAGAGCGCAAAGCGGCACTGCACAAACTCGCCGATTTAATGGAGCAGCATCACGAGGAGCTGGCGCTACTGGAAACGCTCGATACCGGTAAACCGATTCGCCATAGCCTGCGTGATGATATTCCCGGCGCGGCCCGCGCTATCCGTTGGTACGCCGAAGCTATAGATAAAGTCTATGGCGAAGTTGCCACCACCTCGGTGAACGATCTGGCGCTGATTGTCCGCGAACCGGTGGGCGTGATTGCGGCCATCGTGCCGTGGAATTTTCCCCTGCTACTGGCCTGCTGGAAACTCGGCCCGGCACTGGCGGCGGGCAACAGCGTGATCCTCAAGCCTTCCGAAAAATCACCGCTGACCGCCATTCGCCTGGCTGCGCTGGCTAAAAAAGCAGGTTTGCCCGATGGCGTTCTCAGCGTTGTTAGCGGGTATGGTCACGAAGCGGGCCAGGCGTTGTCACAGCATCCGGATGTTGATGTGATCACCTTCACCGGCTCGACCCGCACCGGCAAGCAACTGCTCAAAGATGCGGGTGACAGCAACATGAAACGCGTCTGGCTGGAGGCCGGAGGTAAAAGTGCCAACATCGTGTTTGCCGACTGCCCGGATCTGCCGAAAGCCGCCGCTAATGCAGCGGCAGGTATCTTCTATAACCAGGGCCAGGTTTGTATCGCCGGAACGCGCCTGCTGCTGGAAGAGAGTATTGCTGACGAGTTCATCGCCCTGCTGAAAGAGCAGGCAAAAAACTGGCAGCCTGGCAACCCATTGGATCCGGAAACCACGATGGGCACGCTTATCGACAATGCGCATGCCGACACCGTGCACGGTTTTATTCGCGACGGCGAAGCGCAAGGCACGCTGGCGCTGGATGGCCGCAGCCACGTACATCCTGCCGCTATCGGTCCGACTATTTTTGTCGATACCGCACCGCAGGCCCACGTTAGCCGTGATGAAATCTTCGGTCCGGTACTGGTCGTCACCCGTTTTAGCAGTGAAGCCGAAGCCCTGGCGTTAGCCAACGACAGTGACTACGGCCTCGGCGCCGCAGTCTGGACCCGTGATTTATCGCGCGCTCACCGCATGAGTCGTCGCCTGAAAGCCGGTTCGGTCTTCGTGAATAACTACAACGACGGCGATATGACCGTGCCGTTCGGCGGTTATAAGCAAAGCGGTAACGGGCGCGATAAGTCCCTGCATGCGCTGGAAAAATTTAGCGAACTGAAAACCATCTGGATCTCCCTGGAGTCTTAATCATGACTGAACATACCAGCAGTTATTACGCCGCAAGCGCCAATCAGTACGAACCGTTTCCGACCCTTAGCGAATCGGTTAGCTGTGATGTTTGCGTCGTGGGCGGTGGTTATACCGGACTCTCCTCCGCCCTGCATTTAGCGGAAATGGGTTATGACGTGGTGTTACTGGAATCCGCGCGTATTGGTTTCGGGGCCAGCGGACGTAACGGCGGTCAGTTGGTGAACTCCTACAGTCGCGATATCGACGTTATCGAACGTACCTATGGCCCGGACGCCGCCAAAATGCTTGGCAGTATGATGTTTGAAGGCGGCAATATCATCCGCGAACGCATCAAGCGTTATCAGATCGAATGTGACTATCGCCCCGGCGGGCTGTTTGTGGCGCTAAACCACAAACAGATGGAAACGCTGGAAGAGCAAAAGTCGAACTGGGAACGCTACGGCAACACGCAGCTTGAACTGTTAGACAGCAGCGAAATTCGCCGCGAAGTCAGCAGCGATCGTTATGTCGGCGCGCTGCTCGACCACAGCGGCGGCCATATTCATCCGCTGAACCTGGCGATTGGCGAAGCTAACGCCATTCGTCTGAACGGTGGGCGCGTCTTTGAACAGTCGCCAGTCACCCGTATTCAGCACACCAGCCCGGCGGTGGTCAGCACTGAAAAAGGTCAGGTGACGGCCCGCTTTGTGATCGTCGCGGGCAACGCCTACCTCGGAGACAAACTGGAACCTGCGCTGGCAAAAAGCAGCATGCCGTGCGGCACGCAGGTATTAACCACCGAACCGCTGTCGGCGGAGATGGCGCGCTCGCTGATCCCGAAAAACTACTGTGTGGAAGATTGTAACTACCTGCTGGATTACTACCGTCTGACCGGCGATAACCGCCTGCTGTACGGCGGTGGCGTAGTCTACGGCGCTCGCGATCCGGATGATATTGAGCGTCTGGTGATGCCGAAACTGCTGAAGACCTTCCCGCAATTGCAGGGGGTAAAAATTGATTACCGCTGGACCGGTAATTTCCTGTTAACGCTGTCTCGCATGCCGCAGTTCGGCCGTCTTGATACCAACATTTACTATATGCAGGGCTACAGCGGCCACGGCGTGACCTGTACTCACCTGGCAGGGCGCCTGATTTCCGAACTGCTCCGCGGAGATGCCGAGCGCTTTGACGCGTTTGCCAAACTGCCGCACTACCCGTTCCCGGGAGGCCGAAGCCTGCGCATTCCGTTTACCGCCATGGGGGCGGCATATTACAGCCTACGCGATCGCCTTGGGGTTTAAGTTCTTCCGCGATAAACCCGACGCACAGGGTGGTCCCCCTGTGCGTTTTTTTATTCCTGGAAAGCGAAAAACAGATAACAGGCACGAAAATATCGCAATAGGACATAACCACACTCTTTGCATTGTTTCTCTACTCCGATCGGATACGCTTTTTTAGATATCGCTGGCGGCATGCGCCAGAACTCAACGGGGGAAGAAACGCGTGTTATGAATACGAATAACGAGGAGACCTTTTATCAGGCGATGCGCCGCAAAGGCGTGAGCAGACGCAGTTTTCTCAAATATTGTAGCCTCGCGGCTACATCGCTGGGGTTGGGAGCCGGAATGACGCCCAGAATTGCCTGGGCGCTGGAGAACAAACCCCGGATCCCGGTAGTCTGGATCCACGGGCTGGAATGCACCTGCTGCACCGAATCATTTATCCGCTCCTCTCACCCACTTGCCAAAGACGTCATCCTCTCCCTGATTTCCCTCGATTACGACGACACCCTGATGGCCGCCGCCGGAACGCAGGCCGAAGAGGTATTTGAAGACATTCTGAGCCGCTACCACGGCCGATATATTCTGGCAGTCGAAGGCAACCCTCCGCTGGGCGAGCAAGGGATGTTTTGCATTAGCGGTGGGCGTCCGTTTATTGAAAAGCTAAAACGAGCCGCCGCAGGTGCCAGCGCGATTATCGCCTGGGGAACCTGCGCCTCCTGGGGCTGCGTGCAGGCAGCCCGGCCTAACCCCACCCAGGCTACGCCGATCGATAAGGTGATCACCGATAAGCCGATCGTGAAAGTGCCCGGCTGCCCGCCGATTCCGGATGTCATGAGCGCCATCATTACCTACCTGGTGACGTTTGACAGGCTGCCTGAACTCGACCGTCTTGGGCGTCCGCTGATGTTCTATGGTCAACGTATCCACGACAAATGCTACCGCCGCGCCCACTTTGATGCCGGGGAATTCGTTGAGAGTTGGGACGATGACGCCGCTCGCAAAGGCTATTGCCTGTACAAAATGGGCTGCAAAGGGCCAACCACCTATAACGCCTGCTCCACCACCCGCTGGAATGGCGGCGTTTCCTTCCCCATCCAGTCCGGCCACGGTTGTCTGGGATGTTCGGAGAACGGCTTCTGGGATCGCGGTTCGTTCTACAGCCGCGTGGTCGATATTCCACAGATGGGAACGCATTCAACCGCCGATACCGTGGGCCTCACCGCGCTTGGCGTCGTGGCGGCCGGTGTCGGCGTCCACGCGGTCGCTAGCGCCGTCAATCAACACAACCGCCACAAACAGCAATTAAAAGACGCCGGACAACAGTCGCCAGACCATAAGGATAAACAGGCATGAGCAATTCGTATCAAACCCAGGGATATACGGTCAATAATGCCGGTCGCCGCCTGGTTGTCGACCCCATCACGCGCATCGAAGGCCATATGCGTTGTGAAGTGAACATTAATGAGCAGAACATCATCACCAACGCGGTTTCTTGCGGCACCATGTTCCGCGGGCTGGAGATCATTCTACAGGGGCGCGACCCGCGCGATGCCTGGGCGTTTGTCGAACGGATTTGCGGGGTGTGCACCGGCGTACATGCGCTTGCTTCGGTCTATGCCATTGAGGATGCGATTGGCATCAAAGTGCCCGACAACGCCAACATCATTCGCAATATTATGCTGGCGACGCTGTGGTGCCACGACCATCTGGTGCACTTTTACCAGTTAGCCGGAATGGACTGGATTGACGTGCTGAATGCCCTGAAAGCAGACCCGCGCGCCACATCGCAGCTGGCACAAAGCCTTTCAGCCTGGCCGATGTCTTCTCCGGGCTACTTCTTTGACGTTCAAAATCGCCTGAAGAAATTTGTCGAAGGTGGTCAACTGGGGATTTTCCGCAACGGTTATTGGGGACATCCGCAGTACAAGCTGTCGCCAGAGGCCAACCTGATGGGCTTTGCCCACTATCTGGAAGCGCTCGATTTTCAGCGCGAGATCATCAAAATCCATACGGTGTTTGGCGGTAAGAATCCGCATCCGAACTGGATTGTCGGCGGTATGCCATGCGCTATCAATATCGATCAGAGCGGCGCGGTTGGCGCAGTCGATATGGAACGCCTGAACCTGGTGCAGTCGATCATCACCCGCACCGCCGACTTCATCAACAATGTCATGGTGCCTGACGCATTGGCTATCGGCCAGTTCAATAAACCCTGGAGCCAGATTGGCACCGGGCTTTCTGATAAGTGCGTTTTAAGCTACGGCGCGTTCCCGGATATCGCCAATGACTTCAGCGACAAGAGTCTGTTGATGCCTGGCGGCGCGGTGATTAACGGTGATTTTAACAACGTCATGCCGGTGGATCTGGACGATCAGCAGCAAATTCAGGAGTTTGTCGATCATGCCTGGTATCGTTATCCGGACGATCAATTAGGCCGTCATCCGTTCGAAGGGATTACTGAACCCTGGTATAACCCGGGCGATGTCAAAGGCAGCGATACCGATATCAAGCAGCTCAACGAACAGGAACGCTACTCGTGGATTAAAGCCCCGCGCTGGCGCGGACACGCCATGGAAGTTGGGCCGCTGGCACGTACGCTGATTGCCTATCACAAAGGGGATGCCGCCACGATTGAATCCGTGGATCGCATGATGTCTGCTCTCAAGCTGCCGCTATCGGGTATGCAATCAACGCTGGGGCGTATTTTGTGCCGCGCGCACGAAGCACAGTGGGCCGTGAGCAAGCTGCAATACTTCTTCGACAAGCTGATGACCAACCTGAAAAACGGCAACCTGGCGACTGCAAATACCGAAAAATGGGAGCCTGAAAGCTGGCCGCAGCACTGTCGCGGGATCGGTTTTACCGAAGCGCCGCGCGGAGCATTAGGCCACTGGGCATCGATTCGCGACCAGAAGATCGACCTGTATCAATGCGTGGTGCCGACCACCTGGAATGCCAGCCCGCGCGATCCGAAGGGACAAATTGGCGCTTACGAGGCGGCGCTGATGGGCACCCAAATGGCAATACCGGATCAACCGCTGGAGATCCTGCGCACCTTGCACAGCTTCGACCCCTGCCTGGCATGTTCAACCCACGTACTCGGCGACGACGGCAGCGAACTTATCGCCGTCCAGGTTCGCTAAGCGTTAAGGAACGGAACGATGACTGGAAAAACATCCCCACGCGTCGGGGAGGCGCGTGATACCGCCACCAGCCACTATGTGTTTGAAGCGCCAGTACGCTTGTGGCACTGGCTGACGGTGGGCTGCATGTTGGTTTTGATGGTGACCGGATACTTCATTGGCCGACCGCTGCCGTCGGTCAGCGGTGAGGCCACTTATCTGTTCTATATGGGCGATATCAGACTGGTACATTTCGCCGCCGCCATGGTGTTCACGGTGATACTGCTGATGCGCATTTACTGGGCCTTCGTCGGTAATCGCTATTCACGTGAACTGTTTATCGTGCCGGTCTGGCGGCGCAGCTGGTGGCAGGGTGCGTATTCTGTGGTGCGTTGGTATCTGTTTCTGGAAAAAAAACCGGGAGATGATATCGGTCATAACCCCATCGCGCAGGCGGCGATGTGCGGTTATTTCCTGCTTTCCGTTTTTATGATCCTCACCGGTTTTGCCTTATACAGCGAACATAGCCAGTACGCCATTTTTATCCCTTTCCGCTATGTGACGGAGTTTTTCTACTGGACCGGCGGGAACTCTCTCGATATCCACAGCTGGCATCGGTTAGGGATGTGGTTCATCGCCGCCTTCATCGTAGGCCATGTGTATATGGCGATTCGTGAAGACATCATGTCTGACGAGACCGTCATCTCAACCATGATTAACGGCTTTCGTAGCCATAAATTTCCCAAGGGTCAGCACGATAAGGAGGCGTCATGAGCGAACCTAACGTCATCGTGATGGGCTTAGGCAACCTGCTGTGGGCAGATGAAGGGTTTGGTATTCGCCTCGCCGAGCGCCTGTACGCCCGCTACCACTGGCCAGAATCGGTAGAGATTGTCGACGGCGGCACGCAGGGGCTGAATCTGCTGGGCTATGTTGAGCAGGCCAGCCATTTGCTGCTGCTGGACGCCATCGACTACGGACTTGAGCCGGGAACCTTGCAAACTTACGCCGGTGAAAAAGTCCCGAGCTACCTCAGCGCCAAAAAAATGAGTCTGCATCAGAACAGCTTCTCCGAAGTGCTGGCTCTGGCGGATATTCGCGGCCATCTGCCCGCACACATCGCACTGGTGGGACTACAGCCGGTACAACTGGACGACTATGGCGGCAGCCTGACCGACATCGCGCGCGCTCAGCTCCCGGCGGCGGAACAGGCCGCGCTTACGCAACTGGCCGCATGGGGCATTGCGCCACAGAAAATCGATGAAATGCGTTGCCTGAACTATGAGTGTCTGTCGATGGAAAACTATGAAGGCGTGCGTATTCGCCAGTATCGCGTAACGCTGGAGAGATAAGCAACATGTTGAATGACAAACCGTTTTCTGCGCTATGGCAGCGTATGCTGGCCAGGGGCTGGCATCCTCTGAGCGCATCTGAACTGGATGACTGGATAACCCGCGTGCGTGATGGCGTGGTCCTGCTCAGTAGCGATCCCCGCCGTACACCGGAAGTCAGCGATAACCCGGTCATGATTGCCGAGTTGCTCCGCGAGTTTCCCCAGTTTGACTGGCACATCGCCATGGCGGATCTTGAACACAGCGAAGCGATCGGCGATCGCTTTGGCGTGTTCCGTTTTCCGGCTACCCTGGTGTTTACCCAAGGTAAGCTGCGCGGCATTCTCAGTGGCATCCACCCGTGGGCCGACCTGCTCAACCTGATGCGTCCCTTCGTTGAACAACGTATACCGCCGGAGTCTGCATGATGAGCGATTCCTTTTTTCATCTGCTGGGACCGGGAACGCAGCCGGACGATGACAGTTTCAGCATGAATCCCTTGCCCCTCACCTGCCAGGTCAACAGCGACCCCAGCATGGCATCACTGGAAAACTGTCCGCACAGCCCGGCGGTGATGGCATTGTTAACCGACGTCCGCCACCAGCTCGCCCAAAGAATTCCCGCTAAACAGGACGTACTGGGATGGGATTTATCCGCGCTCAATGCAGACGATCTCACCTTTCTGAATACGCTGCTCGGCGAAGGCGAAGTTTCCGTGCGCATCCAGCATGCTGACGGCAGGGCGAGCGTGATTCAGGAATCGATTTTCTGCGGCATCTGGCGGGTGCGTTGTCAGAATAACAAAGGGCAATGGGAGGAACATCTGGAAGCAGGCAGTGCGCCACGGGCGCTGTGGCAGGCGGCAACAATCAATACGCTGCCGGACGATAGCCTGCTGCCTCCGCCTATAGATGGGTTGATGAATGGCCTGACGCTGGCCCAGGAACTGCTGGCGCACGTGCGCGATCCGGCAGCACAACCCCATAGCATTAACCTCACCCAACTGCCGATTAGCGACGCGGATCGCCTGTTCCTCGCCCGCCTGTGTGGCGAAGGGCGCATTCAAATCCGCACCATCGGCTACGGCGAGAGCCAAATCGACGCCACGGCGCTGCGCCATGTCTGGCATGTTCGCTGTCTGGATACCCTGAAAGGGCTTCTGCTTGAGAGTTATGAGATCTGTCCGTTGCCGGAACTGGTGTTGGCCGCACCGGAAGATTTGCTCGACTCGCTCGAGCGCCTGAATGAAGTCTGCGGCTGGCTGGCATCTGGCCCGCCTGCCTGATCCCCCTCTTTAGACCCGCGTACTTTTCTACTGCGGGTCTGGCGTTTTCTTCCTTACCTATTCACTCTCTAATGCCTGATGGAGTTCGCATGTGGGACGTCATTGACCTATCGCGCTGGCAGTTTGCGCTGACCGCGCTGTACCATTTTCTGTTTGTTCCCCTGACGCTGGGGCTGATTTTTTTGTTGGCCATCATGGAAACCCTGTTCGTGGTGACCGGCAAAACAATCTACCGCGACATGACGCGTTTCTGGGGAAAGCTATTCGGTATTAACTTTGCGCTCGGCGTGGCAACCGGCCTGACCATGGAGTTTCAGTTCGGTACTAATTGGTCGCTCTATTCCAACTATGTAGGCGATATTTTTGGCGCTCCGCTGGCGATGGAAGCCTTGATGGCTTTCTTTCTTGAATCCACCTTCGTTGGACTGTTCTTCTTCGGCTGGCAGCGCTTAAACAAGTATCAGCATTTACTGGTGACCTGGCTGGTCGCGTTTGGCTCCAATATCTCGGCCCTGTGGATCCTCAACGCCAACGGCTGGATGCAATATCCAACAGGCGCTCACTTTAATATTGATACCCTGCGCATGGAGATGAGCAGCTTTAGCGAGCTGGTCTTTAACCCCGTCAGCCAGGTGAAATTTGTGCATACCGTGATGTCCGGTTATGTCACCGGCGCCATGTTTGTGATGTCCATCAGCGCCTGGTATTTGCTGCGTGGTCGCAATCGCGAGTTCGCTCGGCGTTCCTTCGCGGTGGGTTCCGTCTTTGGCACGCTGGCTATCCTCGGCACGCTACAACTGGGTGATAGCTCAGCCTATGAGGTCGCCCAGTTCCAGCCGGTAAAACTGGCGGCAATGGAAGGCGAATGGCAAACCGAACCGGCCCCCGCGCCCTTTCATGTCATCGCCTGGCCGCAGCAGGAGCAAGAACGTAACGCCTTTGCCGTGAAAATACCGGCCCTGCTGGGTATTCTGGCGACCCACTCGTTAGATACGCCGGTTCCGGGGCTGAAAAACCTGATGGCGGACGCGCTCCCCCGCCTGCAGCGGGGCCGGGAAGCGTGGCTGCTGATGCAGGAAATCGCCAGAGGTAACCGCACGCCTCAGGTACTGAACGCTTTTCACGCTGTGGAGAAAGATCTGGGTTACGGCATCCTGCTGGCGAACTACGCGCCTGACATGAACCACGTTACACCAGCGCAATATCAGGCCGCGCAACGCGGCGCCATTCCACAAGTGGCCCCCGTGTTCTGGAGCTTTCGCATCATGATTGCATGCGGCTCACTTCTGCTACTAGTGATGGCGATTGCGTTGATACAGACCTTACGCTGGCGTATCGACCAGCATCGCTGGGTACTGCGCATGACGCTATGGAGCCTGCCGCTCCCGTGGATTGCCATCGAAGCTGGCTGGTTTATGACGGAGTTTGGCCGTCAGCCGTGGGCGATTCAGGATATTTTGCCGACCTGGTACGCCCACTCCGCGTTAAGCGCAGGTCAGCTGGCCTTCTCCATGGGGCTCATTCTCACGCTTTACACCCTGTTTTTAATTGCCGAAGTCTACCTGATGCAGAAATACGCCCGCCTTGGTCCAGATGCAATGCATAACCAAGAACCCGCGCAACAACAGGGATAAAGGAGACAATCATGTTGGATTATGAAACGTTGCGGCTCATTTGGTGGCTGCTGATTGGCATCATTCTGGTGGCCTTTATGATCACTGACGGATTTGATATGGGGGTCGGCTGCCTGTTGCCGCTGATCGCGCGAAACGATGATGAGCGACGGGTGTTGATTAATAGCGTCGGGGCACACTGGGAAGGCAACCAGGTATGGCTCATTCTGGCGGGCGGTGCATTATTCGCGGCCTGGCCGCGGGTCTATGCCGCCGCATTTTCGGGGTTTTATGTGGCGATGATCCTGGTGCTGTGCGCCCTTTTCTTTCGCCCGTTGGCCTTTGATTATCGCGACAAAATAGCCAATGCACGCTGGCGTGCTATGTGGGACACCGGGTTGGTTATCGGGAGCCTGGTCCCTCCTGTTATCTTCGGCGTCGCGTTCGGCAACCTGTTCTTGGGCGTGCCTTTTATCTTCACACCACAGCTTCATGTGCAATACCTGGGCACCTTCTGGCAGTTACTCTCACCCTTTGCCCTGCTGTGCGGCGCATTAAGCCTGATGCTGGTTATTCTGCAAGGGGGCGTGTGGCTCCAGTTGAAGACCGACGGCATTCTTCAGCAACGCGCGCTCTCTGCTACCCGTCGCAGCGCGATGCTAATAGTGCTCTGCTTCTTGTTAGCCGGTTACTGGCTATGGACGGGGATCGACGGCTATGTGCTACTTACTCAGGATCCTAATGGTCCTTCCAACCCGCTATTAAAAATGGTAACTACCTCACCGGGCGCGTGGATGGCGCACTATTATCAGTCACCACTGCTGTTAATTATTCCGCTGCTTGGCATGATTTTCCCGATGCTCGCGATCTATGCCTGCGGGCAGCGTCGGACCGTATGGGGATTTTTGTGCGCTTCACTGACCCAGGCCTGCGTGATCTTCACCGCCGGAATCACCCTGTTTCCATTTGTGATGCCTTCAAGCGCGTATCCGCTCTCCAGCCTGACGGTGTGGGACAGCACCTCCAGCCAGATGACACTCAGTATCATGCTGATTATTGTGCTGATTTTTCTACCGATCGTTCTGCTTTATACCGTGTGGAGTTATTACAAAATGCTGGGACGAATCAACGTAGAAACGATCCGCCGCCACAATCACGAACTTTACTAGGGAGGACTGTACGATGTGGTATCTGTTTTGGTTTGTCGGCATTCTGCTGATGTGTACGCTCTCCACGCTGGCGCTGGTCTGGCTTGAGTCGCGGCAGAAATAATACTGCGCCAGCGCTACACTTTCTGGCTCCCCGGTTTATTCGGGGAGCTTTTTTATCCCCTTTCCATCAGCTCGCCAAGGCGCTTTATCTGCCGTCCCTGGTTATCGAAATTACGCTCATCGAGCCACAGATCGTAGGCCGGTCGAAGTGTCGGGTACTCAGCGTCAATGATTGAGTACCATGCAGTATCTCGATTACGCCCCCGCGTGACGACAGCCTGACGAAATATGCCTTCAAAACTGAAGCCAAAGCGCTCCGCCGCCCCACGGGAAGGCGCATTAAGCGCATCGCATTTCCATTCAAAACGGCGATAGCCCAGATCCTCAAAAACGTACTTTAAAAGCAATGATATGACTTCCGTTGAAATTCGCGTGCGTTTCATGCGTACGGAGTAAGAAACATGCCCTACCTCAATCACACCATTTGCGGGATCAATACGCATCAGTGCAAACGTACCAACAGGTTTCATACTGGTTAAATCGATCACGGCAAAATGCATCGGATCTGTCTGTTCTTCCATGTTTATTAAATAAACCTGGAAGGCATCAAAAGTTTCAAAAGGCCCGACCGCCAGATATGTCCAGTCGCGACAATCGCTAGCTTCGCAGTACGCTTCATACAGATCTTTTGCATGGCGTTCGGCGTTAATGCGTTCAAGCTTACAATAGCGACCTGTAATTTGCTGAGCCTGTGGAAAGGGTGCGCCTTTCCAGTCAGACAAAGTCATACCTACGGGTTGTTGGAATTGATTAAAGACGCCCGGCATATCTGTACCTCTTACAAAACAGAACTAAACCAGCGCAGGGTATGATCAAACTGAGCGGCCCAAAAGAACCACAATGCGTGTTTTTAACGGATCCACACTATTTAATTGTACAAAAAACAAACTCTATATTTTTGCCCGTAGCGAAAGAAACGTATTTACTGCATTAATGCTAAGAGCTGAATAAATTATAATTTAAATAACCTGAGCCAAACGACGAATCCCATCAACAATTGCCTCTACCGGATGATTTGCAAAACCAATCAAAATCCCCTGTCGTGAGACATCGCTCTGGTAATAACGACTTAGTGATAGTATTCCCATCCCTAGTAATCTGGCTTGCTCCTCGACTTCATTTCCAGTTAATCCGTTTTGTAGCCAGCACACAATATGGACGCCAGAGTCAGAAGGCTGCACAATCATTTTATCA
Source organism: Citrobacter sp. Cpo090 (assembly GCF_030332665.1). NCBI lineage: Bacteria > Pseudomonadati > Pseudomonadota > Gammaproteobacteria > Enterobacterales > Enterobacteriaceae > Citrobacter > Citrobacter sp. Cpo090. Next base: position 107,403 of record NZ_JAOWHK010000013.1, on the reverse strand, counting down.
GCCAGATATTCCTGAATAGCGTTGACCAGCGCAGTTCTTCTTTCATAGCATGCCTTACGGATTCGGCGCACATGACTGGCATAGTGACCATCCTCTATAAAACTCGCCATCACAGCCTGCTCAAGATAACTGGTGCCAAGATCGGAAAAATATTTCGTCACCATAATCTGTTCTTGTAAACCCGGCGGGACAACTAAAAAACCTAAACGGAATTCCGGGTACATCATTTTAGAAAATGTTCCGGCATAGATTACGCGTTGATTCTGATCTAATCCTTGCAAAGCCTGTAAAGAACGGTCGGCATAACGGAATTCGCTATTATAGTCATCTTCAAATATCCATGCCTGATTCGACTTCGCCCATTCCAGCAACTCAACACGGCGGGATAAACTCAACGTTCCACTTAATGGATATTGATCCGACGGGACGACATAGGCCAGCTTAGCGTCAGGAAAATGATCAATACCATAGCGGACGTTCATTCCCTCGCTATCAACCGGTACCGGCCTCACCATCGCGCCAACAGACATGAAGGCTCCACGGGCGCCTTTGTAACCCGGGTCGTCCAGCCAAACGTCACTTCCTGCCGACAACAATGCTCGCGCAGTAATATTCAATGCCTGTTGAATACCATTTACGATGATTATTTGATCTTCGTTACAGTTCACTCCACGTGTTGTTTTAATGTAGCGGCAAACCGCTTTTCTCAAAGGAAGGTACCCGCAAGGATGAGTGTGAGCTCCCAGTTGATGCCGGGATTGTCTCCAGACACGTTGCAGTAGCTTTCCCCATAACGCATGCGGGAAGAGATCCGTACACCCGACACCAACCGCAAATAGACGGTTCATGCCGCGCCCTTCATACTCATTTGACCATAAATCGCGAACAGGATTATTTCGGCTGTGAACCTGTTCATCAGGCAAGACAACATCCCCCGACGCCATCTTTGGATAGCTATTGCTGATACTCCGATCCGGAATATTATGTGAGACATACGTTCCAGACCCTTTACGGGTCAGGATATACCCTTCATCTAATAGCCGGTCATAACCGGCGATCGCTGAGTTTCGTGAAATTGACATCATCTCGGACAACGCCCTGGTTGACGGCATTTTTGTTCCTGGCGGCAATCGCCCTTCGAGGATGTGATCGCGGAGGATGTGGTAAACCTGCTCCTTAACCGCTCCTTTTCCTAAAACAAATCCTTGAAATAAAGGCGCATTGTTTTTCTTCATTGTATTAACCTTTATACTAAAAGTGGATCCTATCAATATATCGAAAGTGTCTCTTTACGAGAATTTATAAAGTTCTTAGTATCATCATACTAACACATTACTCGTACAAAATATCAGGATATATATGATTAACATGAATACCGTTACTATTGAAAGTGCAGAACAAAAAGACTACGCCAGCTGGCTTCCTTTATGGATAAACTATCAAACATTTTACCAAACTATAATTTCAGATGAAGTTACAAGATTAACGTGGGAGCGTTTCCTTACCCCGAGCGAACCTGTTTATTGTGCTGTAGCCAAATATAATGGGAAAATAGTGGGACTGGTGCACTATCTCTTTCACCGCTCAACCTGGGCAGAATCAAATTATTGCTATCTCGAAGATTTATTTGTTAGCGAAGATGTACGAGGTCAACACATAGGTAAACAACTTATCGAATATGTCCAACAACAAGCCCAAAAACACCACGCGTCAAGATTATACTGGCATACGCATGAAACCAATATCCGTGGACAACGTCTGTATGACTGGGTGGCCAAAAAGAGCGGAATGATCGAATATCGTATGTAAGGATAATAATACTCAGGAGAGTATTTAATTATTCAGTACTAAAAATAAGCCTCTGAGTAGATCTACTCAGAGGATGTATCGGTGACAAATCCCCCCAACCTGAATAAGATAAGGAAAAAAACCAGCGATAAGCAAATTCTTAAGAATCAAAAAGGTAAAGAGCCAGCATGGCAATGATAAAGGATGTTGCAGAGTTAGCGGGAGTGTCCACCGCAACAGTTTCACGTGTTATTAATCAAACCGCATGGGTTGAACCCGTGACGCGTGAACGTGTTGAAAAAGCCATGCGTGAACTGAACTATCATCGCAATGCCGCCGCTATTGCATTAGCGAAACGCAGCGGCGACATGCTCGGGTTATTGACCGGTAATCTTGCCGATCCCTTTTTTGCCAGGCTTGCCCGAGGCGTGGAAGAAGTATCACGCCAGCAGCAATTTCGGCTGATGGTATGCAGCGGTGGCCACGATGAAGGAATGGAAAAATCAGGACTCGATTTCCTGATAAACCAGGGCTGTGAAGCTATTGTTGTCCATGCCAGTAGGCTGTCTGAAAAGGAACTGTTGCGATATGCCGCTCATTTTCCTGCCATGGTCGTCGTGAACCGCTATATTGCCGGGATGGCCAATCGCTGCGTGTGGCTGGAAAATAGTCAAGCAGCCAAAACAGCCACGCTACATCTCCTGGAGCAAGGACATCGTTGTATTGCCTGCGTGACAAGTGACTTACCGATTATCGATCGCCGTGAGCGGCTGGAAGGCTATCGCCAGGCGCTGGCTGAATATGGCATTATACCAGATAAAAACTGGGTGATTAGCGTGCCCTTCAATGAAGAGGGTGGCGAACGCGCTGCACATCAGCTGCTTAATTGCGGCATTCCTTTCACCGCAGCGGTGACGTTTAATGATGTGATGGCCGCCGGGATTATGCGCATCCTCCATCAGCAGGGAATTACACTTCCGCAACAGCTTTCGATCGTTGGATTTGATGATGTGGTGATGGCTCGCTATCTCTATCCTGCACTCACAACGATGCATTATCCCGTTGAGCGCATGGCTCGTTGCGCTTCGCAACTAGCGATACAGCTTTTTAAAGGCGCAACTCAGCGTCCCAGCGTGAATAGTTTCACTGCGGATTTAGTGATCCGCGATTCTGTTCTCCCCCCTCTCTCTGAAATCAATGCGTAAATCGTCAAGCCCCTGAATTGTGATCGACTTCAAGTTTAACGTCTTCATGTAATCGCTTACATGAGGGCCAATGAGCGATCACAGTCAGGCAAAAGGGTGTTCTCTACTCTTGAGCGACCTTACAGACTGGAGATTCATGAATGAATGCCTCTCAAAATCAGAAAAAAACACTCTCATTTGGACTGGCAGTGATCCCTATTTTAGCCATGCTACTGCTGTTAATTATTGGCTACGGCATCATGGGGCTACGTATTGAGCCTTTGTTGTTATGTTCTGCTGCAGTCGCCGCGGGCATGGCCTGGTGGCAAGGGTATTGCTGGGAAGACATCATTAATTCGGTAGTTGATAAACTCGCCAAAGCAATGCCGGTGATCATGATTCTTATCTGTGTTGGCGGCCTGATTGGTACATGGATGTTCAGCGGCACCATCCCTTACATGGTGTACTGGGGACTTAAACTCATCAGCCCCGAATACATTCTCATCGCCGCCTTCTTTTTAACCAGCGTCGTATCCGTATGTACCGGAACATCATGGGGTTCCGCCGGAACGGTTGGCGTAGCGCTGATGGGGGTTGCCGCCGGACTGGATGTCTCGATGGCAGCAGCGGCAGGTGCCGTTGTTTCTGGCGCTTACTTCGGTGACAAGATATCGCCGCTGTCAGACTCCACCAACTTTGCGGCCATTGTCGCAGATACCACTCTTTTCGAGCATATCCAGCACTTATTGTGGACCACTATTCCCAGCTTTCTGCTTGCCGCCGTGGTTTATCTTATTGCGGGCCACAGCAATATGCTCGGCGAGGTCGCCACGCCGCAACGGGTTACCGATATTGTCAACGCTCTGGAGTCGCTATACCACTTCAATATCATTCTGATTTTGCCACCGGTTATTGTGTTGTGGGGCGCGATTCGTAAAAAGCCGGTCATTCCTTTAATGCTGAGTGCATGCGTATTAGCCCTGATTCTGGGCGTTGTCATGCAAGGACTCAGCATCAAGCAGGGACTTGATGCCTTTATAGATGGGTTCAACATTACTATGTTCCCGCAAGGGAGTGAGGGCATTATTGCTGATGTTCCGCGCCTGCTGAACCGCGGCGGAATGTTCTCAATGATGAGCACCATCCTTCTGGTATTTTGCGCATTCTCTTTTGCCGGTGCCTTAACGTTAACCGGCGCACTCAACATTATCATTAACCGCTTACTGACGGTCATTCACAGTGTCGGTCAGTTAATTGCGGCAACCATTGGTACCACCCTTCTGGTGACCGGAGCGACAAGCGACGGCAAGCTGGCTCTTCTGGTTCCAGCTGAATTGTTTAAAGACGCATACCGTCGTATGGGACTGGATACCAAAAATCTGTCCCGCACCATTGAGGACGCAGGCACCGTCATTGAGCCGTTGTTGCCGTGGACCGCCGCCGGAGTTTATATGGCCACGACATTAGGAGTGAGCACGCTGGATTTATTGCCATGGGCGATTCAGTGCTATGCCGCTATCTTCTTCGCCTTGATTTACGGTTTCACGGGAATCGGTATTGCGAAGGCGCCATCAGTGGCAGAAACAGAAAAAAATATCACGGCAACAGAATAGGGAGAGCATGCAATGGATTTTAATAAGATTATCGATCGCCACGATACCGCCTCACTGAAATGGGACTTTATGGCGCGATATTTCGGTGAGGATACACATCAACTGTTGCCAATGTGGGTGTCTGATTTTGACTTTACTTGTCCGCCCGCTGTTCAGGAGGCTTTAACTCACCGCGTCGGGCACGGTATTTTTGGTTACAGCGAACGGCCACAAAGCTACTTTGATTCATTAATTTCATGGTTCTCAATCCGACATCAGCTGGAAATCAAACAAGAGTGGATCTGCAGTATTGAAGGTGTTGTTCCAGGATTATCGCTACTCGTACAAATGCTGAGTCAACCCGGTGAAGGCGTGGTCGTTCAGGGGCCTTATTATGGGTCATTCGCTAAAATTATCTCTCTGAACGGCAGACAGTTGCTGGAAAATCCGTTGTATGAGGACCCGGCTACCGGTTATCAAATGGATTTTGCTCACCTGGAGATGTTATTCCGGACTGAACGTCCACCGTTGATGATTTTATGTAATCCGCATAATCCAACCGGCCGTTGTTGGTCTGTACAGGAGCTGGAACAGCTACTTACGCTGTGCGAGACCTATGATGTGACGTTGCTGTCTGATGAAATATGGGCAGATTTATTGCTTCCTGGAGAACAATTTACTTCAGTTCTGCATCTGGGAGAACGCTGGCATTCGCGTGTAATTTCAGCCACTTCAGCCAGTAAAACGTTTGGTTTGTCGACATTGCGTATTGCTAATTTTCTGATACCGGCACCGGCATTGCGTGAACACTTTTTACGCCGTCTGGATGCACATGGGCTGGATGTATTCAATGCGCTATCCGTCGAAGCGAGTACGGCAGCATGGCAACATGGTGCACCATGGTTAGACGAGCTACTTGGCTATCTGGCTGAAAATCGACGCTGGTTTATTCAACAAATTGATGAATATCTCCCGTGGGCTAGGGTTGTTCCTTCCCAGGCAACTTATCTACTGTGGATCGATTGCAAAGCGCTTGGACTGGATGATGAACAGCTCAAATGGGTAATGCTTGATGTTGCCGGTATTGCGCCTTCAATGGGAAATAGCTTTGGTCCTGCTGGAAAAGGTTTTATCCGCCTGAACATGGGATGTCCACGCGCCTACCTCGAAAAAGCGGTTGAGGGATTGAAGCGTATTGCGTTTACATCTTGCTGAATCTACTCAGTAAACGAATCGGCCCTGGCGCAGGGCCGCTCGATATTATCAGCCATTTCGACGAGGCCTGATTAACGGCCTCTGAACTACCAACCAAAAATAGCGATGCGGAGAACGTGGTGCAGGTTACCCGGGAAATAAGATGCGCACTGAAAACCGCAGTAAACGGGCTTTAAGTTGATTTCGGTAGACTTGGAAAGAGTTTGAAATGGTGCGATAATAGGAGAAAAACAAAAACTTAAACCATTGTATTTATTGATGTAAAATATAAATCGATAACTAAATGCCCCCAGAAATGCCCCCATAGAATGTTATAAATACACTGGAAGGTACGTTATGAACGTTCCTACTATTGGCCCCCAAAAATCAGTAGATTTACAACATATGAAGATCACACCAGCCATTTCCATATGGCTGGTGTATCGGATTAAAGTTCAATTACGCTCTCTATTTCTGTATCTACTCTTAATAACTGACTAATTTCGTTGTGTATTTCTAAATTGTTTTCTTTAGTTTCAATAGAAATAATTAAGCTAAATCTTGCAATGCTAGATTGTCTATTTTCTTTTTTAAGTTCCTTCCACCATCCACTTACAGGATAAATAGCTATGAATTTTTTGTCAGCTAATTCTAATGCTGTTCCACTCCAAATATCGCTATGAATAGAACCTCTATTCCTTAAGGTCGGTCCTAATAACCATTGGCTAGAATCACTTTCACCAGCATCAAATTCTTGATTATCCTCTTTGAATTTTTTGTTTATTCTTGAAACAAACTCTCCTGACTCTTCACCTGGACTATTAAAATCAAATCTTAAACCGAAAGATCCATATTTATATTTGTTATCCCAGCCTCTCTCACCTGGATTAGGCTCTACAAAATAAGATAACGTTACTCTTAACTTTACATCCTCGCCACCAATTTTCTCTAATTCAGAAGAAGGCCATGGCAAAGAGTAAAGAATCATTTTATTTAAGGTGCCATCAACTGTGTAAGGCTGAATTGTATCTTCAACTATCAAATTAACAGACTGATCGCCGCTTGATACTGCTTTAGCTAAATTTGGGCAGCCATAACCTGACATTCTTAAAAGGGATTCAACATTCTGTTTTGTACGCAATGGGGCATGTCTTTCAAGTAATTTTCTTGGCCATGTAGCACTATGAACAACTAGTGCCCGAATCGTTTCTGGCCAATAATTTGGATATTGACCCCATAGTCTAGAAATGAAAAATGCAGCCATACCTGTAGCCGCGCTTGTTTCAGAGAAGCTACTAAAATATTCTCCGCGAGTGAAATCATGAGAGAGCGTTAATAAACTAAGCTCTTCTAAATTTGCCGTAAAATTGAGATCTTTATCATAACCAAAATTCCCTCCCTCAAAAACGACATCAGGCTTATAAGGTGAGGTATTTTTCCATATTCTTGATGTTGTCGATGAAGGACCTAGATCAGTTAATTCAGCTATAACATCATAACCGGGCGTTATAATATTGTCTTCGCTTGCCCAATATCCAATTGTTAAAGCATTATATGAGTTAGCGGGATCTTCAATTGAATAAGTAATATTTGCATCCGGATAATCAGAAATTAGATTAGGTGGAAGATTGCCTGCAGATAATATAAATAATCTTTTCTCTGGATCATCAGGACTACCTGCAGCAAGTCTGTCGATTGCTGCGGACCAACTAGTAGGCATCCCTCTTAAAGTATTTGGAGAGGACACAGCCATCGTAAATATCCGACGTTCTGAGGGTTGTTTGGCTTCTATATTGTAGATAGCATCAGTGGTAATAGCGCCATAAAGTTGAGGCTCATTTACGCCAGTATCAGGTAAAATTTTAGCTGACTCAATAACTCCACTTATCGGCAATTCTTTAGATTGTATTGCGTATTTAAGATCACCAAATAATGCTAATCCAGCAATACCGGTTCCATGACCTTTTAAATCGCTATTCGCCCACTGAGGTTCGGCTACAACTAGTGCATTTTGATTTACAAATGTATTAAGCAGTGGGTGCTGAGAGTTGATACCTGTATCAAGTATGCAAATAGGAATTAATGTATTTAGTTTTCGATAAGTCATACCATTAACCCACTGAAAAGCTTCAGCTGGTTTCAAATCAAGAAAATCTACACTCACAGCTTTCGAGGGCCGAACTTCCGAAATAATCTCCGTCATTTGTTGAAGCAGCATTAACTGATGCATAGAAGCACAGACTATTTTTACAACTCTATCTTTAAAACTAAGCGTGCCTTGTTTAACTGTTATCCCTAACTGACCACATAGTTGTTCAAATTTATTAAGAAGTATTTCTGGTTCTATATCACTTGAGTCCAACCATAACTCAAGATCGTGTATCTTATAGATATCATCAGGGAACTCATCTTGACTAAACCATAAAGCCCGAAAATTGCCATATTCTATATTAGATATGGATTCTATAAATGGTTGATTCTTCGGGTTACCTTTTTTTGTATTCTCAGTAGCATATTCTTTCAGAATCTTTTCAAGTTTAGAAAAACCGTCTACGGGCACAGAAACGTTTGCCATTGTCATACCATCTATAGTATTAACAGACATTATTTTCATCCCATTTGCATCTAAACTTTTTAAAACCATTCGTTCTTTAATTTCTGGATTTTCTTGAAAGGTTATTACGACCTTTTGAGGTTCATTTCCTTTACCTACTAACATCTCCACTGTTTTCTTTCTTTCATTATATATATTTATAGCAGTCTCTAAACTATGCCTCACTTTTGCAAAGTGGGCATTTCTATTCACCGGGCTTTTACCCTTTTTCGGGCCCCCAGTAACTGGTTTATAATCAATAAGTTGCTGTGGTAAGTCGATTTTAATGTGAGCCTTCATAATTCAGTCCCTATGTAATTATTTATATGCTTTTCTCTCTTCTAAAACCTTTTGAAGGTCTGTTTGATCTATTTTATTTAAGTTATTGATAATGGCAAACTTTATCGCATCATCACAACTTTTTGAAACCTCTGAGTAACTTAGCCCCTCAGCGCTACTCAACAAACTTCCCCACTCTTTTACGTTTAATTCAAAAGAATGATATTTTGACTTAATTAATTCAATTAAATTATCTTTTTCAGGCAAAGAATATTCGATCACATCATCAAACCTACGATATAAAGCACTATCTAGAATTTCTTTATGATTCGTCGCACTAATAATCAAACTATCAGAATGATGCTCATCTAATAATTGCAGAAAAGTATTTAAAACACGGCGAATCTCACCTACATCATTATGCATGCTTCTTTTTGAACCTATTGTATCGAACTCGTCGAACAAATAGACTCCTCTATTCATATTGATATATTCAAAAATACTTCGTAGTTTAGACGATGTTTCTCCCATAAACTTCGTTATAAGAGAATCCATTCTTACAGTAAAAAGAGGAAAATGTAATTCATGAGCAATAACGCTTGCCGTTAATGTTTTACCAGTACCTGGTGGACCATATAGTAGTAAATGTCTTCTCGGGACAAGACCATACTGCCTAATTTTAGATGCATTTTTATTCTCTTCTAAAAAACGCAATATCTTATTCCTGACGTCATTTGAAAGAATGACATCTGAAATTTTATTAGTCGGATGAGAAACAGTAAAAAGATCATTAGAGGAATGATTTATTACAGCAGTGCTCGACGAAAGTACTCGAGGGTAATTGTTCCCTTCGTTAGCTTGTAACTTAGCCTTTTCTACAAGTAATCTCAACTCATCGGCGAATTTTCCATGGCCTATCTTTGCTTCATGAGCTGCAATCTGTAGTACTACAGTCAAAAACTTGCGATCATCGCGTGCGATAAAATTTTTTACTAACGCTTTTAGTTGGTTTGCACTAGCCATGATTTAGTCCTGGTTTAAAGGCATTTAAAATTGTTTGAAAAGCCCCTCATGATCATATCATTACAGACTTACTTCAATCCAGAAAGCAGCATCAAACAATTAAACAAAATTAGTCAGCGTGCGCAGCCCCCCACGCCTGCCCGCTTCGCTTAACAGAATGGTTTTCATGCACCCCGTAAATCGTCTCAGGAGCCGCCACACAAGGGCTTTCGCGTCAAAAATGATGCATTAGACTCATGCGTTTTCATGCGCCATAGACATGCACTCATTCGCTCTCAGGCCAGCCAGGAAAAAGGCGTAAAAAATCCCGGTGCCGGGCCGGGATTAGGTAAGCGTTTTTTGCTAATCAGACAGGGATTTGCTGGCGGCTTGATAACTTTGATGCAGAGCCATAGCGATTGAGCGTTTTCAGTTGTTTTTCCGGCACTTGTACTTTGTCTGATTCCTGTTCATTACGACGGGGTTTCATAATTATCGTATCCACACTTTCCAGTGCGGTAAATGTGCAGGAACATTCAAGATTCTGGCACTGATACCATGAGCGTTTAACCGATGGTGCTTCATAGGCGGAGGTTCTGGCGTGTGCCGTAGTGCCGCATTCGGGACATTTAAGTGCCATCAGATACCCTCCGCGGCTCGGTTACGTTTTTGCAGTTCTTCACGTTCCTGCCGGATCTTCATTTTATGAAGGGCCGCCGGAGAGGGAAGTTTGCGGAAATCAGCAAGGGCAGCATAATCCGGTGCAACACCTGCCAGTTTAAACACAGGGTCTTGTTCCGGCATCGCAGCGTTAGTAAGAGCCGGTTTGGTGATATGTTTGTGAATAAAGTCTGTCAGTACTGTGCCCGGGTCATTAACTGAATTCACCACCCCCACAACGGCACTGGCTTCCCGCCCTATTGTGGTTTTGAGCAGGCTCAGTGTCTGGATTAACGCCTTACCATGCGACTGCATGAAGTCTTCCCAGATTTGCTTTGCGCGAATTTCCACAAGGGTGTTATGTGCGCTGATATACTGCCCGGCTAATTTCCCGGCTTCCTGCGGTAATAAGGCATTTTCGCTTTCCTGAGCTGCCAGCAGTTCATCAAAATCCTCAAGCGTTTCTCGTCCCAGCGCAATTTCCGTGCGCAGTTTTTTCATTTCCTTTGAGACTACGCCCTGGCTTTCACGAAACAACGTGCGCCACTCCTCATTCAGGGCGTTCGTCGTGGCTTCCATTTCAGCGCGGCGCTGGCGGATAGTTGCAATATTATCCGCAGCCGCTTTCTGCCGACGACGTGTTTCAAGCCATGCACTTCTGGCTGTGTTCAGGGTTTCCAGTGCCCGCTGCGTTACAGCCGGAAAAGTGGAAAGGTTGTTATTCTCTGCTGGGTTGTTCATGACTTCTCCTGTCGGGTTGCTTCGTTACGTCAATTGTGTCGTGGCTGACACAAGCGCACTATCGGTGCTCAGTGTGTGGTGGCTGGCACAACGGGCGTTTGCGGTTATTCAGGCATGGCTATGAAAGCCAGCCAGATAAAAATGCCTCGGTTTCAGTCTGCGTTATGTCCCTGATGCGGTGGAACAGGTGAAACATGTGTTACAGCATTGTTTTATAAAGTATTTATATGCACAGCACAGGTGGAACATCGCGTGTAACAGGGTGGAACAGCGGATCGGCTGGCGTTCCACCTGTTCCACCTCACTATTTCAAAAGGTGGAACAGGTTCCGCCCTTGTAAAATACGGTTGTTCCACCTGTTTCACCTGTTACCCTTAATAAATAAGACTCACGCAAAGTATTAACCCGGCACCTCGCTGTTGAAGACATAGAGCCTGCGGGGATTCATCTCTGGCGGGCGAATGGTTGTCTGGAGCTTGCCATCGGTTGAGGGCAGCAGGTATCCACGATCTGCGCACAAACGCGCCACCTTGCGCGGGTCAAATCCCCGGCAGATTTCTTTCCAGCCGGACGGCATGACGTAGAACGTGGTGACTGCTTCCGTGCCCTGCGCGGTACTGCCTTTCTCCACCCTGCGCCAGCCCACCATATTGCCAGGGCGGTTGCGCTCGTCGTGCCAGTCTGCAAAGCGGCTGTACTGATTCGCGGTAAAGAAACTGCGTACCTGCTCCAGTGCGGCAATATCTTCCTGATTGGCGGTGTGCCCGCGATCTTTAAGCCATGCGTTCAGGCAGACGCGGGTTGCCCGCAGCGCTTCCCCCTCAGGCCAGCCGGTGATCCCCAAACGGGTTGCCAGTTCTCCCGCCATCGCCACCAGTGCAAAGCGGTTCACAGCCCGGCCCACCTGATTGCCCGCATCTTTCGGGGTCAGGGCGGCGGTATATTCCTTCATCAGTGACTTTGCCTGTGCCGTCAGCCCGTTAAGATCAGCTGTCAGGGCTTTCAGCCACTCCCGAAACGGCGAACCGTAGTAACTGGACGTGGCCCATTCAAGATGCTCCGCCAGAGCTTTGCCGCTGTCGAAGCCGTGCAGCTCCTCAAATACGCCAAATTTCCCGGAATCGCTGGGGATCTGGATCATCCTGACTTCCATCCCGGCAAAGGTACGCTCACCAGCTTTTGCCGCATGTTCGGTCAGTGACAGCTCGCCGGTTGAAAAGAACAGCAGCCGCCATTGCTTACGGGTGCGCAGCTCACCGTCCGTACCGGCACGGCCCTTGCCCTGACCGTTTGCCAGCATGTAGGCGATATTGCCTGCCTCGCGTCCATCCACCTCCCGGATCTCATCGAGCATCATGGCGGCATCGTTGCGGCGGCTGGCGCATCCCTCCAGCGCGTTGCCGGTTGCCCGCCACGTCTGCCAGTAATCAGGCCCACCGCAGACGGAGGTTGCCGCTTTCATGGTGGTGGTCTTACCGTCCGTCGATTCCCCCTTGAGGTGGTAGCCGCCGCCGTCCATACCAACCAGCCGTAACAGTGGTGCAGCAAACGCCAGACTGACGGCAAACGCCACGCGGGAGTTGCCGGTGCAGTAGCGGGATACGTGCTCCCGCCACTCCTCCGTTGTGCCCGACACGCGGAAATCGCGCCCCTGCACGGAGTGGTCTGGAGAATGACCCCCTCTGCACCTTCACCGCTGACCTCATCCTGCAGGACGTAAACCTGACCATGCCAGCCAGTGCGGCTGACGCAGGTCACGCGGCGTTCCGGTTTACACAACGAGATATATTCCATCAGGCGGGCGCGGGCCTCGCCGGTGGTGCTGATATAAGACAGCCCGTTAACCAGCAGAACCCGGCGCAGCTCCTCACCGCTGCCGCTCAGCATTTCCATCGGCATCGCCCAGCGGCGACGCTCTCCCCACGTATCTTCCCACTCCAGCAGCCGCCCGAAGTTACCGCCATCGGCATCGCAGGTGATTGCCGTCACGCGCAGCGGGTTGCATATTTTGACGTTCTGGATCTCCGTTTCACCGTTGCGCTGTACCTGTTTTTCATACCAGAGATATTCCTGGGTAAGACGGAATCCGTGCGGCAGCTGCGTGCGGCCCTCCCCACACAGCACCAGACCATTACGAAAGGCTTCACGGGCGCGGGTTATACCGTGCTCACGATGGAAGTCATTCCAGTCAGCCTTAATCTCTCCCGGTGGCAACGTTATCCAGCCGCCGACGGCTTTTGCCGCCCGTTCAGCAAAGGATCTGCCGGGATTTTCGCCCCCGTCCTGAAAATCGTTATCACCGGCGATGATAATTTTTACCTCAGGCCAGCGTGCCCGCAGCGACTGCGCCACGTTGGGCAGGTTGCCTGCAGATATGGCAGCCACTACGCATCCGGCGGTGAGCTGGCTCACCGTCAGTGCCGTGGCGTAACCTTCGGTAATCACCACCTGTACCGGTGGTTCAGACGGTAACGGGCTGAGCGCCACAAACGCGCCTTTCATCGTACTGCCGGGCAGTATGCTTTTTTCACCCGTCGGGGCGATAAGCTGCGCACCGGTCACGGCTCCGGCGTTGGTCGTGAGGGGTAGCAGCAGGGAGCCGGCAGGAAAATCCTTACCGCTGATATGCTGCACGCTCCCGGTCAGGGAGGCCGGGTATCCGGCGAACCCTTTTCCGGTCAGATAGGGGCTTTCTCCCGTGTGGCTCTCTTTCATCAGCGCCGCCACGGTAAGGCTCATATCGCGTTTAGGGGCTTTTTGCCTGCCGGGCTTAACGGGCAGTTCCTGCACATCCGGCACATTAAGCACCTGCGCCACCTCCTGCGCAGCCTTTCTGACGCCGTAACCGGTCATGAGCTTAACCAGATCCAGACCGTCACCATTGCCGCACTGGCTGCAAATCCACGTTCCGCGCCCGTCAAGATCATCGAGGCGGAAACGATCCTTTCCCCCACATTTCGGACAGGGACCGTGCCTGCCGTTTTCGGGTACATCAATACGCAGCATCTGCAGAATAACGGGCCATTTCCCCCGGGCTGCGGCTGAAATCTGCGTAACCGTCTGTGTTGTCATACTTCCCCCTGATGCAGCGCCACACCCGTGCTGCAGAAATCATCAAAGGCCGCCGGAAGTGTGCGGTACAGCTCCGCCATTACTTCACAGCCGCGCACGGTCAGTACCGGCGGCGCAGTCAGCAGTGACGGCTCCAGCATGTCAGTCAGCAGTGCCAGCGCGGCAGCGGCGCCCAGTGCTTCGCCGTACTCGTTAATCAGTACGCACTCGATATGCAGGGCAATGGCCATTTCAATACGCTCAACCGTCAGGCTGTGCGGACCATACTGATCGCTGCCGGTTTCGTTCAGCGTTTTCTGCCGCCATGCCGATGCAATAGCCCGCCGGTACAGCGCGGTGGTCATTTCTGCCGGGAAAATAGAAACCTGCGGCTGGTTCATTGGGTGCCTCCTTCAATCAGTTCGCAGCTGTGCGCAATATCCGTCAAATCTGCCCGCAGGTACTCCATCAGCGCGGCAATGCCTGGCGCACAGCCGGCATCCAGCGTTCCGCCCTGAGACGGGTATTCAGAAAAGAGAAGCTGCAGCATGTCGCAGGCCTTTCTGGCTCTGTCCAGTTTTCCGAAACCGTCCTCTGACAACCCATATGCAAAAGCACCGGTATAGTGTTTTTCAGGCAAGGAGTGGCCCTGAGCACCGTTGTGCCCGTTTGAAATATTCATCGTGGATTACTCCGTTTTTAGCGGTGTTTTGTCAGAGAAACTTTGAATAGTGCTTGTCGTCAGGTTCAGCAGAACGCCGTAGGCTGCGCTCCCGCCAGCGGGTAAATACCACTGACGGGTGCAGCGTCATCGGGCCGGAGCCACTACCGCCTGCCGGAGCTGGTGAAGGTTTAAAGAGCGGCGCATCAAACAGGCGCGTATACCGCTGTTCAAACCATGCCAGAGGGCAGGAAGAAAGCTGGTTGTCGCTGTCATGACGTATCAGCACTTCACAGCTGAATTCAGGATTAACCAGCGCCACGGAGGGAGACGCTTCAATTAATCGGATGATTGTTACGGTCCAGCCACGTTCATGCTGCCAGCGTTCGCCGGGTTGCGGATAATTAAGCATGTTCACCTCCGCAGGGAATGCGACCGGCAAAGCTCAGCACGTAGTCCGGGGCCAGTCTGCGCTGCGCTGGGCGCTCGTTATCTGCGGTGATCCTTAACATCACTGGACGGGCATTGCGTTGACTGCGGTTGATCGCCGCAAATAACCAGGTACACTTCTGTTTAGCCATCTTCGTTACCTCTTTTAACGGTGGTTAAATGCTCGAGCGGTGTTCCAGCACTCTCGGGCATTGCTTTTATAGGCTTTCTAGCTCTACAATGGTAATTACCATGTAGGCATCATATGTTAGGGTAATTACCATGTCAACACCACAAGAAAAACGCTCTCCTCCATTCCAAATGCGTCTTAACGAAGATTTCAGGTTGCAGCTTGAAAATGAAATGCGCAAAGATGGAGATAACGCATTGGCATCTTGGATCAAGAGAATTTTACGTAAAGAGCTTCAATTACGCGGAATTGAGCCTAAAGGCTAAGCCGTTGGCTATTAATAAAATTAAACTCTACTGAATTGTGGGAGTAGACGCTAAGGTATTCCCACTTTTAATGTTTCTTGCCTTTTCCCTCATTCCTTCAAATTTCTGCCCAGAGTTTTCTTCGAACCCATCTCTCCACGTATAATAATCAGCTGCGCGCCAACGCGACATCCGTCCTATTTTTATAGGTTTAGGGAAACGATTTAAAGAAATCAACCGATAAATCCATTTATCACTTAGTAAGCAATCTGATGTAATAAACTTCATATCGATCAGAGAATCCATTGAAGGTCGTTGCAAAGTAGTATTGTCATGCTTGGATAACATTCATCATTCTCCGTTTATCTAAGTCTATTGGCTTCAACACGGAAAATTAAAACACAGGTTATACATGAGAAAAATGTGACTAATGAGAAAAACCCAAAATCATTAGCCACAACAATTGTTAACTTTCAGTTAAATTTTATATTTTTCATGCAGCTACGTAGCAAACTTACAACAGTATCATAGCTCAAAGGCGGCTCTCCGGTCTTAGGCCAGAACTCACTGGCGTGTTGAAAAAGATAATCAGCTATCGCTGCTGGACTCTCTCTTCTTAACCTCATATCACGATGATAGAGCGCAATAATAGCCATGAGTATTTCAGCTCGAGGAACTGCATGCTTTTGTTTTTGCGCTTCAGATTGTGATTTATATTTGTTGGTGTTTTTTATCCTCTTTTGCTCACATGATACTAAATCAATGAATTTTTGAATCTGTACTTTTGTAATCCACAAAACCTCAAAAAGATAATAATTTTCTTTTTCATCATAATTAACATAAAGCATTGCCTTACAATTTACATTAGGTGTGCCTGCTACTAGAAAATGCAGAGGCCAGGAATCCGGTTGCCCTTCATGCTTAACTAACAAATCTTTATATTCATAATCAACAGCCCACAAACCGGATATGAAGCATCGAATAAAGCCATTTTTATCAATCAAATTATTTTCATCAGGAATTCTTATAGAACTTAAATCTGACAACATAATATTGCCATTTCTGTCTCGTGGTAAAATTTTCAGATTAGATAAGAACTCATCCATTTGGCAATCGATCTTCAAACCACATGAAACATCATACTCATCATCATGAAATTCCATGCATAACTCTACATCTCGTTCTCTAGCAAACCAGAGTATATCCTTTTCATTACAACCAATTTTTTCTGAAGCTTCATCTAATTGGTAGTAATCTCTAAGCAGAGAATCAGTATTATTAATTTTTAAAAAATTCATTTATGAGTACCAACTAGCTCAGATAAATAATTAGCATACCATTGCATCATTTCTCTTCGCCCTTCGAGATATTGGGCATGGTTATAAATTCCACGAATAGAATTTTTGTCCAAATGAGCAAGCTGGGTTTCAATCCAAGCGCTGTTAAATCCTTTCTCATGTAGAATCGTACTCATCGTATGCCTGAAACCATGCCCCGTAACACGTCCTGCATATCCAATACGTTTAAACACCTGATTAATACTTGCTTCACTCATAAATTTGCTAGGATCGTTACGCCCAGGAAACATCAAAGGATAGTTTCCAGTCAGTTCCTTTAAGGTTTCAAGAAGGGCTAATGCTTGTTTTGAAAGCGGCACAAGATGCGCACGACGCATTTTCATGCGTTCTTTTGGTATCTCCCAAAGAGCGTTATCAAAATCAATTTCACACCATTCAGCGGCGCGTAGCTCACCCGTTCTCAGTCCAGTCAGGATAAGTAAATGTGCTCCTAGCACAACAATCGGGCTTCCTGTATAGGCATTCAGGGCGGTAAAGAACTCGGGTAACTCGGTGGCTTTAAGGAAAGGATAATGGGCGGCTTCGTGGCCCTGCATTGCGCTGGCGAGATCCGGTGCAGGATTGTAAATTGCTCGCCCTGTTACGATGGCATAACGGAAAACTTCTCCACATCGCTGGCGGACTTTCTTCGCTTTTTCCATCGCACCTCTGGCTTCTATCAGCCTCAGCACCTCCAGTAGTTCGAGGGGTTTAATATCCGCAATAGGTCGTTGCCCGATATGGGGAAAGATATCCTTCTCGAAGGCCTCAAGGATGTCGGAAGCGTAGCCCTCTGACCATTTTGGCGACTTCATCTTGTGCCACTCTAACGCTACCTCTTTGAACGGGTTGACTATCTCAGTGGCAGAGGTCAAAGCCAGCTTCTTCGCTTTCTTTACTTCGCCTGGATCGTTACCTGCTGCGAGTAATTTCTTTGCGTCTTCGCGCTTTTGCCTGGCATCGGCAAGGCTGACAGCTGGATAGACGCCAAAAGATAAGCGTTTTTCTTTACCCGCGA
This sequence comes from Citrobacter sp. Cpo090, assembly GCF_030332665.1. Classification (NCBI taxonomy): domain Bacteria; kingdom Pseudomonadati; phylum Pseudomonadota; class Gammaproteobacteria; order Enterobacterales; family Enterobacteriaceae; genus Citrobacter; species Citrobacter sp. Cpo090. Next base: position 89,439 of record NZ_JAOWHK010000013.1, on the reverse strand, counting down.
AGCGATACTTCATTCGCCAATATCGTGAACCATTGGGTTCTACTTGAAGATACAGGCCGCCGCCATCAGCGAGCTTATAGCTCTTCTCTTTTCCTTTGGCGGCTTCAACCTTACGGGCATTCAGCATCATTGGGGGCACATTTCCTAGACCGAACAGAACATGCCCCTGATTGTGCCCCCAATTGCATGTTGATTTCAAGAGACAAGGGTTGACCTCAGATGACTGAAAACAACGTAATATATATGTTTTTAAAGGATTTTGTTGATGTTGGTTGACTTGAGAAAACTAGGGGATGGTGCCGATAATAGGAGTCGAACCTACGACCTTCGCATTACGAATGCGCTGCTCTACCAACTGAGCTATATCGGCCCTGAAAAGGACATGTCCACGAATGTGAGCACGGGGTAGAAGGTTAAAACTAACCGGGCGGTGCGTCAATGGCCTTGCGAATCAAACGCCTATTTTTGCATCATCCGGATTCAATTACGCACGAATCGTGTCGTCACAGGCGCCCTTGTACGCGGCAAGGGAATTCTATAACCAGCGGCGAACACGCTGCTCATAGCATTTCCATTCCAGCCCAAAATGTTTTCGCAGTTGTTCCTCTTCAAAATCAATGTGCAATCTGGCAACCGCCAGCATAAACAGCGGTGCAGCCAATATTCCAATCAGGCTACCGACGTAGAGAGCAAAAGCTAACTGGAGTCCAACCATTCCAAGATAGATTGGATTGCGGCTCCAGGCATAACATCCGCCAGTAACAAGCGTGGTCGATTTCTCTGCATGCAGTGGGTTTAGCGTCGTACGTTTCTTCCGCATCTGCCACGCTGTATGCAGTATCATCGCCAGACTGACGCCAGCCAACAATGCACTTATTACGATAGTCACCGCGCCAAGTGTGAAACGCGGGATCGCCGTCAACGCATCCGCGATGAGGAATAATAATAGGATGAGTGGTGGTGGAAGCCAGACTCTTAATTTTGCCAGGAAATGACGCATGGCTATGGGCAAACCTCAGTACCTGCTTGATTAACGCTGATATCACTATAAATACCCCGTTTAAGATACATAAACAAACATGCATACCTCACTATAGGACTTTTTACTTAACCAGACGGACAGGCAGCGATGCAAAGACGCCCATACCAGAGGCGTCTGCCCCTGGTGTTTAGGAAAAAATCATGCTGCAGGCCATGTCAGCTCAGAGCACATACTCGTTTAAAGGTTTTACCCTTCATATGTAAAAACCGTGTCAAAAAGGAATTACGTAGATAAAGGTGAATCCGACGCTGATTCAAACAAATGTACAGACTGCTGGTAATACCGGATAAAATCATTAAAAGTCACTGGCGGTAGAAACTGATACCCCTGCAGATAGTCAACATTATTTTTTCCCAGCCATTGTTGCTGATAGTCATTTTCAACGCCCTCGGCCACCGTACGTAACCCCAGGAGTCCTGAAAGGTGAGTAATTGACTCGAGCATAGGGATATATTGATCAACCTCTTTAATTTCCTTAATGAAGCTTTTATCAATTTTGATTACATCCAGGTCTAACTCATTGAGATAGCAGAGATTGGCGTATCCAGTACCAAAATCATCCAAAGCAAACAAAACACCTTTATTTCGTAACGAGCGAATAAGCTCTTTGATTGCAGGAGTGATCGTGAACGTCTGGTTCTCTGTTATCTCTATCATCAACTTTATCGGCAGACCTTGCGTTATCTCCATAAAATTAAGGCATTCCCAATAGAATACGGGATTATTTAAACCTGACGGACTGACATTAAAAGAAACGAACAGAGTTTTATTAATGCTCGCGCCTCCAGAGACAAGATTGCGCGCAACAGTGGTCATCAAATAGCTAGTCAACTCATTGATCAAGCCACTTTTTTCAGCCAATGGAATAAACTCTCGCTGAGAAATAGCATAGTTATGCCCCTGTGGCCAACGAGCCAAAACCTCAACACCACAGACGTCGCCCCTGATATCCACGATGGGCTGAAAATAAGGAATGATCTCCTCATTCCTTATTGCCATACTCAGTCTACTAGTATCCGAAACATCATATGCATCAGTGTAAACCGCATCCCCATTCAAATTATTATTGATTATAGAACCTTCATTTAATAAATTATTTCGGGTTAAAAAGATAACAGTTTCATTAAAATTAGAAAAACCGAGGCGAGCAGTAATTTTATCCCGATATCGATACACTGACTTAATTGTTAGAGAATTAGCAATACAGAAATCATGCAGTTTTTCTTTTGTGAATGATGAATACAGCATTTCTTCTTCAAATTCAGTCAAGTTAAAAGTAAACATCGGTGAGTCTTTATTGACTTCCACAATTTTGTTAGGTGCCAATAAACTCTCTTTTAATTGAGCGATCAACTGCTCCGACAATTCCCCTCCATTGATAAAGGAATACTCTTCATATCCCCGATTAACAGGCAGGGTTTCGCACATCCGCAGAACAATACAGTGTATGTTGATGAACTGCGTACTGTTTCTCTGAAACCATTTTTTGACCAATAATAATGGCAACCGGTTATCGATCACCAGCAAGCAGGACGGATATTGCGACATAACTGACTGCGTGCCAGAAATAAATGTCCGTGCATCGATCAATACCAGATTTGGTAACCATGCTTTTAATCCTGAAAAAAGGAAAGTATCATAACTGAGCAGAAAAATTTTTTTCGTATTCATAGTTATCACCAACTTAAATTTATGGCATAGCAGGTCCCTCGTTCTATTCACGAGAGAATATACAACACCTTCGACCTCCAATAATCATAAGGCGGTTCGTGATATAAATTTATCCATAAGCCATATCACGTAAATTTAGAATTTATAATCACAGTTATCCATATGAGTATTCCCATCACATCGTAAGTTCCATTTAAAAATTGAAAAAGAAAAAACTCCATTTCTTAATCAGTACAAATCCCTTTACTCACTTTCACTTCATTACAAAACAAAAAACTATAAATACAAAATTTACAAAACATGTAACTACAATGACCAGCAGAATAACATATTACCGTAGTTTATGCTGACCGACAAACTAAGAGAGGATGTCGTAGATCTTGTATCCATAAACATTCCGGTAATATGCACGACATTTTGTTTCATCGACTCTAAACTTATTGCTACATTTTATAAAGCTAGTGACAGTATAGGTTCAATATATAATCTGGGTATATTGATTCAGATCCAACACCTCTAATGATTAAGTTTTGAGCACCCCTGACCCACGGGTATGTATTTCTGCAACGCTACGATAAATTTCCGATTTTTTGTTTTCAACTCACTACTATGCCAGGTTTCCCCCGGTAACACATAACGCATGGTGGCTTCATCATCAGTTGAGTGACACCCCTGGTGTACGATGATTTTGAAAAAAGTATTCCCTGTGTTTTTTAACGTCCCGTTTATCTCATCAATGGTGTAGGCCAGGTTCATTTTCCTCGGACGAACGACCAATATGGTATCCATAGCGATCACCGGGAGAGCCTGTCCGCCTTTCCCTTGATTACGCTCGGTAAACAGCGTTATCGGCATTTCACGAAACAGTATTCGGTAATAGCGTTCTTTATCATCCTGCGGGCCACGATAGAAAATCTTAAAAAACTCACTTGCCTGCGGAGCCTGTGAAAAACTCAGCGGAGTAAACAAAAGTTCACCTTCGGCAATAGCACTTCTGTTTTCACCTCCCGGTCCCGGTTTATCTATTTTAACTGCGCTAATACTGTACACGTTCTGTTTCTGGCTATCGTTATAGATTCTTTTACTGATAAATGATTTATCCGATGGCATCTCATAAATAGTCGACTCCAGGTAGACGGCCTGAACGGAGAACACCGTTAGCCCGGAAAGCAAGAGCAATATCCATCTTAGCGCCAAACGACAGTGGCTCATGGCGTCACTCCCACCCAATTCGCCGTCACTTTTATCTCTCCGCTGGCACTGACAACACCTTCCCAATCCGCACCAGAAACGGTCAACATCGAACGCGAATCATTCATTGGGAAAAGCAATTTTAAATCAGTCGCAAAGTAGCTTCCATCATCTGTATTATTTGCGTCCCAGGGCGTCTGTTGCCATTGCGCATCTCTCATGCTGATTGCCGCTTCACTACAGCTATTTCGTTTCTGTATCACGCCACCCGACTGACTGTTGTACTGAAGAAAAGCGGGAATGGGGACAGATAACCCACCTTGCGTAGAGGTGAACAGGCAATAAGGCACATTGTTTATCGTCGTACTTTCCCCAATAACTTGTGCGGTAATGCTATCAGCTTGACGAGGCCCCGAAACCGTCACGGTGTAATCCATCTCAATCGGAGCAGTCTCGCCAATTGTGCCGCTGCCGCTTGCCGAGGTGCTGTTATCCGATGAGATAATACTGATCCCATATTCCTTTGGAACAATATTGAGCTGCAGCGAAGGCGTAAACTGATAATACCCCGACTCTGGCGTCACGCTATTTGTAAAAGCAAATGTAAATGGTTGGCTGTTGGTGATACTGACGCCACGATCCACCATATTTTTCAGGAATGTTTTCGACAGAAAAACATAGATATACTCACCACCATTACTAAAAACATTATAATAAACCGACGTCGAGCTAAAGTTAGTCCAGGTTTGACCATCACCAGAATATTTTATTGTGGCAGCTGCAGGCGCAAAACCGAGTAAACCGCTATCCGCGTACATACGAATGCGCAGTGATCCCGTCAGATTGCTGGTTTGATTTAAATTATATGAAATCATCTTACAGATAACGCCATCTTCACGACTGACCACACCCAGCTCACAATAACCACTGTCTTTAGTGATGCTCGGGGTGCCATCACTGGCAACCCATAACTCCTGAAATGCATTGGTAGACACCAAAGATAAATGACCTATTTTATTTAATGTATAAGGTCTGATATACCAATTACCGCTGCTCTGGTCTTTACAACGTTGCCCAGCCGCATAATCATAGTCAATCGTGGTTCGACAAAAATTAAGGTTATATGTCTCTGCGCTTCCGACCGACATATTGCGGAAGTATTCATACGCCGAGTCTGTCAGCGATGCAAAACCATAGTATCCACCGGCGATCCCGGATCCGGTTGCTTTAGTGTGATAAAAACCGAATTGATCGGTTAGCTCGGCAGCAATGTAGCCAGAAGCTGGACAATTAGCGCCAGTAGTACAACGAATCCCCCGAAATGGTTCACTGATTGGCGAATTTTCAATCCACATATCCTTGTAATATGTGGTATTGGCTACCCAACCAACGATCCCCATATATCCCAGGCTATCCTGGTCGTTTCCATATTTTACCCAGGTGTTCGACCCGCTAATGCGTGGGTCGAGGGAGGACGGTGTAATAAAGTATTCGTTATCAACATTGTTTTCTATAAACAAATAGTTGTTGTTGACCGCCGCCTGAGTGGAAGCCGAGAGCGCCCACGCGGATGGGGATAATGCGGCAAAGACACAACCGAGAATAAGAGAAAGAGATTTATTCATTATTAATACCTTATCGTTGTGCCATCGTGGTTTGCGTTGCACATTTCACATCGCCAACCCACGCCGCGCCGCGTGCTTTTTCCAGATCCAGATCGGCTTCGCATACCCTGCCATTGGCAGAAATTAACGTAATAACCGGATACTTTTTATCAATATCGATAGCAAACTCACCTTTTGCATCCGTACGCGTTTTACCGATGTGGTTATGGATATCGGTATTTGCAGCCAACTGTCCGTCGGGATAACGAATACGCCCGAATACGGTGACCATGCTTTTCACTTCAGGGTTAATAACGCCCACGTTACCCGGATATAGCGTCAGCTCCTGTTTGCGTCCTGAAACAATATCGAAGCTGTCTTCAGAATTTTTATCATTGAGGATCTCCAGCTTGTACTGAGCATAAGGCGGCAGTGCAATGAAATTTGATTTACCGCTGAGAAGATAATTGCGGTTATTAATCTTCGCAGCCAGTTTCCCTTCGCCGGTCAAATCTGTTTTCACAATGATGCCAGATCGTTGCCGCTCTTTACTCAGGCCGAAATCTTTACCTGCCCACGCCAGAGAACCCTGGGAAGAGAAGTTCATATTGGTGGAGTTGTCAGCAGAACGCGTTACCGATACGGTGCCGGCGTTATATTTCGTGTCATAACTCAAATTACCGTTTACCGAATAATTATTGTCATAATACTGTTCGCCGCTCAGTCGCGTTGATGCCGACAATCCGACCGATTTAATCGGGCCCTCAGCATACTGCTTACGCGCGCTGAGATTACCCTGGGTGCTGCCATAGCGATCCCGGGAGACGCCCATGCTCAACCAGGATGCCAACGGCAACGATAAATCCAGACTGACATAACGTTCCTGTCGCCCATCGTCATTCCGGTTGTTGTAGTAATAACGCTGAATACCTGCACGCAACCCAACCGTGGCATACCTGCCTGAATAAAGGGTTGTGCTGTAGTCCAGATTACGATATTTATTTCCCGAGTAGCGATTCTCCGTCTGACTCACGGTGAGCGAGCCGCCATGAGGAATAAACTTTCCGAGGTTAAGAGTTCCGCCAATGGAATAGTTATCACGCTCCTGCATGGGCAAGCGATCGCCAATTTTACTGTCTTCACGAGATGCCCAAAGGGAACCATATCCCTCAGGAACATTGAGATTGATGTTACTGATGTTTCGCCATGATGAATCGTTCGCTACCAACATCTGATTGCCGACGCTGACGTATTCATTCACATTGAGCGTGACATCCGTTTCATTAACCGCATTGTTGTCAAAACCGTAGATCGTTGATTTCAGGCCCAGCCCCGACAATATCGCCAGCGTCACCGATGCGGCCCCTCCGGCAATCCAGGTCTGCTCATTACCCAAATCCTGATAGTGGTTACGCTTATAGCTCACCCGATCATAATCCAGCGAACCACCAAAAAACTGCCATGAGAGCTGATGAACTCCGGCATCTTGTTGGCGAGCAAAGATCTTATTAACCCGGCTGACACGACTATTAATTGTCCGCCCATTGACCACGATATCTACCGTGACGTCGTAAACACCATACGGAAAACGACTGGTATCAATTTCATAGCTGCCCATATTAAAGTTCTGCACGCTGAGCAAACGTCCATCGCGGAATACATGAACCTCACCAGCGGCTGGCAAAAATACAGTGATCGGCGTTAGCGAAAGCGCGGTATTCTCAACAACCGTACTTCCTTTATTCCCGTAGCTCACACCGTAAATTTTCCCACCATTAAGCGCATTCAGGCTGGCAATAGACTGGACATTCCATGTGTCAAGCATCCCCAGCGCCAGTCGATACCCTTCATAATCGCGCTCATACATCGCGCGATAAAGTTTACTGGTACCATTGCTGTCACCTATGCCGTAAAACGAACCGTTAACATTAATGTGGTGCTCCCGCAGCGATGTTGTATTGTCCATCGTCAGATAACTGCGGGTACTGCTGCCATTTCGGTAATCGTTGTAGTAGGTACCAAAGTTGTAATTCAGGACGTTAGACAGAGTTTCAACGCTGGAAGGTCCAAGCAGGCTGCTTCGAGCGACAATCGCTTCAGTTAACGCATCTTTGCTGACAATCATCTCCAGATGAAATGATGAAACATTAAGTTGCAGTCGAGCATTATCTGACAGTTCAATATTCGTATTATCGTGAAACTGCACATCACGAATCTTTTCCACCAACGCACGGGTTTTCTCGGATAACACAGCATTATTGGGCAATTCGGCAAGAGTCAGGGCTTTAACTGTAATTTTGCCATCAACAAGTGAAATCACCGCATCGGCAATTTTTTGCTGACTTTTCTCGTCAGTCTCGTTGTAACGTATATATACCGGCACCGTCATTCCCTGCTCCAGTGAACGGGCGAAAGCACTGGGAATAACGTAATTACCCACTTTTACTGGGGCTGCATGTGAAGTTCCTGGTGTCAGCGCAAGAAAAAGACAAATGCTACCGCCGACAATATTTGTTGTTGTCATATGCATCCTTACATTCCGGTATTTTTATTTATCCCGTACAGATGGCTGCAATAGACCATCACTTCACTGTAATAAACTGCTTACCGTGCCAGATACCGATACGTGAACGGTTATTGTTAATGTCTGTAAACTGTAATTTTATTTTTGTACCCGGCATAATGTAATAACGTTCGCGACAGCCTCGTCCCTGATCGCGAGCCTTATCTTTGCAAGCGCCATAGGCGATTACACGAAAAGAAACATTGCCAGCATTGGTAATAACGTCGCCATTACGGCTATATTCAAAACGCTCTTTACGCGGCGCGATCACCAGAATAGTGCCAATCTCAGCGGACGCTGTTGCGACAGCCATTTTATTAGCCCGTGTTTCCACACTCTCAGTGACCGGCTCATCTATCCATTGCAGACGATAATAACGCTCAACATCATCTGCTGGCCCTTTATAAAAAAAGCGAAAAACGTCCTTTGCCTGACCAGGAAGAATAAGATTAGCTGGCGTAGAGAGTAACTCTCCTGAATTAACGGGCTTTATTTCGACGCCCCCCGCTAAAGGTGATGACAATTGTTTTACCGAAACACTGACATAACGCGCCGCATCTGTTGTATTGGTAATTTCTTTCGATAATGTACTCTCAGCAGAAGTCATTATCGATGTGATTTCACCAACATTTATTGCCCATCCGGAAAAAGATATTACTAGCCCTACCAACATCGCTGTCGGTAAATATTTTTTCATGACACCATTCCTGATAAATTCGGGAGAAAAATTCTCCCGAATTTTTATTGCTTAGGCAGACGGAGTCGTCCAGGTTGCATTGAACTGTACTTTTACATCACCAGTCCAATAGCCGTCAGGCAGTGTAGAGTAATCCGTTACTGCCTGACTACCATCAGAAGTCGCTGACGCGATGGTGAATTTGAAGTTGGATTGATCGCTGACGCGGTCAGCACCGTTGTAAGCACCATCAGCCATCAGGCTTTCAAGACCAGAAGTCGAGCTGGAATTTACCAGGACAGTATCTGATGAATTAGTCAACGCGGTGCCATTCCATGCCACCCCTACGTTCAAGGTAGACGCATCGCCACTGGCGTTGGTCAGAGTATTGCTAATAATCTGAGCGCTCAGTTCAAAATCAGTTGCCGTTTCCTGGCCCTGAATAGTCACATCAAATGCGCCATCCTGGGAGTTGAAACCATTCAGACCTTCGGCATACTGGAAAGTCAAAGAGTTCAGCGGAGTGACGACCAACATGCTGGTGGTATCTTTTGTTGCCGTCGCGTCCCACGAGGCCGTTGCAGAAGCAGTGACATCTGCCATTGCATTTGCCGCAACAAATACAGAAGCCAGAGAGGTCACTAATAATAATTTTTTCATTTTTATCTTCTCCTAAGAACAAACTCACCACCGAGTCTTATTATTAAGTCACTCCAGCGGTTCCATTAATTGCGAGCAAGAATTGCCGCGCCCAAAAATTATCATTTGAATTAAGTAACATCTCAACAAACCCTGAAACGCAAAAATTACAAAAAGACTAAGAATTTTCCCACCAAAACGATAGCCTAAGAAGTTTCCTAAGTTTAATTTACTTAAATTACACCAGAGCTCAGAACTATCACCCAAATAAATAAGACAAATCAAACAATTCATCTTTTTTATGTTTTTGATAAATATCAAAAAGATCATACAAATACAACGAGAGCAAAACCCTTACAAAACATAAAGATAATTAATACCTCCATAGTTTCTCTATAATGCTTATTATTTGTTGCAATTATGCTAAATTTTTAACGACGCAAGAAAATTCTCATGATATATCCATTTACGAGGGAATATTCTTATAAAAAAATCATTCACCTACAGAAACTACATCTTAATTGATAATTATTTGACAAAATTAAAACCAGGAATTTTCCATATAAAATGAATATTCCTGGCTTATCAAGAGAGAAATGATTATCGTTAAATAGAAAATTAGATAAAACGTTTTAAACCAAGATAACTATTAATTGTTACGGTACGTACCCTATGTAAGGTAATCAAATTCTGCTGTTCAAGTGATTTTAATGAGCGGCTAACGGTTTCAATTTTAAGGTCGAGATAACTGGCAATTTCGTCCCGGGAGAAGGGTAAGTGAAGCGTCGTTTCTGGCCTGCCAATACGTAAATGCATCTCATAAAACTCCACCAGGAAAGCAGCGATCCTGGCCTCAGCATGTTTATTCGCATAGCGCCGCAGTTTTTCAACAATGAATCCATTGTCCCTGCAGAGAAACTTGATGACTGCGGCAGCAACCGACGGATCCTTTTCCGCTACCTTGAACAACCGCGCAATATCGATATGACATACCTCCGCAGCCGTTGCCGCCTTAATCGTTGTCAGGTACTTCCCTCCTTCGACAGCATCCAGCGCCATGATATCTCCCGGAACATAAAAGCGGCTGATAAAAACGTTATCACCACATTCCACGCTGGACTTGCAGTATCCCTCGTGAATAACAAAAAGCATATCCGCGGTTTCATCCTGTCGGGCGAGTATCTCTCCTGCTTTAAACCTTCTTCTTTTGTCTATTAATCTGTATTGATTATCACGATCAATTGCCGCTCCCTTAGGACACAGCGAGCAATGACGGGGAGGAAACGGGTTGCCGAGCGGCACAACAGGAATGCGATGTTTGTGAATATCCGATTTCACGCAACAACTCCTCATAAAAAATGAGACTGATTCTAATAGATTGAACCACAGGAACAATACATGAACCGAAGACCAGGAAAATTCATGCTGGCAGGGAAAATTCTGTGATACGCCGCCTTTCTGGCGCCAGAGAACGCATGGGTCAAAACCAGACTGATGCGATGATGTTAAAACGCAGGATAGAAAAAAATGCGGCAGCGGAGTGAAGGTTAGAATTAACCGGGAGATGCCTTAATAACCTTAAAAACCAGAGTGCTATTATGGCATCGCCCGTTTTCAATTACGCACGAATCGTGTCGTCACCGAAGCCAACCCACTTGTATGTGGTCAGTGCTTCCAGTCCCATTGGGCCACGTGCGTGCAGTTTTTGCGTGCTCACCGCCACTTCCGCTCCCAGTCCGAACTGGCCGCCATCGGTAAAACGAGTAGAGGCGTTTACATACACGGCAGAAGAGTCCACTTCATTCACGAAACGGTTGGCGTTGCTGAGCGTGCGCGTCAGTATGGCGTCCGAGTGCTGGGTGCCGTGTTCGCGAATATGGGCGATAGCGCCATCCATATTTTCGACCACCACAACGTTCAGATCCAGAGACAGAAACTCGTTATCCAGCTCTTCCGGTTTCAGTGGCACCAGTTTGGCAGGGCCATGCAGTACCTGCATCACGATTTCATCACCGTGCAGCGTAACACCGCTATCCGCCATCTTTTGGCTTAACGCAGGCAGAAAATGCTCAGCAATATCCTGATGCACCAGCAGAGTTTCTACGGTGTTACAGGTGCTTGGACGCTGCGTTTTGGCGTTAACGATAATCTTCAGGGCCGGGTCGATCTCCGCGGTATCATCAACATAAATATGGCATACGCCAATGCCACCGGTGATGACCGGGATAGTCGACTGCTCACGGCACAGCTTATGCAGGCCCGCGCCACCGCGAGGGATCAGCATATCGATGTACTTATCCATCCGCAGCATTTCAGCGACCAGCGCGCGATCCGGGTTATCAATTGACTGTACGGCAGCCGCGGGTAAACCGCAGGCTTCCAGCGCCTTTTGGATAACCGCTACGGTGGCGGCATTCGTCCGGTAGGTCTCTTTCCCACCACGCAGGATCGCAGCATTGCCGGTTTTCAGGCACAGTGAGGCAACGTCAACGGTAACGTTTGGGCGTGCTTCATAAATTACGCCAATCACGCCCAGCGGGACGCGACGACGCTCCAGACGCAGACCACTATCCAGCAGGCCGCCGTCAATCACCTGCCCTACCGGGTCGGCGAGATTACATACCTGGCGCACATCGTCAGCAATCGCTTTCAGACGCGCCGGAGTCAGCGCCAGGCGGTCGAGCATCGCTTCGCTCAGGCCGTTGGCTCGCGCCTGCTCAACATCTTGTACGTTCGCGCTGAGGATGCTTTCCGTTTGCGCTTCCAGCTCATCAGCAATGGTTTCCAGTACGCGATTTTTTTCGCGACTGGAGAGCAGCGCCAGCTTATATGACGCGGCTTTGGCAGCAATGCCCATTTGTTCCAGCATATGCCTGTTCCTTAACGGGTGATCATGTCGTCGCGATGGACAGCAACCGGACCATATTCGTAGCCCAGAATGGTGTCGATCTGTTGTGAGTGATGTCCGGCAATACGGCGCAGCGCATCGCTGTTATAGCGGGTGACGCCATGAGCAATATCGCGCCCTTCGAGATTGCAGATGCGAATCACTTCACCACGAGAAAAGTTACCTGTCACGCTTTTAATGCCTTTTGGCAGTAATGAGCTGCCGCGCTCCAGAATCGCTGCGGTTGCACCCTCATCAACGGTAATTTCCCCGGCAGGCGGTGCGCCGAAGATCCAGCGTTTACGGTTCTCCAGTGGAGAGGCCTGAGCATGAAAACGCGTCCCAACGGAAACGCCTTCCATCACGTCGCCAATCACGCCCGGCTTGCTGCCTGCGGCAATAATGGTGTCAATCCCGGCGCGGCACGCGACATCAGCGGCCTGCAGTTTTGTTCCCATCCCGCCGGTTCCCAGACCCGAGACGCTATCCCCGGCAATGGCGCGCAGCGCATCATCAATACCGTGCACATCTTTAATCAGCTCCGCCTGCGGGTTGGTGCGGGGATCGGCGGTGAACAGGCCCTGCTGATCGGTCAACAGCAGCAGCTTATCGGCGCCAGCCAGAATTGCCGCCAGCGCCGAGAGGTTGTCGTTATCACCAACCTTAATTTCGGCGGTTGCCACCGCGTCATTCTCATTAATGACAGGAACAATGTTGTTATCCAGCAGCGCGCGGAGTGTATCGCGGGCATTGAGGAAGCGCTCTCTGTCTTCCATATCTGCACGCGTCAGCAGCATCTGCCCGATGTGAATACCGTAAATCGAGAAAAGCTGTTCCCACAGTTGAATCAGTCGGCTCTGCCCTACTGCCGCCAACAGCTGTTTCGAGGCTATCGTTGCCGGGAGTTCCGGGTAACCAAGATGCTCACGTCCGGCGGCAATCGCGCCCGAGGTAACGATAACAATACGATGCCCTGCGGCATGGAGCTGCGCGCACTGGCGAACCAGTTCTACGATGTGGGCGCGGTTCAGGCGGCGGGATCCGCCCGTTAACACACTGGTGCCAAGTTTTACCACCAGCGTCTGGCTGTCACTCATGATTCTCTGCCATTCAAAATTGGGGAAAATGATATCAAACGAACGTTTTAGCAGGACTAGCCCCGGTTGCCAACAGCCAGCGCACAAAGCATGAAATTTTATTGCGCAGGATCAGCAAGCGTAGCGGCAGATTTTGACGCATTTATTACAGAAACAAAAAAACATCCTTTTTTAAAAATATTCTTACTTTGTCATAAAACGTTCATTGCCAGACGTTAAAAACCCTCCTGTCTTTTAACGGGGATCACACCCAGTGAATATTAGCGCGTACTTTTAATCAGGAATGAAAATGAAAAAGAGCACTCTGGCATTAGTGGTGATGGGAATTGTTGCGTCGGCATCCGTACAGGCAGCGGAAGTGTATAACAAGAACGGTAATAAGCTGGACTTGTACGGCAAAGTAAAAGCTATGCATTACATGACGGATTATGACAGCAAAGACGGTGACCAAAGCTATATCCGTTTAGGTTTTAAAGGCGAAACGCAAATTAACGATCAACTGACCGGTTATGGTCGTTGGGAAGCAGAGTTTGCCGGCAATAAAGCTGAAAGCGATTCTAACCAACAAAAAACACGTCTGGCCTTCGCCGGTGTGAAATTAAAAGATTTTGGCTCGTTTGATTATGGTCGTAACCTGGGTGCACTGTATGACGTGGAAGCGTGGACCGATATGTTCCCGGAATTCGGTGGCGACTCCTCCGCGCAGACCGATAATTTTATGACCAAACGCGCCAGCGGTCTGGCAACCTACCGTAACACCGACTTCTTCGGCGTCGTAGATGGCCTGGATCTGACCCTGCAATACCAGGGTAAAAACCAGGACCGCGATGTGAAAAAACAGAACGGCGACGGTTTTGGTACTTCCGTTACCTATGACTTTGGCGGCAGCGATTTCGCGGTAAGTGGCGCTTATACCAACTCCGATCGTACCAACCAGCAGAATCTGCAAACTCGCGGCACGGGCGATAAAGCAGAAGCCTGGGCGACTGGCTTAAAATATGATGCTAACGATATTTATATTGCAACGTTCTATTCTGAAACACGCAATATGACGCCAATTTCCGGTGGCTTCGCCAATAAAACACAGAACTTCGAAGCGGTTGTTCAGTACCAGTTTGACTTTGGTCTGCGTCCGTCACTGGGTTATGTGCTGTCTAAAGGGAAAGATATTGAAGGCGTCGGCAATGAAGATCTGGTGAATTATATCGACGTGGGCGCAACGTACTATTTCAACAAAAATATGTCCGCGTTTGTTGATTATAAAATCAACCAATTGGATAGCGATAATAAACTGGGCATCAACGATGATAATATCGTCGCGGTGGGTATGGTCTACCAGTTTTGATATAGCATAAAAAATGCCGGATGGGGTTGCGCCGCCATCCGGCATTTCACTGTTCATTATGCCGTTAACTTAACCGGTTCATCCTTAAAATCGTCAGCAGGTTCCAGCGCCAGATTCAGCGTCGTTAACAAGCCAAGTAATTTTTCATGGAATTCACGTAAGGTGTATTCCAGTCGCTCTACCACTTCAGTCTCGTTCACCGGCACCGCAGTCCAGTTACCGTCTTTATCAAACAAACCAAACTGATAACTGTACGTGAAGCGTTTTTCCTGCGCCTCCAGTTCCATCCACCAGCCCCAGAACTCGCGTTTCTCAGGGGCGGGTTTCACGTTGACGCAAACAGCCAGACAATCGAAAAAAAATCGATTATCTTCGCACTGCCCTTCCCGGATATACGGGCCAAGCGCGGTGAATTTCTTGATCAATCTACTTTTCGGATGCCCACTCGGTAACGTCATTACGATCTCCTTAGGTGAAGCACCTGTTTTACCAAATCGATAAAATTTAGCAAACTTTTAACACAATCTCTGATTGATCCAACCGGTTATTTCCTGCAGCCCTTTGTCAAAATTGCGATACACCGGGTTGAAGGGGATCTCCAGTAGCTTACCGTCTGAAGATGAAGATGTGATTAAACGTGACTCTTCTTCCGGGCTAAACGGATCGTTCTTCCAGAACCCCGAAAGCATTGGCGTTGGGCAGCGTCGACCCAGCAGACCCTGCACTTTTAATGAATAGCGATTAAGCTCAACGCGCAGCGCTTCATCGGAGGCGTCATGCATCCCAAGGCGACTAGCCAGTACATCAAGGTACATTTCCGGGACGCTCGCCTGACGCTGCGGGTCGCTAAGCAGCGCATGAACTACCGGCCCCAGACAAGCCACCGCCTTCAGACGCGATGATTCCAGATATGCCAGACGTACCGCTACGTTAGCGCCAAAGCGGAAACCGAAGGCTGCCACGCGGGTGTGATCCACCCAGGGAACATTAGGCAGCGCTTTTAATACATGCTGATGCAGCATGCTGGAATCCTGGGTCAGTTTCCATTTTGACGAGAACCCGACCGACGGCATATCCAGCGTCAGCATGGCAATACCGCGCGGGGCAAAATAACGCTCATACAGACTGTAATAATCCGTTTGCATGGAATCGAGGCCACCACACATCAGCACCGTTGGGAACGGACCGTCACCTTTTGGCATATGTAAGAAGCCGGTAATCGGCGCACCGCCGGTAACGGCAAATTCCATCTCGCGCAACGTCCCCGGCAGTCGCTGCGCAGCCTCTTCATAGGCGCGATTGGCCAGAGCCTGTGCCTGTTCTGCCAGCTCATCGCCTTTCAGGTGTGGGTAAGCGGCAATGTTGTACAGTGTGGACGCATGCAGCCAGTGGCGTCCACTCACCTGCGGATCCTCTTCCATAGACGCTTTCTGTTGCCAGCCCATCGCCTGCTTCGCCCACTCATAGATCCAGTTCCCACCGCGATAGCCGATAACCGTATCGTAGAGTTCTTTATCCGTACGCTCGGCTTCGCTCATCACGATACGCGCCTGCACCTCAAGGATTTCGCGCGGGTCGACGCCACGCCAGATCCACATAAGGCGATTCACCATGCGGTACCAGTGCGGAATGGTTTTGCCATCCAGGGCAGATTGTACGGACGGCTGCGCGCCGTGATTAAAACGACGAACCAGTGTTGACGTTTCAGGGTGTTTGAAGCGGGGTTTAAACAGGACTTCGCTGAGGTTAGCCTGTGACATGATTGCAGCCTCCATGAGTACTCACTAAGGCATAGTGTAACCTGACACAGCACAAAAAGAACAACGCCCGGCAGTTGCCAGGCGTTGAAAACTTTTTAGATTAGCGACCAGAGATCGGCGGGACGAACACCACGCCCATATCCCACGGCTGCTCAATCCAGGTATCCTGAGGGATATCAACAACATAATCATTCACCAGCGGGCGACCAGCCGGCTTAGCGAAGATAGTGACGAAATGCGCTTTTGGATACATTTCGCGGATCGCAACGGCGGTACCACCGGTGTCAACCAGGTCATCGATTACGATGAAACCTTCACCGTCGCCTTCGGCACGCTTCAGCACTTTCAGTTCGCGCTGGTTGTCGTGATCGTAGCTGGAGATGCATACGGTATCGACATGACGAATACCCAATTCACGCGCCAGCAATGCGCCCGGCACCAGACCACCACGGCTAACGGCAATAATGCCTTTCCATTGTTCAGAAGGCATCAGGCGGCTTGCCAGTTTACGTGCATGGATCTGCAACATGTCCCAGGTGACGACGTATTTTTCGCTCATGTGAAGTATCCCAGCCTGTTTATCTACGGCTTAAAAAGTGTTCGAGGGGGAAATAGGTTGCGCGAGATTATAGAGATCTGACGCACTAAAAACCAGTGTTTCGCTGAATCCGCGCCTCTTTTTGCATGCTTTATGCTAGCCGTCAGCGGAGAAAGTGGTATTCTCAATCGCATCGCGCAAGCCTGACTTGTGGTGTTTTTAATTCTGCTAACCCCGTGGCCTGCAAGCAAGTTTTGTAGGACATCGCCAAGGAGACTCAACGTGTCTGAACTGTCTCAATTATCCCCGCAACCGCTATGGGATATTTTTGCAAAAATCTGTTCTATTCCTCATCCGTCCTATCATGAAGAGCAGCTCGCTGAACACATTCTGAGCTGGGCCCAAGAGAAAGGTTTCCACGTCGAGCGCGATCAAGTCGGTAATATCCTGATTCGCAAACCCGCTACCGCAGGAATGGAAAACCGCAAGCCGGTTGTTCTGCAGGCGCACCTGGATATGGTCCCGCAGAAAAACAACGACACCGTGCACGACTTCACCAAAGATCCTATCCAGCCTTATATTGACGGCGAATGGGTGAAAGCCCGTGGCACCACGCTGGGTGCGGATAACGGCATCGGTATGGCGTCTGCATTGGCCGTTCTGGCTGATGACAGCGTGGTACACGGTCCGCTGGAAGTGCTGCTGACCATGACCGAAGAAGCGGGTATGGATGGCGCGTTTGGTCTGCAGGCTAACTGGCTGCAGGCAGATATCCTGATCAACACCGACTCAGAAGAAGAAGGTGAGATCTACATGGGTTGCGCAGGCGGTATCGACTTTACCTCTAACCTGCCGCTGTCCCGTGAAGCAATCCCGGCTGGCTTCCAGAGCTTTAAGCTGACGTTAAAAGGTCTGAAAGGCGGTCACTCCGGCGGCGAAATCCACGTGGGTCTCGGTAACGCGAACAAGCTGCTGGTGCGCTTCCTGGCGGGCCACGCTGAAGAGCTGGATCTGCGTCTGGTTGATTTCAACGGCGGTACGCTGCGTAACGCGATTCCGCGTGAAGCTTTTGCGACACTGGCCGTGGCTGCAGATAAGGTGGATGCGTTAAAAGCGCTGGTCAACACCTATCAGGAAATCCTGAAAAACGAACTGGAAGCCAAAGAGAAGAACCTGGCTCTGCTGCTGGATGCAGTTACTCAAGACAAAGCCGCACTGACCGCTCAGTCTCGCGACAGCTTTGTGCGTCTGCTGAACGCCACCCCGAACGGTGTTATCCGCAACTCTGACGTCGCCAAAGGCGTGGTAGAAACCTCTCTGAACGTCGGCGTCGTGACCATGACTGACGATAATGTACAGATCCACTGCCTGGTTCGTTCGCTGATCGACAGCGGTAAAGACTACGTGGTAAGCATGCTGGATTCACTGGGCAAGCTCGCTGGTGCTAAAACCGAAGCCAAAGGTGCGTATCCAGGCTGGCAGCCGGATGCTAACTCTCCGGTGATGCACCTGGTTCGCGAAACCTATCAGCGTCTGTTCAACAAAACGCCGAACATCCAGATTATCCACGCGGGTCTGGAATGTGGTCTGTTCAAGAAACCGTATCCGGATATGGACATGGTTTCCATCGGGCCAACCATCACCGGTCCACACTCCCCGGATGAGCAGGTTCATATCGAAAGCGTTGGCCATTACTGGACGCTGCTGACTGAGCTGCTGAAGTCGATTCCGGCGAAGTAAGATTCTGCACTAACTGCCGGATGGCGCTGCGCTTATCCGGCCTACACGCTGATTTGTAGGCCGGATAAAGTTTTTACGCTGCCATTCGGCATGCACGCTGATTTGAAGGCTGGATAAAGTTTTTACGCTGCCATCCGGCATGCTCGCTGGTTTGTAGGCCGGATAAGGCGTTTACGCCGACATCCGGCAATTGTTCTGAGTCACAGCCCCAATAGCAGTTGTCTTTCCATTTGTGGATCCAGCAGCGTGACGTGTAATCCCACCAGCCTGACACCTCGCCCTCCCCTACGCTCGTCCCAGGTCTTGCGTGCTGTCGTAATTAAGTCATCTTTATTTAAGCGCGGCCAGACGTGCTCCTGCGTAGTCTGCTGAAAATCATTAAACTTGAGTTTTATCCCCTGGCGAGCGATCAGGAGATCCGGCTTTACCTTTGCCAGACGCCGTTCCAGTTCGGGATAGAGCCGTTCAATTATCGCCTCACACTCCGACCACTCGTGAATATCTTCTGCCAGCGTACGCTCCACGCCGACGGATTTACGCAGCCTGTCGTTGTTGACGTCACGCTCGTCAATTCCCTGACTGCGCTCCCACAGCACGCGACCAAACTTGCCGAAGCGTTTGAGCAGCATTGCCAGGTCGTATTTTTGAACATCTTCGCAGGTACGTAACCCCATTGATTCCAGCTTCGCAGCGGAGACTTTGCCGACGCCGGGAATTTTGCCTAACGGTAATGTTCTGAGAAATTCAGGAACATCGGCAGGGGTAATCACATATTGCCCATTGGGTTTGTTGAGATCGGAAGCTATTTTTGCCAGAAATTTTACCGGCGCAATTCCAGCTGAGGCGGTTAACTGTAACTCGTTAAAAATTGTCTGACGGATTTCCTGAGCGATTAGCGTAGCTGAGCCGTGGCAGTGGGTGCTGTCGGTCACATCCAGATAGGCTTCATCCAGCGAAAGAGGTTCTATCAACGAGGTATAGCGGGAGAAAATAGCCTGAATCTGGCGGGAGGCTTCTTTATAGGCCTCGTAACGACCAGGTAATAAAGTGAGATGCGGACACAGCTTTAATGCCATTCCCGTTGGCATTGCGCTACGCACGCCAAATTTGCGCGCCGGGTAATTGGCCGTGCTGATGACCCCCCGACGTTCACGACTGCCACCAATAGCAATGGGAATATCACGCAGGGCGGGATTGTCGCGCATTTCCACCGCCGCGAAAAAGCAGTCCATATCGACATGTATGATTTTGCGCATCGCTCGCCTCCCACAACACTGTTTAAGTATACAGTATTTTTATGTTGTGAGAAGTATGATTATGCCTTACGCCGGACCATTCATGACGAAGCGTGCATCGCACAGGTAACGCACGACATCCGTTTTCGTATGCTCCGCGGGATTGCCCGCCGTGCTGACAAACAGTTTATTCACTTTGCGAATATTTGCCCGCAGCAGTTTTTCGATCGTCATCAGACGAAAGGCATCATTTTCAACGCAGAAAAGCTCGTAATCTCCCAGACGCTCGCCACAAATTTCACAGTGATTCATCCAGTAGCGTAGTCCGGTGGTTTTACTTTTATCGAGGTAGTAATTGCTGGCTTTGATGTTCTTTTTTATCTCTTCAGGCAAAGAATTAATGTGGAACAAAAAGCTGTTGCGCCTGACCGACTGCCAACCCTGACTATCCTGATCTTTCTTAATAAAGCGGGTAAACATCACGCCATGAATGTGGGTAATTTGGTGGCAGCTCCAGCAGTGCATTTTCGACGTAATAACCAGGTAATAAGGGGCCACAATATTAAAATTGTCCGTTGCATAAACATACTCGCGCAGTTCCTCATTTAACTCATGAGGCTCGGTGTACCAGATACCTGAAACCTGGTCGAAATGTGCGCCCTGACAGGCCACATCGGTGACGTTATCAGTATGAATATCCAATGGAATAATGTGGGTTACATCTATCATATTGCCTTCCTGAGGGATAGTTTGCCCCCACGTTGCGTGGGGGGCGGGGAGAACGTAGTTAATGAGTGACAGGAGCAGATTGTTGACGTAAAGAAGTCACCTGCTTTTGCTTGTCCAGTTTATCAACCAGCGGTTGCACAACCTTCTCTCCCTGCTGGCCGAAATATTGATACAGCGTATCGGAAGCGCTTTGCGTCAGCACCATAATCTCAATGCGACGGTTACCGGCGCTTTCCGGGTTTTTCGCATCTAACAGCATTTGGTCCGCCATTGCGCTGACCTGCATGACTTTATCCTGCGGCATTCCAGCATCTTCCAGCACGCGTCGTGCTGACAAGGCGCGGTCACCGGAGAGGTTCCAGTTGTTGTAAATGTTGCTCTTATAGCTCATCGCATCCGTATGTCCGGTGATGATTATCTTGTTATCCAGCGAGTCAAACACGGGGGCTAGCTCAACCAGCAGCGATTTAAAGAACGGCATAATTTTGGCGCTACCGCGTTCAAACATATTCCGGTTCTGGTCATCTTTAATCAGTACGCGCAGCCCCTGAGGAACAATTTCCATTTCAAGGTTGGTTTCCATATGCGCATTGCGGGCGATGACGTTAATGTCGGTCGCCAGCTCACCCAATTCGCGGGCTGATTTTTGCTTCAGTAACGCCGTTTTTTCGTTTACGTCCAACGCCTTTTTCGCGTTATCTTCCGTAATCTTCGCCGTTTCCTGCGGGTTGGTGGTTTTATCGAGCTTATTGCGCGTGACGTTTTTCTTCTGCGCACCCGGCGCTATCGGCTGCTTGCCCAGTTTGTTTAACGGTGCCATGCCGCCACCGTTAAAAATTGACTGACCATGCAGCGCCGCCACAATATTTTCACGGTCGGCTTTACTGACGCTGTTCACAATCCACAGCGTCATAAACAGTGCCATCATCGCCAGCGTAAAGTCAGCAAATGCTACCTTCCACGCTCCTCCATGATGACCTGCATGGCTCTTCTTTATTTGTCGGCGGATAATAGTGGTTTTCGCGCCGCGATCGCGACGATTTGGCCCCTTCCTCATGCTTATTCTTGCTCCAGCATCGCATTGACCCACGCATCCAGGTTGGCGAATGTAGGTTTGGATGCCAGATGAAGAAGTTTACGCCCTGCATCGACCGCCAGCAGCGTCGGCTTACCGCCTGCTTGCGCCACCAGCACGGTACGTACGCATTCAAGCAAAGAGTGCTCCGCCCGTGCCTGCTGTTCCATGGCGTTTGCCAGTGGGTCCATCAGGCAATAACAGATGAAGACCCCTAAGAATGTCCCCACCAGCGCCGCCGCCACTTTCAGGCCGATAAGCGCAATGGAGCCATCGATTGATTGCATGGTGATGATGATACCCAGTACCGCTGCACAAATGCCAAAACCAGGCATGGCCTCGGCAGTACGCTGCAAGGAGCGCGAAGGCGTTAACAGCGATTCTTCCGCGGTATCCAGTTCCTGATCGAGGATACCTTCCAGCTCATGGGCATCAATTTTGCCCATCGCCATCAGACGGAAGTTGTCGGCGATAAAGGTCACCAGGCGTTTTTGGGTCAGCACCAGCGGGTATTTCTGGAAAATGGTACTCTCTTCCGGCTGTTCGATATGCTGATCCAACATACGCAGACCGCCGTTTTGTACCATTTCCAGCAACTCATAAAGACACATCAGCAGCTGGCGCTGGAACTCCGGCCCCATTTTCTTTTTACTGATTACGCCTTTAATCTGGCGAACGATCTCTTTCAGCACATGCATCGGGTTACCGATAATCATCGCGCCCAGACCGGCCCCCATAATAATAATTATCTCGGCTGGCTGCCAGATAGCAATAAGCTGTCCACCCGCTTCAAAATAACCACCAAATACGCAGCCTAAAACCACCAATAAACCAAAAATCTTTTGCATTACGTCCTCCGCATGTTGATTCGGAATTGTTAATCTGGATATAAACAATCACGAATCTTGTGCGTGATTTTTTTATTCATTTGACAAATACGGGCTTCCGTCAGCCCTAATACCAGCGCGATCTCTTTTAAATTCATATCGTGTTGGTAATACATTGAGAGCACCTGTCCCTCTTTTTCGCTGAGCTGGCTCAAGGCATAACTCAACATTTCCTGCGTGACGAATTGTTCCTCAAGCCCCCGCCCTTCGAGCGGTGCAATTGGCATATCGCCATTCAGTAATTCATCCAGACTGGCCAGCGATTCAGCGCCTTCCAGCTGTTGGTATTCCTGATAATCTTCAGAAGACAGCCCCAGTCTGGACAGGTCCTCCCATGAGGGTTCATGGCCAAGCTGGGTACGCGCATCACGAATCAAATCTTTAATCTGATGGTATTTTTGTCGTAACTGGCGAGGTCGCCAGTCCAGGCTGCGCAGCTCATCGAGTATGGCGCCACGGATACGGTGGACGGCATAACCGGCAAAACCCTCATCCGGTTGACCATAGCGGCGAATCGCATTCAGCAATCCCATCAGCGCCGTTTGTTCCATATCCTGCCTGTCCATAACGCAGGTACATTGCGGCGCAAGTTGACGCACCACTTTGCGCACCAAAGGAAGATAAGCCTGTAAATAATGGCTCTCTTGCTTTGGCGTTAGCACGGGTGTCGCATTAAAGTCTTCTGACTCGTAAGCATCCTGGATCATTTTATTCTCTGGTCTGCCGCTTATTGAAACACGACTTTTTTCACCAATATGTCCTTATACGGTGTCGCCATTTTGCGTTGTGCCAACTCTTTTTTCAGCGTATTAGAAACCATGGTTCTTATTTCTGAGATTTTCAAAGAGCGAATTTCTTCATATTTCATATCAGAAAGTTGATCGACCGTAATACTTTGATACAACGGCTCTTCTTTCTTTATTTTTTCAGCGTCTTTATCCGAATCAACAACCATAACGAGTTCAGCCAGCATGTAATGATCTTCACCTTCATTATCATGAAGGGTCACTACCGTTTCGGGTAAGGACACGAAAATACTGCTGGTTTCATCCTGATTATCTTCCGCTACATCAACCGGCTTCTCTGCCTTAGCTGTCGCGCCTTTATTCATAAAATGATAAATACCCCACCCAGCTCCACCAGCAATACCCAGAGCAACGACGGAGCTGATTACACACGCAATAACAATTTTCTTCATCTTGCTTTTACACTTTGATCAGAACGGATTCGTTCTGTTGAAATTGAGGTTCATCATTGAGCACTAATGCTGACGTTACCTCGTCCTGTTGATTACCTGACTGCTGTTGTTGTTGCTGCGATTGCCCCTCGGAAGAGACCTGGACATTCACTTCCATGAAGTTCTGCGCCGTAAGGTGCTGGCGTAAGTTCTCGCTAAATTGCTGCAACGAGCGGCAGACATCACTCTGATTTGCGCCGATGTGAACCATCAGCTTTCCAGCATCCAGTTGCACAGCGATTTCCAGTTTGCCAAGCGAAGGAGGGTCAAGACGAATGGTCGACACCTGTTGTTGCTGGCCAATCTGGAACTGAATTCTGTCTTTGAGCAGCGCGGTGAGTTTCTCCCCGAGTTCCTCTGTTGACAGCGTGGTAGGCGCGGAAACTTGCGTCGACACCACGTTATGGTCGCTCAGGGCGTTCACTGGCTGATTTCCCTGCGCCGCCGTATTGAGCAAACTTTGCGCCGCAAGCGTTGGGTTAACCGTCACGCCAGCGGTTTTTCTCTCCACCATCGGGCGAGGAACGCTATGATCCGCTGACTTCACGCGGGCAGAAATTTGCTGCGAGGTCGAGAGAGATGCAGGTTCAGGCGCGATCGCACGCAGATCCTGAGCGGAAAACGTCGCCAGCTTAGCCTGTTGATCCGGGGTGGCTTGCTGCAAATCCTCGGTGAGTGACGCCAATAATGTTTGCAGCTTAGGCGGCAGTGACGATAAGTCGGTTGCGTGCTGCTCAGTCGATGGCGTGGACGTTTTTTCCGGCTGGGCCATAGCGCTTGCCAGTTGGCGCAACAGCGATGAACCGGAATGGGTGGTTTGCGCCTGTGCCAGCATTTTCAACATTTCACCATCAGGCTGCTTCTGTACATCGGCAGGGGCCGCCTGAGTTGGCTGCGCTAATAGCATAGCCAGCAAGGCTTGCATGGCTGCCAGATTAGTATCGTCTTGTTTATGTTCAGCCGTCGATGTTTGCTGATGACTCAATTTTGCGCCAATCAGCCGTTCAGCCGCGGCGTTAATCCCCGACAGAGGTAAAGAAAATGTGTCGCTGCTAGCAGGGACTGCCGACGCCGAAATAGTCGCCTTTTCCGGTGCGGCCTCTGCCGACGCACTGACCGAGGCCAGTAATACAGGATTCATGCCTTCTCCGAGATTAAATTAACCATTGAATACGCCAGCATGCCTTCCTGGTTATGCTGATGTTTATCCATACGCACTTTGAGTTCATCCGCACGCTGCGTGCGTCGTTCAATCAGCGCCTCAAACGCCGTAAGCATTTTGCGTTTCACCTCACCCAGCGCTGCGTCGTCAGTTTCCCAGGCCGCATAAGTATGAAAATCACGCATCACCTGCTGATGCAGTCCGGGCAAGCGCCGCCACCGTTTTTGATCCAGGGCATCGTTCATCGCCGCCACCAGGGCATAAAGTTGCTGTTGCTGACGCTCTCTCTCCATAACCTTATCCAAGTTTTGCCGACAGACCTTCCCAGCCTGTACGCAGATTCGTCAGGATAAGGATCACTTCATCGATCTTTTCTAATGACATTTCACCGCTGGCCTCATACAGGCGATAAACGCAGTGGTCATAAAGTCGGGATAGATTCACCACCAGCTCGCCGCCGGTTTCAAACTCCAGCGAACTGGTCAAGGCATTGAGAATATCGATACACTTATTAATGCTCTGTGCTTTACGCTCATAGCGTTTGTTCTCAATGTGGCTTTTGGCGCGTTCCAGTTCATCCATCAAACCGGAAAACAGCACCAACACTAGTTCCAGAGGGGACGCAGCTGCCGTACGGGCAGCAAGATCCATCTCTTTGTATTGCGCATAACCATCCTGCGTGTCGTACATTTATTTCTTAATCCTTCTGCGAACTCAGCCGATTACATAAACGCGGCCATGCTAACTTTCATGGTGTACACCTCAATCAGCGTATTGGTGTACTCTTCGACATAGCGGTCATAGTTGGTGTTATAGGTTTCAGTCAGCTGATTGCCTTCATCCGAAATTTTGTCCTGCTGGTCAGTGATGTTTTGCTGGCGCATCGTGATAATGCCGTTGCTGGAGTCAAGGTAACTGTCCATCAGGTCATCCATCTGCGCGACCATGCTGTCATCGCCGACAAAAATTGAGGTCAACCCGTCCGGGTTTTCTTCCATTTCTTCAGTGAACTGAGTGGAGTCAATCTGCAGGTGGCCGTCGGAATCCAGCGTGATGCCGTAATCCACAATCGAGACACCGCCATATGAGGCGTGAGCAATATCATCCATTTGGTTTGCCAAAGACTGCATCCCCGCGTCACCGGCAAAAACCCCGGCCGCGGTGTCGTCATCGCCGTAGCTGGTCAACGAATCGATGGTGTCAATTAAAGTGTTGTAGGCATCCACGAAGGTCTGTACTTTGGCCTGCGAGCCGCCAGAGTCTTCCGCAACAGTAAAGGTGGTCACATCGTTAGGGTCAGCAGGATCGCTGGCCTCAGAAAACGTCATCGTCACGCCGGGGATCACATCATCGAAGGTATTGGTGCTGCTGGTAATTACTGGGCCTGTCTGATTGCCCAGATGGATTTCGGCGTCCTGAGCGGTGGTGATTTCCTGCTTAGAAGCCGTCATCGCATCAGAGAGTTCAGTATTTCCTTCAACACTCACCGAAAATTGACTTTGTTCCCCGGTGGTCTCTGAAGTCAGCATAATGGTTGTCGTATCACCCGTTTTGACCAGCGCCGCCGATACGCCGGGATTGTCGTCCGAGCCATTAATCGCATCAACCAGTTCGCTGGCATCAATAAATCCGTCGCCGTCCCCATTATCATCGGCTGCCTTCAGGTCAATATCCATGGTGGTGCCATCACCCATGGTCAATACAAATGTTCCGCTGGCCTCGAAAGAATCATCACTCATACTGAATGTGGACTGCTGCGCCTGCGCCAGTTTAGTAACGTAGAATGAATAGGTTCCCGCTTGCGCCTGCGAGTTTGCCGACACCGTATTCGACTCGTTATTTGAGGTGGCGGAAAAGGTCAGTGGGCCATCGGTATCGCTATTCAGGGCATCAATAGCCGTCTGAAAATCAGTCAGCGCCGTACTTAGCGAGTCCAGACCATTACTTTCAGCGTCCAGTTCAGCCTGTTCGTTCTGCAAGTTGGCGGCTTGCGTCGCAATATCAGCGTAGGCAAATTTTTGTGCCATCTTTTGAATTGGGCTCGTATAACTACTCATAATAAAGGACTCCGTGCGGCGTTATTTTTGATTTTGCAAAATACGTGCCAATATATTTAGTTATTTAAATTCAATTAATTGCAGAATCAGAGGAAACCGACCTTCCGCAATTCAGGAAGGGATTCAGACATCTTCTTTGTGGCGGAAAGCACAACACCGCCGGTCGGCGGTGTTGTGAATGGCGTCATTTCACCACTTAAAGGAATTACTGCAGCAGGCTGGAAACCATGCTGGACATGCTGTTGGACTGTTTCAGCATGGTGATACCGGTTTGCATCAACACCTGCTGTTGGGTCATGTTCGACGCTTCCGTCGCGTAGTCGGTATCCATAATGTTACCGATAGCGATATCCGTGTTGTCCTGCATGCTGGTCAGGTTGGCAGCGGTGTCATTCAGACGGTTGATAGATGCACCCAGTTTGGACTGGATCTTGGCAACATCATCCATCGCTACCTGGAGTGCGGAAATATTGGCGTTTGCACTAGCCGTTGACATTAACTCAGTTCCGCTTGCAGTAGCAGTTCCAACACCATCAGCAGAATTCCAGTCGTCACTGAAGGTGGCGCTCAGACCTGACAGATGCTGAATCAATCCATCCAATTGAGAGGAGATATTCACAGTCATTGTATCGGAGGATTCTGCCCCTACCTGGAACTGAACTGAACCAGTGAACAGGCCAGACGTATGGGTATTGCTGTTAGCAGCATTGCCGAACAGGTTAGTACCACCGTAAGTGGTGTTTTCCAACATATCGGACATCTGTTTGCCGAGTTCGTCATATTCATCCTGCATCGCCTGCAGGTCATCGCTGTTGTAGGTTCCGTTCGCTGCCTGCGTGGACAGGTCTTTCATACGCCCCAGTACGTCGGTCATTTCGTCAAACATGCTGTCTGCAGTCTGCAGCATCGCCGTTGCGTCCTGGATGTTACGCAGTGCGACGGTCATACCATCGGACTGAGAAGTCATACGGCTGGCAATCTGTTTGCCCGCAGCATCATCGGCAGAAGAGTTAATACGGTTACCTGTCGCCAGACGTTCCATAGAGGTCGACAGTGAAGCACTACTTTTATTAATGGCGTTTACTGATGCCATTGAGGCGGTATTAGTATTAATCGATAACATGGTACTGCTCCTTGGGAATAATCGTTTTCGTTTCGATACCCAGTAAAAACGACCATCCGTTTGGAAAACTTAAAGCGCTGCTAAAAAATTTTTTATGCTCCTTACCACTTCATTAACCAGAGAGATAAACCTCGACTCAATTTTAGCTTTCCGTGCTTATCTCCACCCAAACACCCACCACATAAGGAAGATCTCAATCAAGATTTAATTAAAAGATTATTAGAAATATCTAATCATTGGTTGATTGCTTGCGCACAAGAAGGGTTAACTTTATGATAAAAATAAGATTATACTTATCTGTAAATTTTTTAAGGTGCCATACCCAATGAATATTTTACATTTAGTTGCAAATGCCCTATATTTTTATATTGTGAGTCTCAGGCACTTTCGTTACATTTCAAATCCTTTTTTGGGTAGTATAAAAAACACTCAATAGCGATTCGGCTGCTGCTTCACAGCCAGAAAGACATTTCAATTTCTCCAGAATTCTAATGCACTGATTTTTAACGGTGTGACACCAGGGATATAAAAATCTTGCGCGGATGTATAAAACCATGAGTATTGTAGTCAACAACTGGCGGATGGATTCCTCGCTTAATGCGTTAATCCATTGTGAAACAGGTGAGATACGTCGCCTGGGCGAATACCATTTTATTCTGTTAGAGACATTAGCTAAAAATGCCGATGTTGTTTTATCTCGTTCATTTTTAATGACCGCTGTATGGAAGAATCGCATCGTCGGTGGAAATAGTCTACCGACAGCCGTTCATGCCCTGCGCGTTGCTATCGATGATGATGGTAAACAGCAGGAAATTATTAAAACCATACCCAAAAAAGGGTATTTATTTAATAAAAATTACCTGACTGAAACTATTGATAGTAATGAATTTATTGCTGATGACAGCACTATTGATGAAGTCGAAAGGTCTACCGAGGTTGTTGAGACACTTACGCCTATTGACACACTACCATCAGCAAACCAAGAAAAAACATCCCTACTTAACAGTCAACTATCATTAAAAAATCAGAGAAAAACAACTAACAGACGGCATCCTTACCGGGCCGTTCTGATAACCTTACCCGTTATTGTTATCGCACTGTTATTGTTTATATTAATCTCTTATTTCAAAGCACCGTCGGTCACTAAAACGCAAGAAGCCCCGCAACTGGTTAAAGAAACACTGGAAAACGCCGACCGTATTACGGCTTATCAACTTTATGACCCCGGTGAGAATAAGAGATCGTTATCACTGGTTTCACAACATATTCTTCCTGGTGTAGAGCAGATCAATCAACTGTTGGTCACGCATAGCGCCTCGATGACCCTGTATTACCGGGTTTCTCTCAACAAACTCGCCCTTGATATTGTGCTAAGCAATCAATGCAATGACGACTGGCAGTTAGCGCTGAGTTTTGATAACTGGCTAAATAAAGATAATGAAATGAATGGTATTTTAATTAAAGAAGTGGAGAAAATGTTAAATGAAATGCCAAAATGCAAGTAATCACTGTTTCCTCTACCTGTCTTCTTTAGCGTTATTTTGTACCTTCATGGCCCATGCCCACATTGAAAATACGGTCATTGTCAATTACGATCTTAATACTGGCAAAAATGTACATTATGAACTTATTACGAGCCCACTGAATAAAAACACGACCATCACTCTCGTCCCATTAGATCAAAGTAACAAAACGCCTTCAACGTTTAAGGTCACCGCATGTATTAACTATTATACTGGTTCGTCTAAACAGGGGGAGTTTCATTTTAGTACTACCAAAACCGATCAAAATGACTCGCGGCTGGCAAATTTTGGATCGTTTGTGACAGAACACAACCTGCATACATGGTGGATTCATTTAGACGCGCAGCAAAATTTGCTTTTTACGCAGGATGTAGGAGGTCTGTTAATCACAGACCCCGCTGCTTTTACTTTTTCAACGAAAGCATGCCATCAGGATTAGCTTAATAAACTACGGACCGTCTGACTGGAAAGCCGGGCTTGTCCGTTTACCGCCTGTGCTAATACCTGATAGTTATGATTCGCATGATCCAATACCCCCCCCAGTGATTCAGAGGCTTTGACCGCACTTTCTGCCTGTGGAAAACGCGCCATACCGTCAATGAGCTGTCGGGCCTTCTCCTGCTGCGCGGCCATTTGCGCACGCTGATCGCCAATGACATCCAGCGCCTGCTGTAATCCATCCTGAGAGCGAGAACTGCCCTGCGCGATATGTTGCAAAAGTTCTTCTGAACGGGACGGATCGGCAAACGTTTTGAGTGAGGTAAACGCCGATGACTTCACATCAACATCGCGTACGCTCAGGGTTTGTTGGATCTGTGACCACTGCTTTTCCGGAGTGGAAAAGCTCAGCACCCCCTGCTGATCGTGCACCTGCACGCCAACACGACGCAGCGCGTTGCTCATCATCATTTTGTACTGACCGGGATCCAGATCCTCACCGACCACTACCGCAGAGTGCTGTGTTTGCCGTCCGTCGGAAACACTGAACATGCGCGAGCTTATGGCGTTTTTTTGTAGCATTTGCGCCAGTTCGGGCGCGTGAAAGGTCACTCGCGCCTCGCCCTGCAAAACCGGACGCAGTTGCCTGTCGACCGCACCACCGGACAATGTTGGCCTTTTTTCCAGCCACTGTGAAAGCTCGGTCCCTTTTTGCTGTTGCGCCTGTCCACCACGGCGCGATGCGTGACGATAGTCCAGCAAATGCTGCTCCAGTTGACCCAGGTAATGGTCGGCCTGCTGCAGTGTGGTGAGCTGATCGTTAAGCTGCACACTGTAGCGCTGGGGCCGGGTGGTAATAAGTGGTGAGGCCGGATAATCACTCGCCGTTGCGGGTAACTTTTGACGGACAGGGGCATTCTGCGCAACGGCATGCTGTTGCACAGAAGAATTAAGCGCTCCGCTACCGGAGAGTGATGTTGTATTTAAACCGACCTGCATACTATTCCTGAGCTACTGCTAACTGTTAAATCACACTGAAAAGGTTCAACTCACTCACTTTGGAGTAGGTTTTTAAGGTGGCTTCCATCGCCATTTCCAGACCGGTAAAGGTAATCGAAGCCGGGCCATAATCCAGATCGCTCAACTGACTGATAAGCTGATCGTTGGAGGTAGTGATATCCGTCTGGGCACCGCTCAGCATGGTCATCGTATTCTGCGTTTCACCAATAGTGGCAATAGAAGCATTGAGATCATCAGAAGCCACATCCACCGTATCAATGGCATTTTGGATATCGCTTTGCACCTGCGGATCGGTAGGGTCAACCGACGGATCCTGCAGCTCTTTCGACAATGACGTTAAGTTGTTCAGCACATCCAGGTTGTCGCCGAAGAAATCGCTGACCGCGACATTGGTATCCACCTCTACGCCATTGGAGACAGTGGTTTGGCGATGATCGTCGTTACCCTGGTAGGTATAGCTGTCGGTCACCCCATCGCCGTCTTCATCTACCGCGACAATCGGCGGTTGGTCGTTCACCGTGCCGCCAAACACATAGTGACCGTCTTCATCCTGGTAATTCAGCGCCGCCACCATCGCTTCCGTCATCGACTGAATATCCTGCCCCAGGCTGGATAACGACTCGGCGGTATTGGTGCCGTTAGCCGCCTCCAGCAGATCGTCGCGAATCGCTAACAGATCGTTATTGACGCCATCCAGAATAGACTCCTGCTGGCTCATCCCCGCCGTCGCGGAATCAATATTGGTTTGATACTGATCGAGC
Organism: Citrobacter sp. Cpo090; assembly: GCF_030332665.1. Lineage (NCBI taxonomy): Bacteria > Pseudomonadati > Pseudomonadota > Gammaproteobacteria > Enterobacterales > Enterobacteriaceae > Citrobacter > Citrobacter sp. Cpo090. Next base: position 57,439 of record NZ_JAOWHK010000013.1, on the reverse strand, counting down.
GCCGATTGCTGGCGGTTAAGCTGAGTGATTCGCGTCGCCGCGATAGGATCGTCTGACGGCAGCAGAATACTTTTACCCGTCGCCATTTGCGTAACGACGTGCGACAAATCGCTGGAAAGGTTATTAAAACTCTGCGTCATAGACACATAGGATTGTTGGGTAGACACGCGCATAATAATAGCCCTCCAGGTTAGCTACACATTTCCAGCACAGAATCGAAAATATCGACACCTGTTGAGATGACTTTCAGGTTGGCCTCGTAAATCTGCTGGTAGGTAATAAGGTTGACCGCTTCTTCGTCCATGCTGACGCCGCTGACGCTACTTTGCTGGTTCTGCGCTTCAGAGTAGACATTCGCTGCAGCTTCGGCTTCCGTTTGGTTTTGCTGACTGTAGATACCTATGTTACTGATGATCGATGAGCAGGCTTCACCCACGGTCACGCTTCCCAGGCCTTCAATGTCCAGCGGTTCGGTGGAAATATTGATCAATGCCTGCAGGTTATCGCTGTTGCCACTTTCGTCCGGCGAACTGGAAAACGCCAGCTCATCGGCGGTGATGTCAGGGTTGACTTCCAGCGGGCCATCCGATGAGTTTTCGTCATAAATGAACAACGGTTCGCCGGGATTTCCGTTCAGGTCGTAGCCCTGCGCCAGTTGGGTGTTAACCGCATCGGCAAATTGCTCCGCCATGCTATTGATGGTGCCCGTCAGCGGAGTCAGTACCTTATTCTGGTAATCGAACAATGCCCCCAGCGATCCACCGGTCTCGGTATTCATCGAGGATGTGGTACCGGCAAACGTCAGCGACATGCTTTGTGTGCCATCTGCGTTGGTATCCAGTTCAATCGTCGAGCTTTCCTGCCCACTCACCAGCGGCTGACCGTTTTGCAGCGTCACATCGTAGTTGCCTTCGTCATCGATATTGACCTGAACATCCATGATACCGCTGAGTTGTTCGACCATTTGGTCACGGGCATCATATAACGCTGACGCATTATCACCGTTGGCTTCCGCTTCGGCGATCTGCTGGTTGTAACCGGCAATGCCGCTGGTCAGGGTATTTACCTGCGCCACCATCGCCTGTTCCTGGCTGACTATTTCACTGCTTTGCGAGTCGATGTAATCGAGGGTGTTATCCACGCGTAGCGCCAGCGCGCCGGATTCGCTGATCACCTGCTCGCGCAGCGCGGAGTCATCCGGACTGGTTGTGGCCGCATTTAGCGCAGCAAAAAAGTTATCAAATCCACCGCTCAGGCTGCTGTTATCATCGCTGAGTACCGTTTCCAGCTGCGTTAAATACTCCTGCTGGGTATTGTAATAGCCGTAATCGCTGGCGGCATACCAGACCTGATTCACCTGATACTGGTTGGATACCCGGCGAATACTGTCTACCTGCACGCCATTACCCGCACTGTTTGACGAACCTGAGCTGGCGCCAATCGTGCTGGTAATGGCGACCTGGCGGGTGTAACCATCGGTCATCGCGTTCGCGGTGTTCTGCGCGGTAACGTTAAGCTCCACCTGCGCTGTCGATGCGCCGCTGTAGCCAATATTAATCATATCCATCAAAAAGTCCTTGCCGGGCAATAATCCGGTCTGTCGTTAACAACCTTGCCGATTAAGAGCGGCGAAAAAACGGCAGTTCTTAAGCCGCCGCGCAACCTTTATCCTTTGTGATGAGGGGAAAGCTGCTTAACGATCATCTCCGCAATGCCAATGCCGTGATGCTGGGCAAGACTGTTGCACAGCTGATCGTCATAAAACCCCTGCATCATGCGCACCGAATCGCTGTTAAACGGGTTATCTTTTGAGTCGAAGATCTCATTGGTTTTACGCATCTCTTTCAGCATGTTACGTAAGAAAATAGCTTCAAACTGCTGAGCCGCTTTCTGCAAATCGTTATCTTTGATTTTGGGGCCCATTAACGCATCGCTGCCGTCAATGCCCCCGTTATGATTCACCTTGATGTCGGCCATTAAATCACCTCCAGATCGGCATCCAACGCCCCGGCTTCATGCAGAGCCTGTAAAATAGACATAATGTCGTCCGGCGTGGCTCCCAGGCTGTTGAGCGCATTAACCAACGTTTTCAGGCTGCTGGATTCCGGCAGGTTAATCATTCCCGGTCGGGCGTGATTCACCGAAATATTGCTCTGCGGCGTTACCGCCGTTCGACCACCGGCAAAGGCATTCGGCTGGCTGACGTTGCTGCTTTCATTAATGGAAACCGTCAGGCTGCCATGCGATACCGCCGCCGCATGCAGGGCGATACCATCCCCCATCACCACTGTGCCGGTACGCGAGTTAAACACCACCCGCGCACGGACTTTTTCCGCCTGTACCTGAACGTCATCTAGCTGGGACATAAAGGCAACGCGTGCGCCGGGGCTGGTTGGCGCGCGGACGCTGACATTGGTTGAGCTTTGTGCCGTCGCAATACCGCCAAACGAGGCGTTGATCGCCGCCGCAATGTTATTGGCATCTTTAAAGGAGGGACGTTTCAGATTAAGCGTAATGGTGTCGCCCATCTGGAAGTCGCTGGGAATCTCACGCTCGACCGACGCACCGTTCGGTATCAGTCCGGCGGTAGGGGTATTCACGGTCACGCTGGAGCCGCTTGCCCCGGTCGCATTCATCCCGCCAACCACCACGCTCCCTTGTGCAAGGGCATAAACCTCTCCATCCGCGCCGTGTAGCTGGGTGAGCAATAACGTGCCGCCACGCAGACTTTTGGCATCGCCAATCGACGAGACCGTGACATCAATGGTCTGGCCACGCGAGTACATTGGCGGCAGCATCGCGCTGACCGCCACCGCCGCGACGTTTTTCACCTTCGGATCGATTTTGCTCGGCAGCTGTACGCCAAACTGGCGCAGCATGTTGGTAATGGTTTGGTTGGTGAATTTGACCTGGTTTTTATCCCCGGTTCCGTCCAACCCCACCACCAGGCTGTAACCAACAAGTTGGTTTTCCCTGACCCCCTGGACGTTAACCAGCGACTCCAGAGATTGCGCCTGTATGGTACCGGGCAGAACCAGGCTCAGGGCGATAACGATGCCGTTTAACGCCTTCATCCAGCGCCCGCTTAAGTATTGCATATCAAAATCCTGCATTAGATCGGGAAGAGAGGATGGTTAAACAGACGCGTCAGCCAGCCCGCCGCATTGGCATCGCTCAATGCACCACGACCCGCATAGGAGATACGCGCATCGGCAATACGCTGCGATGAGACGGAGTTGTCGTTTTGAATGTCATCGGCACGCACCAGACCGCTCAGACGGATGTACTCATCCCCCTGATTGAGGGTGAGCCATTTTTCGCCGCGAATTTCCAGAATGCCGTTCGACTGTACCGAATGCACCGACACCGTAATTTCGCCACGTAAACTGTTTTGCTGCTGCGAGGTCGCCGTCCCGTTGAAATCGCGATTGGCGTCCACGGAAGCGGAAAGGTTATCTTTGGTATGCCCAAATAGCGTCGGCGCGCCGATATCAACGGTATTGTTCTTGCCGAAATTGGTTTTCGCTTGTTTGCTGGACTGGGTCGACTCTTCCAGCATAACGGTCAGGATATCACCCACCCGATAAGCGCGGCGGTCCGCCGTCAGCGACCACTTATAACCCGTTTCGAACACGCCCCCCGCACGACCATCCGCCGTTGGCGGTGCTTCTGTTTTGGGAGGAGCAAAGAACTCGTCATTTTTTTTGACCAGGATGGCCTGCGATTCGCACCCGCTTAACAGGGGCAGCAGTACCATCAGCCAGAGATAATTTTTCACGTTCTGCCTATTTCTGCCGGATGGCGCTGTACCATCCGGCATTTCACATTCTAAAGTTACAGCGTCTGACTAATAAACTGCAGCATGTCATCTGCCGCAGAGACCATTTTGGCGTTCATCTCATAGGCGCGTTGCACCGTGATCATGGCCACCATTTCGTTGACGATATCGACGTTCGAACCTTCCAGCGCTCCTGGCTGCAGCTGACCAAGGCCATCCTCCCCCGGAATTCCTTCCGTTGGCTGACCGCTGGCAGCAGTCTCCAGATACAGGTTGTCACCTTCGGCTGAAAGCCCGGCAGGGTTGGCAAAGTTCACCAGCGTCAGTTGCCCCAGTTCGGTCGGGTCGCTGTCGCCAGGTAAAATCGCACTCACCGTACCATCCGGAGAAAACGTCACGCTGGTAGAACCTGACGGCACATCGATTTCCGGTTGCAGAGGTAATCCCTGAGCGTTGGTTAGCACACCATCAGCATTCACTTGCAAGTTACCGTCACGGGTATACGCGATATCCCCATTGGACATTTGTACCTGCCAGAAACCCTGCCCCATAATGGCCACGTTCATCGAATTGTCGGTGGTTTCCACATTACCTTCAGTGAAGGTTTTCTGTGTTCCGACAATGCGCACACCACTCCCGAACTGCATACCGGTCGGCATGATGTTGTTCTGGTCGAGCATGGCGCCCGGCGCTTCCTGAGTCTGATAAAACAGATCCGCAAACATCACGCGATCGCGCTTAAAGCCCGTGGTGTTAACGTTGGCGATGTTGTTAGCAATCGCACTCATCTCAGCATCCTGCGCCGACAGGCCGGTTTTACTGATCCATAACGCTGCGTTCATAAAACTTTATCCCTGATTAAAGGCAACGACTCAGGAGCCGCGTAGCAACCTGTTGCCGGAGTCGCTGAGATCTTCAGCCGTTTTCATCATCTTGATTTGCGCTTCGAACTGGCGGTTCATTGCAATAGACGACATCATTTCACTCACTGCAGACACGTTACTGCCTTCCAGAAAGCCGCCGCTCACCTTGATGTTTTCATCGCGCTGCGCCGGTACGCCATCCGCCGTTACCAGCATCCCCTCGCTATTTTTCGCCAGATTAGCGACCGGAATATCCACCAGCTTCAAGCGATCGATATCCATCGTAGCGGTAACATCGCCGTCGTCGGGCGTGACCGAGAGTGTGCCGTCGCTGCCGAAAGAGGCAATTGCGTTCGGCGGCAAAATGATCGGACCGTTATCCCCGAGCACCACGTTACCGTTGATGGTCAGTTGTCCCTGATCGTCCTGCTGAATGTTGCCGTTGCGGGTGTACACCTCGTTTCCGGCTTTATCCTGCACGGCGATATAGCCGGTTCCCTGAATGGCGACATCAAGCGGGCGTTCGGTTTTTTCCGCTACGCCGGTGCTGTCATTAACGCCGCTGGGACTTTCTTTCGCCATAAAACGCGTGTCGAACCCCCCACCCTTCACTTTGTCATTGCTCGCCATCGCCATATCCGCACGAAAACCATTAGTGTTGACGTTGGCGAGGTTATTGGCGCTAATTTGCTGCTCCAGTAGCGTCTGGGTGGCGCCGCTCAGCGCGGTATAAATCAACCGATCCATTTCTTAGCCTTACATCGCCTGGAAGAGAGCCTGATCCAGCTGCGTACTGGTGGAAATCACCTTGGTGTTCGCCTGGTAGTTACGCTGGGCGGTCATGAGATTGACCAGCTCGTTGGTAATATCCACGTTGGAGCTTTCGAGCATGCCGGAGGAGAGCGTGCCGCAGGAGCCGGAACCTGGTGTGCCTATCAGCGGCGTACCGGATTCGCCCGTCTGTACCCAGGCAGTACCGCTTACCGCTTCCAGCCCGTTCTCATCCGGGAAAGTAGCCAGCACCACCTGCCCCTGCAACATGCGCTCGCCGTTGCTGTAGGTGGCGTAAACTTTACCGTCGTCATCAACCTGCACGCCGTTTTGCGTCGCGGAGGCATAACCAGTGGCGGAGTTGGTAGTAACCGAGAAATCAGAACCGTACTGAGTACAGTCTGAGTAATCGATGGTCATCGAAATCGGCGCGGCTTCATCAGTAGTGAAGGTGATGGTTTGCGGCGTGGTTGGCGATGTCAGCTTGCCGGTATTTTGGTCGAACTTCAGCGTGGTCGGCGGTACGCCGCTTTGCGTTTCACCATCAAAGGTGTACTGCACTTCCCAGGTGTTATCCGCCGTTTTGGTAAAGTACTGGCTCACCGAGTGCTCATTACCCAGCGAGTCATACACGGTGGTGGTGTAGCTGTCGGTGTAGGTATCGCTATTATTCGGGTCAAAATCGACCCCATCTACTGGGGGGGTCGCCGAAGGATCGCCATCACGATCAATAATCTCATCACTGGCATCAAAGTTTGCCGTGAAGGTCATGCTGTCCGTGGCCTGCGCCGGAATGTTACCGGTTTTAATCTGGATATCCGTAACGGTACCGGTTTGCAGCGTGCCGCTATCATCAACCGGGTAACCTTGCAGGTAATCACCAGACGCATTGATGATATAGCCGTTTTTGTCCGTCACAAAAGAACCTGCACGGGTGTAGGAGATATTCCCTGCGCTATCGCACATAACAAAGAAACCATCATCGTTAATGGCCAGATCCAGCGCATTGCCGGTTGAAACCATCGAGCCGCCGGTGGAGATGCTTTGAGCGGACCCTGCCACGCTCACGCCCATCGCCTGCGTTCCGGCATACATAGCGGAGAACTGGGTAGTCATCGATTTATATCCGACCGTACCGGAGTTCGCGATGTTGTTACTGATGCCGTCCAGTTGTTCGTTGACGGCGTTCAGACCCGTCGCTGCAATTTCATAACTCATTGTTTATTCCTGTAATGTAAACTAAATCAGAGCACCATATTGCTGTCGGCGTTATCGCTGCCGCCGTCGGTATCGGGTGGCGTGGTGTCATCTGAACCGCCGCTGCCATCAGTACTATCCGGTATGCCAAACTGGGTGATCATGGTGAAAGGCACTTCCCCGACGCCGTCCACGTTGAGGACCGGCGTGCTGCCATCAAGTGGAATACGTACGTCTTCAACCTCACCGGTGACTTCAATGGGAACTTCTTCTTCTCCAGTGTTGGTCACCACTGACACGTTATAATCACCCGGCGGAATGCCGTAATCCGCGGGGTTAATATCAAAATCAACCTGGCCTGGCCCAACGGACGTCTCTCCTTCCGGGATCAGTGAAACGGTATAATCGTCACCCGCTTCATCAGTGAAATGCAGATCCACATCGGTACAACTGTCATCCAGCGTGACGCGGCCCTGAATGTCTTTGGTGTTGTCGGCAATCTCCAGCGTGGTGGTTTGCACCATAATGTCGTCGCCGACCATATTCCCCAGCGCCATCACCTGAATGTTGCTCATCAGCACAGCATTGGTATTGGCCTGAACGCTCATCTCTTCCATCATCGCCACCTGCGCCATGGAAGAAAGCTGGTCGATATAGGCCGTAGGGTCGGTAGGATCGGTTGGATCCTGGTTTTCGATTTCCGCAACAAACAAGGTCAGGAAAGTTTCCACCCCTGAGGTTTCCGTCGATACCGTCGTCGTTGGGGTATTAGCCGTGTCGCTGGTATCCGTCGTTGACGACGTGGCAGAAGAACTGCTGTCTCCCACAGTAGTGCTTTGCGCCGTGGCGCCGACGTTATTTTCAGCAACAGCCGCCGTCTTCTCCTGAGAAGAAGCCAGCGCCTGAGATTGGGCATACAGAGCCAGGGTATTCATTACACTTCTCCCAGTTTGAGTAAGCTTTGCTGCATACTTTTGACGTTATTCAGTACATCAACGTCGGTTTCAAAATCACGTGACGCAGACATCATGTCAGCCATTTGCTCGACCACGTTGACGTCCGGGTACCAGACGAAACCGTTCTGGTCCGCCATCGGGTGGTGCGGCTCATAACGCTTCACCGCCCCGCCACTTTGCATGACGTCCTGTACCTGTACGCTGGCGCCATCAATGGCATGGCGGTTATGCCCACCTGTCAGGCTATTGTTGTAAACCGCGGCAAAAACCGGGCTACGCGCCTTATAGGCCTGCGCCTCGCTGCTGGCGGGAGATTCCGCATTCGCCATGTTGCTGGCGACGGTATTCAGGCGGATGGTTTGCGCCGTCATCGCTGAGCCGGAAATCTGGTAAATATCAGTAAACGACATGGTTATTTCCCTTCAATGGCCTCTTTGATACCGCTAAGTTGCAGGTTCAAAAAGGTCAGACTGCTTTGATAATCCATACTATTTTGTGAAAACCGGGCCTGCTCGGTATTCAGCTCTACGGTATTGCCATCCTCTGAGGGCTGCATCGGCACACGGTATTTCACGTCAGCCTCGGGCAGCACATTTGTGCGACTTGCCCGTTGCATCTCAGCGGCAAAATCAATATCTTTAGCTTTGAAATTTGGTGTATCGACGTTTGCCAGATTCGCGGTCAGTAGCTCGGTCCTCTCAAGACGTAACTTCACTGCCTGCGGATGTACACCCAATGCCTGCTGAAAACTGATTCCCATTTCTTGCATCACTCCTGCGTAGATATCGCTGTTATTAGCAATATATATGCCAACTTTTAAGTGATTGATGAGAAATGACTTTATGAAACTCTCCTCCTATGTAAGGAAGCCTTCTTTCCCCTTTGCCGCGGAAATATTGCTGGCTTTATGCTGCGTCTTACCCGTGCATGCCGCAGTCCATCCCATTCAGCACAGCGCCCGGGAACAGATCAACGCACTGGTCCTCAATGCCGCCAGTCATGAAATTGACGCGCTGGCGAACAAACGGCAGTGGCAGGACTATCGCTACACGTTTAATATCTATATTCCCTCCGCCGTCAGCACCAGCGCACTATGCGCAATAGCCCCCCATGTCACCTCCAGCACCTCCCCGGAGATGGCTCTGACGCGAATGAACTTTGTGGTGAGCTGCCCTGGCAGCGCGGGTTGGCAATATAACGTTGCTGTGCGTCCCGACGTGTCAATTCCGGTGGTAATGCCAAAGTCGTTAATTGCCCGAGATACGGTCATCACCGCCGATGACCTGCAGCTTAAAAAATTTAATATCAACAACCAGCGGGAAGGATTGATGACAAATCCGGATGAGGCGATTGGTCTCACCAGCAAGCGCGCTCTGCAACCGGGTAAACCGATTACCCGTAACGAGCTGGTTCAGCCCGTATTAGTTAAACGCGACCAGCCGGTGATGATCGTCTCCCACATGGACGGGATTACCGCCTCAATGCCGGGTGTGGCGTTGAAGAATGGTCGCAAAGGAGAAGTGATAAAAATTCGTAACAGCAGCAGCCAACGGATCATTAGCGGCGTGGTAGACGATACCGGCGTGGTCACCACGCTGACGGCTGAGCAGTGAGGGGATTTTTTGTGATGGGATTAAAGTTTTCTTCTATTGCCGTCGCTTTTAACCAATAACAGATAACCAACCCCACGGAATATGTACGAGGTTGCTATGAAAATTACCCCGACTCTGCCAGGCAATCGCCCTGCATCGACAACCGAACAGGCGCGTTCAGACAAGAGCAGCGCGCAGACGAGTATGTCCAGCGCCACGACGCTTTCAGCCGACGATATTACTCAGGCGGGATTGCAAACGGCGCAGCAAACGCTGAACAGCGATACGCAAAGTGACGTTGATTACGACAAAGTAGCGCAAATGCAGGCCATGCTGGCCTCAGGCGACATGCAGGTTGATACCGACCAACTGGCTGGGGACATGCTCAGCTTTTTCCAGAAATAAGAGGCTACAACAGTGAGTACCAGGCTACAGCAGGTCAAAACTCTACTTCAGGGCATCCGTGAAGACGGAACGCGGTATGACGCGCTCAGACAACAGTTAGAACAACAACGTCTGTGTATGATTCGCCGTGCCAGTGAAGAGCTGCTGTTGGTCAATGAAACCATTCAACAGCATTATGAACAGTTGCAAAACAGCAGCCAGCAGCGCAGAACGATCCTACAACTGCTGGGCGTGAGCATCGATCGTGCAGGGATGGAGCAGGTATTTAGCTGGTTGCCTGGCGTACAGAAAAATGCCGCAGAGGGCTGGTGGCAAAGTCTTGAGCAAAAAGCGAAACGCTGCAAGGCGTACAACGAAAAAAATGGCGATCTGCTGATCCGTCAGTATGAATTTATTCAGGCTTTTTTAGGTACGGAGCCAGATTTCATCTATCACCGTTAAAATTTCCTTCCTTGCTGCGGAAACTCGCTTTCCGCGCAACACCCAACCCACTGATATGATTAAAAATAAAATTCAGGCATGGATATTGCAAGATATCAGTCAGATTTGAATATTGGGATTGCTGAGAACACGTTATGAGTATGATTGATTGCTACGAACCCGACTTTGTCCGGGTGTTTTTATCCCACCATCCGGATTCCGCTTTACTGGTCAAAATGCGCTGGAAAACGGAAGTTCGTCAGAGTCTGGTCTTAACCGATCCTGCCAGCTGTCAGGCTGCATTAAGCGATCCGGAAGCTTTCGTCTTGCATACGTCAAAATGTGCGGCCGATCCAGACAGCCGGGCATTAGCCCCACGCGATCAGGTATTAAATCAATCCGCTCTGAATACCGTCACTCTTCCAGGATTATCGCCGGAGCTGCGCCTGTATGCGCTGGGCATCATGCTCTCTTTTTCCGAGAAGTGCCCTGGCGATAGCGAAGCGGTGCTGGAAAAACTGGCGTCGTTGCCGCAAATCCTCGCAGGCCATGTACAGGAAGGAAAACTGCAGGATCAGTTTGCACAATTACCAAGCCTGCCCCAACTACAGCGTGAATTAATTACCCGTATGGGCAGTTGTGAATTCAGTTGGGATCATCTGCCGGAAAGTACGCGTAAACTCACATTACCTCTCCAGATCAGCCTGCTGATGCTACAGGATGCGAACAGTGAAGCCTTACTCCAACAGCAATTGCAGGATCAGTGGCTTAATACACACGCAACGTACTTCGCGCAGGACGCATGGATCTTCAGTAACTATCTGATCTACCGGCTCTATCATGACATGTTCCCGCAACATGACAGCGAAGGTGTCATTCAGCGCTATTTTGAGCTTGTCTGCGACTTCTTTATGATCCGAACCATGCTTTGCCTGTGGACGATGGATGAATCCTTGCTGAATCCTGAGGATATCTATGCGCTATTCGCCATGTTTGAAGAGTGGCGCAGCAGCGATGATGCCACATCAATGCGTGAACACATTCTGAGCATTATGCCGGGAGAGCCTTTGCTCTCTGCATTCTCCCTGCTTACCCGTTAGCCCCTGTTGGTCGGGTGAACATCCGGCCCTTTCGAAGCGCGAATACACATCAACATGTCTGAACCCTCTAAAACTCGCCCAGGCCTACCCGGTATTGTTAAAACACTGGATACGGGTCGTGAAAAACCGTTTGTCAGCGTCGTCACCCCCACGTGGAACCGCGGTGCCTTCTTACCTTATTTACTGTATATGTACCGGTATCAGGATTATCCCGCCGACCGTCGGGAACTGGTGATCCTCGATGATTCACCACAGAGCCATCAATCGATCATCGACAGGCTGACGCAAAACCACCCAGAGAAATTCAACATCCGCTATATCTATCACCCGGAAAAGCTCGACCTGGGCAGAAAACGCAATATGCTCAATGAGCTTGCACGCGGTGAGTACATACTTTGTATGGATGATGACGACTATTACCCATCAGATAAAATCTCTTACACCATTGAGATGATGCTGCGCCACCGGGCGTTAATTTCAGGTTCGGATCAGATTCCAATCTGGTATAGCCATATCAATCGTATCTTTGAAACGCGTTCTTTCGGCAAAAGACATATTTTGAACGGGACATTTTGCTATCACCGTAATTATTTGAAAAAACACCGCTACGTTGATGAATGCAATTTAGGCGAAGAAGAAGGGTTCACCAATAAATTCACCGTTGAGCCGCTCCAGTTACCTGGGGAACGGACAATTATCTGTGTATCGCACAGCCAGAACACCTTTGATAAAGATTTTGTCCTCGGTTCAAGTGAACCTTTAGAGGGGAACATTGAACAGTGGGTTGCCGATCCCATGCTCAACAACTGGTATCAAAGTCTACATAATGCCACGCACAACTCACCGATGCAGTGGGATGCCATCGATCAGATCATCGTCATCAACCTGGATAAACGAACCGATCGTCTGAGTCAGATCCAACAGGAACTGGCGCAACTGAACGTTCCGAAAGAAAAGATCACCCGTCTTGCCGCCTGCGAAGAAACCAATGGCCAGTTGGGCCGCCGTCATTCGCACTTGCAAGCGCTACAAATAGCACAGCAAAAAGGCTGGAAGAATTACCTGTTGTTAGAAGATGACTGCGTTATCCTGAAACAGGAAAAGCATACCCGCGTCTTAAGTACTCTTCTGGGGACGTTAACTAAGCTTCCCTGGGAAGTGATTATTCTGGGCGGGCAGATTAAACAAGGTTCGGTGCTAAAAAGCCTGGAAGGAATGGTTCATGCCCGGGACTGCCAGAAGGTTTGCGCGTATCTGGTTAACAGTCAATATTACGCCACGCTGGCGCAACAAATGGCAGATGATCTTTCTGCTACGCCCGAAGAACAATGGCAGCCGTTGCTGCATACAGGGAAATGGTTAGCCTGTTACCCAAGCATCTGCTATCAGCGGGCAGGGTACAGTGATATTGAGAAAAAAGAGACCGATAATATTGGTTTTTACTTTAATAAAATTAATAAATCACCAGCTAGTAAGCAAATACACTTGGCAAAAAAAACACAACCAATATTATCCAACAATGGTGCTATTGGGTTTTATATGGAAACGTCACTCCATTACGCAGTTTATCGCCCCATCATAAACGCTCTACAGAAAATGGGCCACACCTGCTCATTACTGGTAAACAACCGTAGTAACAAAGCATTTCTAGATGAAATGTTGGCGACGCTCAAGAAGATTAACGATCCCGCACTGGGTGGAATTCTCCTTTCAGACATGACAGATCGCAGCCAGCGTTATAAATGCCTCATCAGCCCTTATTATACCCCTGCAATCAACGGGCTTTCAGATATTCATATTCGAGCTATGTACGGTTTAGCAAAAGAAGAATGGAACCACGCCTGGTGGAATACCTTTTACCACCGTATTCTTTGCTACAGCCACTATAGCCAACAAGCACTGAACATTGGCGGTAGCGCGATCGCCGTCGGTAATCCTCGCTTCGATGAGTGGCACAACGGTAGTTGCGATCTTTCGCTACCTGAATGCCTGCATCTGGATAAGAAAAAACCGACAATTTTATACGCTCCGACATACGGTGTATTAAGTTCAATCCCACACTGGGCAGAAGCACTTGGTCGTCTCTGCCATGATTTTAATATTGTAACTAAACTACATCACGGTACCTGTTTTAGAGCGGAAGAAGCGGGATCTTTAGCACTGGCTCAACGATACTTAAAGAAAAGAATCCATGCCCCCGAACATGCAATTCCAATGCTTGTTCAGGCAGATTATGTCTTGACCGACAACAGTGGATTTATCTTCGACGCTATTCATATGAATAAACGCATCATTTTGCTCAATTGGCCTGAAATGCCTTCTCTGCTGGACGGCCAGAAGAGCTTTTCCACACCACACAGTGCCGAACAACGTATTCGCGATCTACTCCCCGTCGCCGGAGATATCCAGGCCCTACGGGCTGTCCTTTCCCCGACGTACGACTGGACTTCGCTGGCAACATCACTAGAAGAAATTCGCCACCACTACTGTGATGCCTTTATGGATGGTAAAGCAGGAGAAAGAGCTGCACGGGAAATCTGTGATGCAATGGAGAATAAAAATAGCCATAGAGAGAATGTGTTATTGCATAGCCTGCGGGAAAAGCTATTTGCTTCAGGGCACTAATACATCAGCGCGACAATAACAATGAAACAATGGGATATGGCTAAAAGCTATAAAGATGAACAGTGAATACGACTGGATGAGCATTCAGGAGTTGCGTGAGTGGGTCTATTTTAATAAAGAAATATTATGACCATTGTGACAGTCTATAGCTCTAAAGGGATAATTAAAGCAGTCCAGCGCAGGAATATGTAGTTTCATAGTACAAAACTAAGAATACATTGCCTTCTATCAAGCGGAAATTCATTTTCCGCTTGATAGACAACGTATTGATAAAATTAAAAAAACACAGGGCGTGATAATTACACGAGCAACAGTAACATCAATGATAGCACCACCATATGATGGCGCGCATATATTAAGCGTATCGTCTCGGCATATGCCGATAACTCACTTACTAAAATGCTCGTTCTAAGGAGAAATGTTCATCAGTCTGTCCAACCAAAAACTTTACTTTCCTCTATGAGATTATTATTTATCAGATTCAGAAGCATGGGATTTTTCATTGCTTCATTATGATCTTTCGCATCAAAAATAACATATTTAATGTTTTCTTTAGGAACCAATAGCATTAATGTACTAAAAACACCAATTATATTATTCGGGATAATTCCAGCCATTATAAAAAATTCAAAAGGAATCGATGCTGGAACAACAAAAACATCATCACCAATGTGTTTTGCTATCCTATTTATATTGTCCGGATGATTAATCGGATGAGGCTTGAAAATAACACGACTTCCTTTATCAATTACACCTTTATCTTTTAGTGAATTAATTTTATTAATAACCCTATCAGCGCAGCCATTATCATATTCACGCTGGAAATTCCCTGTACCAGTAAATACAACGGCATCGGGTGCCAGCATTTCTTTCCTTAAATCAATAAACTGATTATAATCAATATTTAGCAAACATAAACATGCCGCCATCTTTTTTGGACTTATTATTCCAAAATCAAATACCTGACAATAAGGTGAAATATCTTCCATAAACGGTGATATAACCCCATTATAGCATGCGAATTTATCACCCAATATATGATATGTTGTTTCTACGATATGATGCCAGCAATAATACCGTAATGACGGCCAACGCACAGAATATTCTGGCAAAAAAGGATCCTCAACCTCAAATACATGAGACAAAAGATCTTCTTTATTTTTAGCACTCTCCAGCAGATATTCTTTTTCACTGAGTTGGTTTAACCGGGTTCTTTCATTAACCCCGGCAGCACCATCATCATATAAGTGAAGTCTTATTTTATTGCAAGAATATTTTTTAACAAGAGCAGAAAGTAACCGCCAGGATTCAACATGAGAAAAATAAATATTAGCATGGACTTCAACATCTTCAGGATTATATTTATCAATAACATTAGATATTCTTGCTATATACTCTTTAGATAAATGTGAAATCTGAGAAAAATATAATGTATTAACAGCATTAATCTTCTTAAGTGCATCAGAAGCTAACGGAGTGCGATACCAACTAACAATTTTAATTGTATTGAAATCGCTGGCACAAGCAACGAAGTCAAACATTTGCAACGCTGTAAATGTTGATGATGAGTTTATATACAATTTTAACTTCATTTATCTGCCTCAAAATCAAGAATGAATATTTTTTTCACTCATGCACCTTAATCACTTCAATGATCGATGTAGTAGAGATAGAGGGTGTGCGTGGAAAATAGATCACTTCACACAGGTACGACAAACTATCAAAGCGCCCAGCCCAGTCATCGCCCATCACCAGCGTATCGGCGTTAAACTGGCGAATATAGTCCGCTTTTTTCTCCAGCGACTCTTCCAGAAACACGCTGTCCACGCATTTCAGCCCAGCGACAATCCCCATGCGATCGCTTTGGCTATAAATCGGCATCCGGCCTTTTTTCTGCATATTTAGCGCATCTGAAGAGATACCGACAATTAGCCTCTCCCCCAACATCCCGGCGCGTTGCAGAATACGCAGATGCCCGATATGAAAAACATCAAACGTGCCGAAAGTAATGATCGTTTTCATACCAGCCCCAGCGCCTTCTGTCTAAGCCAGCATTGTGCAGCAATCTCATCAACGGCTTTTTGCTCTTTCACCAGCGCCTCATTGCTCAATTCGTAGCGCTTATCATCCAGCGTCATGGCAACAATTTTCTCTTCGCAGGCCGCGGCAACCAGGTTTTTTTGAATACGCTGCTCTTTGATTTTAGCCAGCGTTTTCTCTTGCTCTTGCCAGGCAATCACCGTGCGTAGCGTACCTTTGTATCCGCTCACGTTTTTGAGCGATTCAACGGAAGGCACCTCAACGCCGGTGCCGGTTTTTTGGATCAGGTAGCCCAGCGCTTTGATGTTATTGTCAAAACCAGTGCAAACCTGCTGCTGTTTTGCCAACTGTACCGTCATATCCTTAACTGATTTATCCCGCAGGCGCTGCAGTTGTGCCAAAGTATCAATAATTTGCCGCATGATTATTTACCTTCCGTTTTCTTTGCCTGGGGGAAAAGGGCTTGTAAGCGACTTTGCACCAGCTCAAGTGAGGCGGGTTCACTAACCTCCTGACGCAGAAAACGCTCAATGGCGGGGAATACTTTGACGGCTTTATCTACGCTAGGATCGGCTCCGGCAACATAGCCCCCCAACGGGATCAGCGGCTTAATTTCCATATAGGCGGCATAGTTTTGTTTCAGCAGACGGGCCGATTGTTGGTGTTCGTGGGGCGTCACCTGGTTCATGCATCGGCTGATCGACTGCCCAATATCTATCGCCGGATAATGGCCTGCTTCGGCAAGTTTGCGCGTCAGCACAATATGTCCGTCCAATACCGCACGCGCGCAGTCGACGATCGGATCCTGCTGATCGTCCCCTTCCGCCAGTACCGTGTAAATGGCGGTCATTGACCCTTCGCTTTCGCTGTTACCTGCGCTTTCCACAAGCTTGGGGATCATACCGAACGCCGACGGCGGATAGCCTTTCGTCGCCGGAGGTTCCCCCAGTGACAGCGCAATCTCACGCTGTGCCATGGCATAACGGGTCAAGGAATCCACCAGCAGTAAAACGTGATGTCCGCGATCGCGAAACCAGGCCGCGATCGAGTGGCAAAGCTCGGTGGCTTTCAAACGCATTAACGGCGACTCATCCGCTGGTGCTGCCACGATAATAGATTTTGCCAACCCTTCCGCGCCCAGCGAGTGATCGATAAACTCCTTCACTTCGCGGCCACGCTCGCCAATTAACCCCACCACTACGATGTCGGCCTTGGTCTGGCGGGTGATCATCCCTAGCAGTACGCTTTTACCCACACCACTACCGGCCATCAGACCCACGCGTTGGCCTTTGCCGATAGTGAGCAGACCGTTGATTGCTTTCACACCGACATCCAGCGGTTGATTCACCGAGCGGCGCGTGAGGGGGTTGATGGAAGGTGCCTGAGGCGGCAGCACGTCATTGCCCGTCAGACGCCCTTTGGCATCCAGCGGTTCGCCCAGACCATTGACCACCCGCCCCAGCCAGCTTTCGCTAATCAGGATCTCCTGGGCTTTTTCTTCGGGGAAAACGCGCGCGCCCGCCATCAGCCCGACGGGATGCTTGAAGGGCATCAGGTAGGTGATATCGCGGTTAAACCCTACCGCCTGCGCGTCGATCAACGTATGGTTGGCGCTTTCGACGCGGCACAACTGACCGGTCACCAGCGGGCAGCCCACGCTCTCCAGCAAAATGCCGTTCACGCGCACCAGTCGCCCGGCAACCCGGGCTAAAGGGATCGACTCAATGGAGCGTAGCGCGTTGTCAAAGCAGGAATGGTCACTCACCCGTCGGCTCCGGCAGAAGCGACTCTTTGAGCGCCGACATGCATTGGTCGAGTCGATGCTCGCAGCCAATATCCAGCTCGGATTTATCGGTAATTACCCGACACTCGCCCGCCTGCAGATCGGGGGATGGGGTCAGCCCCCATTCAGTAACCTTCTCCGGGGCTGCGTCTTTAATACGGTTAAACTCTTCATTACTCAGCAGAACCTGGAGCGAATCAGGCATCGCCGGAAAGGCCGAAATCGCCTCTTCAACCAGCGATAGCAACTGCGTCGGTTGCAGCGCCAGCTCGCAACGAATCACCTGACGCGTGACCTTTTCAACCAATTGCAGCAGGTCTTCCCGCTGTTTACGCTGAATGTGCGCCAGGTAGTCGTTCACTTTGCCAGTGATGGCTTCCAGCGGCTGTGCTGACAACTCAAACTGCTTACGTCCTTCCTGCTGTCCGGCCAGGCTGCCTTCCGTATACCCCTGACGACGGCCCTCATCATGCCCCTTCTGATGGCCTTCCTGAAAGCCCTGTTCCTGGCCTTCCGTCATCCCCTGTTCAAAGCCTTTTTGCAGACCTTCCTGGAAACCGTCCATCAGTTGACGCTGATAATCCGCAGCCGTGATCCCAGGCGTCAGCTGTTCAGCCTGCAAATGGCGTTGGCGAGGAGGAAAGCGATGCAGTCGGTAGCGACCACGAATTGTTTCAATCGCCATGTTTTACTCCGCCGTCTGTTCAGCAAACAGCTGTAACTGAATTTCACCCGCTTCCTCAAGCTCGCGGGCAATCCCCATGATTTCACGGCGGATCTGTTCAATACGGCTCACTGGAACTGGACCCAGGCGCGACGTTATCGCTTCCAACTGTTGTACCTGACGCTTAGGCATCACGGCATAAATCGAGCGGCGCAACAGCGCTTCGGTCCCTTTCAGCGCCACCGCCCAGTCTTCCATCGGCACTTCGTCGAGCAGACGGCGGCGCACTTCATCACTTTGGCGGCTCAGGATAAAGAAGTCGTACATTTCGTCCTGCAACTGTTCAAGAACATCTTCATCGCGTTCACGTAGCTGATCGAGGATCACCTGTTGATTACCCTGGAAGCGGTTCACGATATCCGCAGCCTGCTTGATCCCCTTCACTTTCGAACCGTGTTCAGACAACACCGACAGCCCACGTTCGATCAACCGATCCAGCTCATCCACAACGTCGCGGTTTACATCGTTGAGCTTTGCAACCCGATAGAGGATCTCGTTTTGTACTGACTCACTCATGTAAGACAGCACCATGGCCGAGATCTCCGGCGTCAGGAAGGCAAGAAAGACGGCCTGCAATTGCAAATGCTCTTCTGAGATCAGTATCGCCAGCTGGCGCGGTTCCACCCACTGCAAACGCGCCATCCGCGAGCGGATCTCATCACCGTAAATACCGTTGATCACGCTGCTGGCGATTTCTGTTCCCAGCGCTTTATTGAGGATCCCTTGCAGCATAGAACGCGAGGCGCCGTTGATGCCGCTCTGCTCGCGGAACTCGTCAAAAAAGTTATTGATTACTTTTTTCGCCATGCTGGTTTTCACGCCAGACAGACGCGCCATGTTTTCACTCAGACGAACCACCTCTTCACGGCTGAGCTTTTGCATCACCGTGGCTGCCGCCTCCTCGCCCAGACACAGTAATAAAATTGCGGCCTGCTCCAGGTAGCTATTGTTACTGCCGTTATTTATTGTCAATTCGCTCATTGCTGGTAATCCATTGTCTGAGAACTTCAGCTACGCGATCGGTGTCACTCATCGCCAGTTTTTGCAGGAACTCCAGCTTCACTTCCAGACCGGAGCTCTGCGAAGGCAGGCTGTCGTCGCCAGGGAAAGAAGGCAGTTCGATATTTTTGCGTTCATCTTCAGCGGCCGCAAAATGGGGCTTGTCCGCAGGAATCGCAATTGGTACAGCGTCCAGCGCCAGTTCAGGCGTTGAGGTCCGGCGACGTTCAGCGGTCAAACGTTTCATTACCGGTCGCACGACAAACAGCAGCAACAGCAGAGCCAGCAGGCCGCAACCAATC
Source organism: Citrobacter sp. Cpo090 (assembly GCF_030332665.1). NCBI lineage: Bacteria > Pseudomonadati > Pseudomonadota > Gammaproteobacteria > Enterobacterales > Enterobacteriaceae > Citrobacter > Citrobacter sp. Cpo090. The sequence continues at coordinate 37,884 of NZ_JAOWHK010000013.1, read as the reverse complement.
AGACGTACCCAGGCGAGAATGTTGTCATCCTTCCACAGAGGGACCACCGGCTCGACGGGGATCGACTGCGGCACAAAATTAAGCAGTGATAAGGACAGATTATCGCCACGCCTGGCATCAATCCCGGCGGCGTTATTTAACAGCGCCGTCAGCTGCGTGGTTTGCTCCGGTTTCCAGTTTTTCAATGCAGGCGCGTTCTGGTTGAGTACCACTGCCACATTTAAACGTTTAATGTCGAATCCCGGGTGCTGGATATGCTCAACGCTACGATCCCAGGAGTAGTCGCGCTTATTTTCGCTATGCTTTGACAGTGCGGCTGGCTGGCGAGACTCTTCTGGCGTCGCCGCAGCGGCACCATTTCCTACCTGGTTTGCCGCCAGCGGAGGGCGGTTGCTCAGCGAGCCGGGGATCCCCATGGCGATTTGGTTGGTATCGCTATCGAGTACCGTTTCTTCGCGATTCACCTTCGGTGTGTCGCCGTAATGCTCCTGGGTTTCGTCGATATTGCTCAGATCGAGATCCGGCATCACGCTCACCCGGTAGTTGCCAGTGCCTACCAGAGAGTCGAGGACATTTGCGAGACTGGCGCGGGTCTTATCCTGAATATCTTTGAGGATCTGGTCGCGCTTACGCGTCGCCGCAGAAACGGCTTCTCCCGCGCCAATGCCGTCGGACAGTAAATTCCCCGCCTGGTCGACAACGCTAACCTGCGACGCATTCAAATTAGGCACGCTGCCGGACACCAGATGCACAATGGCATTTACCTGGTCCATATCCAGCTTGCTGCCGTAATGCAGACGCACCACCACCGAGGCACTGTTTTGCGGCTCATCGCTGACGACAAAGGAACTCTCTTCATTCAGCGCCAGATGCACGCGGGCGCTTTCTACAGCGTCCAGCGTCATGATGCTCTGCGCCAGTTCACCTTCCAGACTCCGCTTGTAGCGAATGTTCTGTACAAACTGGCTGGCTCCCAGCACTTCGTCTTTATCCATCAGCTCATAGCCGCTTGGCAGCATGGCCTGCACACCTTTCGCTGCCAGCGTCATCCGCGTTTTCGACAGCGCGTCTTCCGGAACCAGAATTTGCCCGCTTTGCGGGTCGATACGGTATTCCAGCTTTTCGCCGTCCAGCACGGTGACTATCTGTGAAACAGGGAGATTTTCCTGGCTACCGTACAGCGAAACATAGCCATGGTTACCGTTCCACAGCACGCTAACAATTATGGCGGTAGCCGCAAGCGCCGCAGCCGCCAGTAACGCCAGACGTTTGTTACCATCCAGCCTGAAAGAGAACGAGGGTAAAAAACGAGTGAGTTTTTTTATTAATTCATTCATAGCGTTAGACTGACATGCTCATCAGGTCATTGAATCCGGAAGCGACTTTATTTCTGACCTGTACCAGCGCAGAAAACGATAACGATGCCTGCTGACTGGCAATCATGGCCCCCGCAAGGTCATCGCTTTTTCCCATCTCAATGGCCGTTTGTTTTTGCTCTGCGACCTGCTGGAATTGGTCCACATGGTTCAGCGCCCCCTGCATAACGCGGTCGAACGAAACCGGAGATGATGCCAACTGGGCGTTAATCTGCATCGGTGAAAGGACGGGGGCTTGTGCGACCGCTTTCATCTGCTGCATGTCTTGCATCATCTGCGTCTGCATCGTACTGGCTGGGGCTATCGTATTTATGCTCATGACCTACTCTTAAAATTAAAAAAGCGTTCTCGGTACCACAGACTGATTCAGGAAAAGATTTCAATTCCCTGCTTTCGCATTGACGCCAGACGATAACGAAGTGCGCGAGGAGTAATGCCTAATAAATCAGCAATTTTGGTTTTATTGCCCTGATATTTACGCATCAGGTCAGCAATGTATTGATATTGCGCGCTCCGCCCATGCTGGCCCAGATTGTCGCCGGTTGTTATTGGCATACTGGGTTTTGGCTGCCATTGCGGCTCGCTCCAGGAATCGGACTCAATGGATGGCAGACCTAAGGTATCGGGATAAATAACGCCATCGCGATTAAGGATCATCCCTCGCTGAATAGCGTTCTCAAGCTGACGCACGTTACCCGGCCATTCGTAGCTGAGTAACGCCCGACGTGACGACTCGGAAAGCTTGATATTTTTAACTAATACCGTGGAGTATTTTTTGATAAAGGACTCGGCCAGCGGAATAATGTCTTCCATACGTTCACGCAGCGGCGGCATCGTCAACGGAATAACGGACATACGGTAATAGAGATCTTCTCTGAAGCGCCCTGCGGCAACCTCTTCTTCAAGATTTTTATTGGTGCAGGCAATTAAACGGAAGTTCAGTTTGATTAAACGGTTACTGCCTAAACGCTCAACCTGTTGTTCCTGCAATACACGCAATATTTTAGCCTGCAGCGCCAGAGGCATATCACCGATCTCATCCAGCAACAATGTACCGTTATTGGCCAATTCCATCTTACCCGGTATGGTGGCCACAGCCCCGGTAAACGCACCTTTATCATAACCAAACAGCGTGGCTTCAAGCATATTTTCAGGAATAGCGGCACAGTTCACCCCGATATAAGGTGCCGATGCCTCCTGCGCAAACGCAATCGAGTGGATAAATTTGGCGATACACTCTTTACCAGTACCGGTTTCGCCATGGATAAGCACTGGAACATTAAAAGCAGCAATACGCCTTGCCATTGAAAAAACATTGATACTGGAGGCTGCTTCAGCAATAAGTTCAAACATGATTATTTTACACTTAGAAGTAAAGTTAACATCCGTTACGAGAAATATACAAATCATTCCAAAGCACAATCATCGAATAATAGATATCGCCCGTGCCATGTCTTAATCCCATCCTTGCTCATGTTTTACCACCCTTACAAAGGGCAGTCCTATCGGAGATTATTTTCAAATAGGGTTTTTCCTAAAAAAATACTAACACTGGTACCATTAACAATCTAAAATTAAAAGATAATAAAAATATTATTTCATAAAAAACAATTAGTTAGCTATGAATTGGTACGATAATTAGCCAATCCAGCCATGTGAGATATGCCTTAAGAAGGCAGGATGATTAGCGGGAAGCATCACGTATATGTAATTAATTATTTTTTAATTATAACCTAGCGCCATTAATAACTTGCAGATGAGAGGGGTAAAATATCTAATATCCAGCCCTACTCCATAGACGTGAGTAGGTACTGCATTTCGTATCTAATGGACTTCAACACGATGAGAATAGCGTCAAGGATGAACAATAAATTAAACGAATTTGTATTTTTTTTGATAACCGCGGGATTTGATATCAATTCAACCGCCCCAGAAATTACAGCTGAGAAAGCGTACCATGCTGAAATATAGTCAAACACCCGGAATCTTTAAACTTGAAGGAAACCGGCTTGGACGTCCATATCATCGTCTGCCGACTATGTTTACAGGGAGTTTTGATACAATTGAATCACATCTTGGAAACTATTTCCTGAAAAAACACCGCACAAATATAACACTCAAGAAAATACACTGTGAGATGGATGTTATCAATAAAAGTGCGGAATTATTAGTTTCTCAGGTTGGGCATCTGGCCTTTGATATCGATCGCGCATTATTGTTAATGTTATTAGGTAACTTTTATGGTCTGGCCTCTTCTCTCGCAGACGAGAAGTCGCAGGATGGTTTACCGACCAAAACAGAAATCCGGCTGAGAAGCAGACTGGCACTGGATATTTGCAATATCATTTTTAATAAAAATATATCCGGTATTCCACTGACGCTTAAACCCGACAGTAGCACCGTACAAACCCACTGGGCTTATCAACTTACGTTTATTTTAGGTGATGAGGAGAATTGCAGTTTCCGCATCTTACTGGATGACTCCCATACCGATTACATACTGAATTTAATCCGTCGTAGCGAGCACGGTGAGAAGAAAAAGCAGATTGATAAAGTCAGCGCTGAGACGCGTAAAAAAACGCTGATCAAAGAAATCATTCATACGTTGCCGCTAACCATGAACGTCAAGATTGCGGAAATCCCTCTCAATGTTGCCGACCTGACAACAATCAAGCCCGGGGATATTTTGCCTATCGCAATGCCTGATACTTTCCCTGTTTATATCGGGAAATCCGAACTATTTAATGCCCTTATCGTAGAGGACAAAGACAAACTATTTTTGTCCGAATTAACGAGCAAGACGGAGAAATCCTATGAGTAAGCCAGAAGATATTTTAGAGCAAGGTTTCGAGTTAGCGCCCGAAACGACCACACCGCCCACGCCGTCCGTAGCAGAATCGCTGGTATCACGTTTAGAAGATCGCTTTTCCGAGTCGATGTCGTTACTCAAACGAATTCCAGTCACACTCACACTGGAAGTGTCCTCCGTGGAAGTGATGCTGGCCGATCTGCTGAACATTGATGACGACACCGTCATTGAGATGGACAAGCTCGCCGGTGAACCACTGGATATTAAGGTCAACAATATCCTGTTAGGTAAGGCTGAAGTGGTGGTGGTCAATGAAAAGTATGGCCTGCGCGTCCTTGAATTCAACACACATGAAATCAACGACCTGGCACCATGAAACGCGCACCAACACTCACGCTCATCCTGGGTATCTCATTACTCATCCTCTCTCCCTTTGCCTGTGCGCAAGGGGGAGATATCCCGTTGCTGAATGTGATTTCGCACGGCAATAGCCAGGAATACAGCGTAAAAATTCAGGTTCTGCTCCTGATGACCCTGGTGGGTATTCTGCCTACTCTGGTGCTGATGATGACCTGTTTTACCCGATTTATTATTGTTCTTTCCCTGCTGCGTCAGGCGTTGGGGCTGCAGCAAACGCCGCCCAACCGCATACTGATTGGCATTGCGCTGTCGTTAACCATGCTGGTGATGCGTCCGATCTGGATCAACATTTACGACCACGCGGTTGTGCCTTTCGAAAACGATCAAATCACGCTCCCTGACGCCCTGAGCACCGCCGCCTCACCATTGAAGCGCTTTATGCTGGCGCAGACCAACAAAAAAGCGATTGCGCAGATAATGACGATCGCCAACGCGAAAGGTAATGCAGCCGATCAGGATCTCTCCATTATCGTACCGGCGTATGTACTGAGCGAACTTAAAACTGCCTTCCAGATAGGCTTCATGATTTACATCCCGTTCCTGGTAATCGACCTGATCGTCGCCAGCGTGCTGATGGCGATGGGGATGATGATGCTGTCGCCGCTGATCGTTTCTCTGCCCTTTAAGCTGATGCTGTTTGTACTTATTGATGGCTGGGCGCTGACCGTCGGTACGCTGACCTCCAGTATTCGCGGTCTGGGATTAGGCTAACGGAGTTCGGATATGTTAACCATTGATGTAGCCGCCGATATCGTCGCCAGCGGCATAAAAGTCGTGATCATTTTAGTCTGCGTGTTGGTCGTTCCCAGCTTGCTGGTGGGTATGCTGGTCAGCATTTTTCAGGCTGTGACGCAGATTAACGAACAAACCCTCAGCTTTTTGCCCAGGCTTATCGTCACCCTCGCAGTATTGGGAATTTGCGGAAAATGGATGATCGTCCAACTGAGCGATCTCTGCGTGCATCTTTTCACTCAGGCCGCCATTCTGGTGCACTGACATGCGCGAAACAGACATTACACAGTTAAGTAACCTGATACTGGGCATGTGGTTTCCGTTCGTGCGCATTATGGCGTTTATTCACTACGCGCCGGTGCTGGATAACGCGGCGCTCACGGTGCGGATACGCATTATTTTGTCCCTGGCGCTGGCCTTTATCATTACGCCGCTTATCCCCCATCCCGTTCCTGACAGCCTACTGTCGATCAACAGCATTATTTTGACCGCAGAGCAGTTTCTGTGGGGCATGCTTTTTGGCCTGATGCTGCAGTTTTTATTTTTAGCGCTGCAGCTGGCGGGCCAGATCCTCTCATTTAATATGGGGATGAGCATGGCGGTGATGAACGATCCCAGCAGCGGCGCGTCAACGACGGTACTGGCGGAGATAATCAACATCTACGCAGTGATACTGTTTTTTGCGATGGATGGACATTTGCTGCTGGTGAGCATTTTATTCAAAGGCTTTACCTACTGGCCGATTGGCAATGCGCTACATCCGCAATCTCTGCGCACCATTTCCCTTGCGCTGGGCTGGGTATTTGCCGCAGCCACGCTGCTGGCGCTGCCAACAACCTTTATCATGCTGATTGTCCAGGGCTGCTTTGGCCTGCTTAACCGTATTGCGCCTCCGCTCAACCTGTACTCTTTAGGTTTTCCGATCAACATGCTGGCAGGTCTTATCTGCTTTGCGACGCTGCTTTACAACCTGCCCGACCACTATCTGCACCTGGCAAACTTCGTCTTGCAGCAGCTTGACGCGCTCAAGGGACACTATGGCGGATAGCAGCAGCGAAGAAAAAACAGAAAAACCCTCGGCGCAAAAACTTCGCAAAGCCAGGCAAGAGGGACAAATTCCGCGCTCAAAAGATATGGGGCTTGCCGCCAGTCTGTTTGCCGCGTTTATGGTGATTTCCAGCAGCTTCCCCTGGTATGAAGATTTTGTCCGCGAAAGCTTTACCAGCGTGCATCAATATGCGCAGAACATTAATGACCCGGACATCATCGGTCAGTTCCTTGAACACCATCTGCTGATTCTAGCCAAGTTCATCCTGACGCTGTTACCCATGCCGGTCGCCGCGCTGTTTGCCTCGCTGATTCCCGGAGGCTGGTTATTCCTGCCGAAGAAAATTTTGCCGGACTTTAGCAAATTAAGTCCGCTCAAAGGGATTGGCCGCTTATTTTCTACCGACCACCTGGTGGACACCGGCAAGATGACGATCAAAGCGATTGTCCTGCTGGTGATGCTGTGGATTAGCGTACGCAATAACGTTGCTGCTTTTCTGGGATTGCAGGAGCTGTATTTCAAACAAGCCGTCAGCGATGGTCTGGCGCTGTACAGCGGTATTATGCGCAACTTTATCATCCTGTTTATTTTCTTTGCGTTGGTCGATGTCCCTCTGGCGAAAAAAATGTTTATAAAAGGGCTTAAAATGACCAAACAGGAGATCAAAGAAGAGTATAAAAATCAGGAAGGTAAGCCAGAAGTTAAGGCCAGGATCCGTCGTCTGCAACGGCAAATGGCAATGGGGCAAATTCGCAAAGTTGTGCCAAAAGCCGATGTGGTGATCACCAACCCAACCCACTATGCCGTGGCGCTGCAGTACGACCAGTCACGAGCCGCCGCGCCTTTTGTTGTCGCTAAAGGTACCGATGAAATCGCGCTGTATATCCGTCAGGTTGCGGCGGAAAGCAACATTGAGATAGTTGAATTTCCTAAGCTGGCGCGCTCCGTTTATTACACCACCCAGGTCAATCAACAGATCCCATTTCAACTTTATCGGGCGATTGCACACGTCCTGACCTATGTACTGCAAATGAAGCACTGGCGTGACGGTTCGCAAGCTCGCCCTTCGCTGAACAGACATATTTCCATTCCCAAAGAGGTTCTTAAGCTGGATGCCGAAAACAACTAAACAACTCCTCGCGCTGCTGCGTAACGGTAACATCGGTATTCCGCTGGTAATACTGTGTATCCTGGCGATGGTTATCCTGCCATTACCACCAGCCCTGCTGGATATTCTGTTCACCTTTAACATCGTGCTGGCGGTGATGGTGCTGTTGGTGGCCGTTTCCGCGAAACGTCCGCTCGAATTCAGCCTGTTCCCAACCATTTTGCTGATCACCACCTTAATGCGCTTGACGCTGAACGTGGCGTCAACACGCGTGGTATTGCTGCACGGTCATATGGGCGCAGGTGCTGCCGGTAAGGTGATTGAATCCTTCGGTCAAGTGGTGATCGGCGGCAACTTTGTCGTCGGTTTTGTGGTGTTCATCATCCTGATGATCATCAACTTTATCGTGGTTACCAAGGGTGCCGAGCGTATCTCCGAAGTTTCGGCCCGCTTTACGCTCGACGCCATGCCCGGGAAGCAGATGGCGATCGACGCCGATCTGAACGCGGGCCTGATTAATCAGGCCCAGGCGCAGGCGCGACGTAAAGACGTGGCGGGTGAAGCGGATTTCTATGGCGCAATGGACGGTGCGTCGAAGTTCGTGCGCGGTGATGCCATCGCCGGGATGATGATCCTGGCCATCAACCTGATCGGCGGCGTGTGTATCGGTATTTTCAAATACGATTTAAGCGCCGAAGCCGCATTCCAGCAATATGTACTGATGACCATCGGTGACGGTCTGGTCGCCCAGATCCCGTCTCTGCTGCTGTCGACGGCAGCGGCAATTATTGTTACTCGCGTGAGCGACAGCGGCGATATCGCCACAGACGTACGTAGCCAGCTGCTAGCCAGCCCTTCCGTGCTCTACACCGCCACCAGCATTATGTTTGTGCTGGCAGTGGTGCCGGGAATGCCGCATTTCCCATTCCTGGTGTTCAGCGCCCTGCTAGGGTTCACTGCCTGGCGTATGAGCAAGCGCCCGAAGGTAGCAGAAACTGAAGAGAAAAATCTTGAAACGCTGACCAAAACCATCGTTGAAACCGCCGAGCAACAGGTTAGTTGGGAAACGATCCCCTTAATTGAGCCAATCAGCCTGAGTCTGGGGTACAAGCTAGTGTCGCTGGTGGACAAATCCAAAGGGAATCCGCTCACCCAACGTATTCGCGGTGTGCGGCAGGTTATTTCAGACACAAACGGCGTGTTGCTGCCGGAAATTCGCATTCGCGAAAACTTCCGTCTAAAACCGACCCAGTACGCCATTTTTATCAATGGGATCAAGGCTGATGAGGCCGATATTCCCTCAGATAAGCTGATGGCGCTGCCTTCCAGTGAAACCTACGGCGAGATCGATGGTGTTTTGGGCCACGATCCGGCCTACGGCATGCCGGTCACGTGGATTGTCCCGGCGCAAAAAGCCAAAGCGCTAAATATGGGATATCAGGTGATTGATAGCGCCAGCGTCATCGCGACGCATGTGAATAAAATCATTCGCAACTATATTCCCGACCTGTTTAACTACGACGATATTACCCAACTGCATAACCGCCTCTCTTCGATGGCCCCTCGTCTGGCGGAAGATCTGAGCGCGGCGCTGAATTACAGCCAGCTCCTGAAGGTTTACCGGGCGTTGCTGATCGAAGGCGTGCCGTTGCGCGATATCGTCACGATAGCTACCGTTCTGGTCGCCAGCAGCGCCGTCACCAAAGATCATATTCTGTTAACGGCAGATGTGCGTCTGGCCCTCCGTCGCAGCATTACCCATCCGTTTGTACGCAAAGATGAGTTGGCGGTGTACACCCTCAACAATGAGCTGGAGAATCTGCTGGCAAATGTGGTGAATCAGGCTCAGCAAAGCGGCAAAGTGGTGCTCGATAGCGTACCGGTCGATCCGAATATGCTCAATCAGTTCCAGACCAATATGCCGCAGATTAAAGAACAGATGAAAGCCGCGGGTAAAGAACCGATACTGCTGGTCGCACCGCAGCTACGTCCTCTGCTCGCGCGCTATGCGCGCCTGTTCGCACCGGGTTTGCAGGTGTTGTCTTATAACGAAGTTCCGGATGAGCTGGAATTAAAGATCATGGGGGCGTTGAGTTAACCCTTGACGAGGCGGTGTCATTCGCACCGCCTTCTAGATTACAGAATGGTATTTTCCGTAAGAATACGACGGGCGCCAAGATAATGATCCTGCCAGAAATCATCGGATAAATGACTCACCCGAATTGTTTCTCCCGTACGCGGCGATTCTATAAATTGTCCCTGCCCCAAATAGACGCCCATATGATCGGCAATATCCCGACTGTGAATATGAAAGAACAATAAATCACCACGACGGAGGTCGCGATTGGCGACGATGGTCGCCCGCCGATAGTGATACATTTCATTCGCCGTACGCGGCAATTTTGCCGCCAGGATTTTGTTGTAGGCATAAAAAATCAGCCCGCTGCAGTCAAAGCCTTGATCCGGGCTGGTCCCACCCCACAAATAAGGTTTACCTAGCTGCTGCTCAAGGCGGTGGATTGCCACTTCAGTCATGTTATGCAGATGATCGCTACTGAGAAAATGGTCATTTTCAGCCAACTCCTGCCAGCGATGATCGCTCGCTTTCAGCGGTCCCGGGAACCACTCCGGGTGCTGTTTAATCAGCGTCCTGTTCTGCTGGCGCAGCGCGCTTTTACTTTGCGCATTTCCTTCCACCACATAACTTGCCTGCTTTTTTACCTGTGCATGGTACTGCTTCAACAGTCGGGCGCGGTTACGCATGCGCATTTGCGCCGCATAGCTTAAATGGGCGTCAGATAAGAGAGGCTGAACTTTGGCGACAGACGGTGAGGACAACACAACACACAAAGACAGCAGACCCGGCAAAAAGCGTCGGGGTGCAGAGACAAAAGACATGAAAACAAAAATACCTAATCAAACACGTTCGCCGCAGTCTACCGCTATTGCCGGGTATTCCATTTTAATATTCGATTATTAAATTATTAATTTTTTAAATTCAATACATTAGGAATTCTGCATTCATAAGACTAAATGAAGTGCGCTCAAGCGCAAAATACGCCAGTGTCTGACTGCCTTTACGCACAATTTTCCGTATAAAGAAAATCTAAAGTGTAAACGCCGCACGAGAGACTTGCGAAAAACTCTCTGGGTGATAATGTGAGCGCTCCAGATCCAGATTTATCCGATTTGGGGACTCTTTTGCCGTCCTGGCGTGTGTGATCGTTTTATCAAGGAATAAGCAGTATGCGTAAAATCGCATTTTTTCTTGCGATGCTTTTATTGCCGTGCGTTTCATTTGCCGGTTTGCTGAGTAGCAGCAGCCCGACTACGCCTGTCAGCAAAGAATATAAGCAGCAATTAATGGGCTCCCCCGTTTATATCCAGATCTTCAAAGAAGAGCGAACCCTGGATCTGTACGTCAAGATGGGCGAACAGTATCAATTGCTCGACAGTTATAAGATCTGTAATTATTCCGGTGGCTTAGGGCCGAAACAGCGTCAGGGTGATTTCAAAAGTCCGGAAGGGTTTTACAGCGTTCAGCGTGGACAGCTGAAACCAGATAGCCGCTTCTATAAAGCGATTAACATTGGTTTCCCTAATGCCTACGACCGCGCACACGGTTATGAAGGTAAATACCTGATGATCCACGGCGCCTGCGTTTCCGTCGGCTGCTACGCAATGACCGACAACGGCATTGATGAGATTTTCCAGTTTGTGACCGGTGCTCTGGTGTTTGGGCAGTCCAGCGTACAGGTTAGCATTTACCCGTTCCGCATGACCGATGCCAACATGCAGCGCCATAAGTTCTCGTATTACAAAGATTTCTGGACCCAGTTAAAGCCGGGATACGATTACTTTGAACAAACGCGTAAGCCACCGACCGTTTCAGTCGTCGATGGTCGTTACGTCGTCAGCAAGCCGTTGAGTCACGAAGTGGTTCAGCCGCAACTGGCATCAAACTACACGCTCCCCGAGACAAAATAATGCCCACTCGCCTGGCATAATCTTTTGCCAGGTTTCATTGCCGGTTAACGGTTGAGTGGCAATCACGGTGACCACATCATTGGGTGTGGTCTCTGAGCTAAAATCGATTTCCACATCCTGATCCAGCAATGTCGCCACGCCAAACGGCGCACGACGCGTGATCCAAAACAGGTTGGTCGAACAGAAGGCCATCACATAGCGCCCGTCAGACAACAGCATGTTGAAGACGCCCTTCTCCCGCAGTTCTCCTGCCAGCATCGCGATATATTTAAACACTGCCGTCATATTGCCAGGCGTGCGCGGATAACGCTCCGTCAGCTTGTGGAGCAGCCAGCAGAACGCTTTTTCGCTGTCGGTTTCTCCGACCGGGCGGAAATTTCCGGTTTCCAGCGATTTATAGCCATTGAGCTGTCCATTATGAGCATAGGTCCAGTTGCGTCCCCACAGTTCGCGGGTAAAGGGATGGGTATTTTCCAACGCCACTTCGCCACGGTTCGCCTGACGAATATGGGCAATCACGGAACAGGATTTAATGGGGTAGTCTTGTACCAGTTTGGCGATAGGCGAATTAAAGCTGGGTTGCGGATCTTTAAACGTACGGCAGCCCTTACCTTCATAAAACGTAATACCCCAGCCGTCTTTGTGCGGCCCGGTCCCTCCGCCGCGCTGAACCAGCCCGGTGAAGCTAAAGCAGATATCGGTTGGCACATTGGCGCTCATCCCGAGCAGTTCGCACATACATCACCTCCACAAACGCCTTAAGCGGGAAGGCGTAATTGTTACAGCCAATCAAAACTCAAAATATCAGAGAAAACAATATGCTATACCCTAAATAATTCGAGTTGCAGGAAGGCGGTAAGGGAGGAAATCCCCAGGAGCATAGATAACTATGTGACTGGGGTTTCTGAGCGCAACCAACGCACCTGCAGCTTGAAGTATGACGGGTATAGTTATTTAACCATCTCTTTTTCGATCAGTTGAATCAGGATATGGATCACTTTGATATGAATTTCCTGAATACGGTCAGCGTAGCCAAAGTGCGGCACGCGAATTTCGATATCCGCGCTGCCCGCCATTTTGCCACCATCTTTACCGGTCAGGGTGATCACTTTCATCCCTTTCTCACGCGCTGCGGCAATCGCTTTAATTACGTTACCGGAATTACCCGAAGTCGAGATGCCTAACAGAACATCACCTTCACGACCCACGGCTTCTACGTAGCGAGAGAACACATAATCGTAACCGAAATCGTTGCTGACGCAGGAGATATGGCTGACGTCAGAGATAGCGATCGCCGGATAACCAGGACGGTTCTCGCGATAGCGTCCGGTCAACTCTTCGGCAAAGTGCATCGCGTCGCAATGGGAACCGCCGTTACCGCAAGAAAGCACCTTACCGCCCGCTTTAAAGCTGTCTGCCAACAGAACCGCCGCGCGCTGAATGGCGTGAATATTGGCGTCATCTTTAAGAAAATTAGCCAGCGTTTCCGCCGCTTCGCTCAGTTCGTTACGAATAAGATCCTGGTACATGAGGATATCCTTCAGCATGAATGTAAATGACAAAACGCAGTGTACCGGATAGCGCTACCAGCGAGAAGTACAAGCCACAGGAATGGCTACGGCTTTTGATTTTTTGTGCCGGTTAAAACAGCAACAATGTGAGCTTTGTTGTAATTATTTTGTAAACACATTGCTAAAAGAATTTACATCCACTACAACCATATCATCACAAGTGGTCAGACCTCCTACAAGCAAGGGAGCTTTTCGTTATGATGATTTTGAGTATTATCGCTACGGTTGTTCTGCTCAGCGTTCTGTTTTATCACCGCGTGAGCTTATTCCTCAGCAGCTTAATTTTGCTCGCCTGGACAGCTGCGCTTGGCGTGGCTGGCCTGTGGTCAGTCTGGCTGCTGGTTCCTCTGGCCATTATCCTCGTGCCGTTTAACTTTACGCCGATGCGCAAATCCATGATCTCTGCACCGGTGTTCCGCGGTTTCCGTAAGGTCATGCCGCCGATGTCGCGTACTGAGAAAGAAGCGATTGATGCGGGTACAACCTGGTGGGAAGGTGACCTGTTCCAGGGCAAGCCTGACTGGAAAAAACTGCATAACTATCCTCAACCGCATCTGACCGCTGAAGAACAAGCGTTTATTGACGGTCCAGTGGAAGAAGCGTGCCGCATGGCGAACGACTTCCAGATCACTCACGAACTCGCGGATCTGCCGCCGGAACTGTGGGCATATCTGAAAGAACACCGCTTCTTCGCGATGATCATTAAGAAAGAGTACGGCGGGCTGGAATTCTCAGCATATGCTCAGGCTCGTGTTTTGCAGAAACTCTCCGGCGTTTCCGGGATCCTGGCGATCACCGTTGGCGTACCTAACTCATTAGGTCCAGGCGAACTGCTGCAACATTACGGCACCGAAGAGCAGAAAAATCATTACCTGCCGCGCCTGGCTCGCGGTCAGGAGATCCCATGCTTTGCTCTGACCAGCCCAGAAGCAGGCTCCGACGCAGGCGCCATCCCTGATACCGGCGTGGTTTGTATGGGCGACTGGCAGGGTCAGCAGGTGCTGGGTATGCGCCTGACCTGGAACAAACGTTATATCACGCTGGCCCCTATCGCTACCGTACTGGGTCTGGCGTTTAAACTCTCCGACCCGGAAAAACTGCTGGGTGGTGAAGAAGATCTCGGTATTACCTGTGCACTGATCCCAACCTCAACGCCGGGTGTACAAATTGGTCGTCGTCACTTCCCGCTGAACGTGCCGTTCCAGAACGGTCCGACGCTGGGCAAAGATGTGTTTGTACCGATTGATTACATCATCGGTGGTCCGAAAATGGCCGGTCAGGGCTGGCGCATGCTGGTGGAATGCCTGTCTGTAGGACGCGGTATTACCCTGCCGTCTAACTCGACGGGCGGCGTGAAATCGGTCGCGATGGCCACCGGCGCGTATGCGCACATTCGTCGCCAGTTCAAAATTTCCATCGGCAAGATGGAAGGTATTGAAGAGCCGTTGGCACGTATTGCCGGTAACGCCTACGTGATGGACGCTGCGGCATCACTGATTACCTACGGCATTATGCTGGGTGAAAAACCGGCGGTGCTGTCGGCTATCGTGAAATATCATTGTACCCACCGCGGGCAGCAGTCAATCATTGATGCGATGGATATCACTGGCGGTAAAGGCATTATGCTTGGCGAAAGCAACTTCCTCGCCCGCGCTTATCAAGGTGCGCCAATCGCCATTACCGTTGAAGGTGCCAACATTCTGACCCGTAGCATGATGATCTTCGGTCAGGGTGCGATTCGCTGCCATCCGTACGTTCTGGAAGAGATGGCTGCGGCACAGAGTAACGATGTGAATGCGTTCGACAAGCTGCTGTTCAAACACATCGGTCACGTTGGCAGTAACAAAGTACGCAGCTTCTGGCTTGGTCTGACACGTGGCTTAACCAGCAGCACGCCAACCGGCGATGCGACCAAACGTTACTACCAGCACCTGAACCGTTTGAGCGCCAACCTGGCATTGCTTTCAGATGTGTCCATGGCCGTACTGGGTGGCAGTCTGAAGCGTCGTGAACGTATCTCCGCGCGTCTGGGCGATGTGTTAAGTCAGCTGTATCTGGCCTCCGCGGTACTGAAACGTTATGACGATGAAGGCCGTAATGAAGCAGACCTGCCGTTGGTTCACTGGGGCGTTCAGGATGCGTTGTACAAAGCGGAACAGGCGATGGACGATCTGCTGAAAAACTTCCCGAACCGTCTGGTCGCGGGCTTGCTGAACGTGGTTATCTTCCCGACCGGTCGCCACTATGACGCTCCGTCTGACAAGCTGGACCATAAAGTCGCGAAGATTTTGCAGGTTCCGAGCGCGACTCGTTCTCGTATTGGTCGCGGTCAATATCTGACGCCAAGCGAGCATAACCCGGTTGGTTTGCTGGAAGAGGCGCTGCAGGACGTGATTGCAGCCGACCCTATCCACCAGCGGATCTGTAAAGAGTTGGGTAAAAACCTGCCATTTACCCGTCTCGACGAACTGGCGCACAATGCGCTGGCGAAAGGGCTGATTGATAAAGATGAAGCCGCAATTCTGGTGAAAGCCGAAGCGAGCCGCCTGCGCAGTATCAACGTGGATGACTTTGAACCCGAGGAGCTGGCGACTCAGCCGGTAAAGCTGCCAGAGAAAGTGCGTAAAGTCGAAGCCGCATAACGATATACGCACAACGTTTAGCCCCGCTTAATGCGGGGCTTTTTATTGCCACATTTTCGTTAAAGCTCATGCTACAGTGTCAAAATGTTGTTCAACGAGGAGCCTCGATCGTGCCTGGTTTGAAAATTACTCTGCTGCAACAACCCTTGATCTGGATGGATGGCCCGGCCAACCTGCGCCATTTTGACCGACAACTGGAAACCGTCGCCGGACGTGATGTCATCGTGTTGCCCGAGATGTTTACCAGCGGATTTGCCATGGAAGCGGCAAATAAATCGTTACCGCAGGAAGAGGTCGTCAGTTGGATGCGCGTCAAGGCGCAACAGACCAACGCCCTGATCGCGGGCAGCGCTGCTATCCAGCCTGAACGCGGCCCGGTAAACCGCTTTTTTTTGGTTAAGCCCGAAGGTAATGTGCATTTCTACGACAAGCGCCATCTGTTCCGCATGGCGGATGAGCATCAGCATTACCAGGCAGGTGACGCGCGCGTTATTGTTGAATGGCGCGGCTGGCGTATTCTGCCGTTGGTCTGTTATGACCTGCGTTTCCCGGTATGGTCGCGCAATCGCAATGATTACGACCTGGCGTTGTATGTTGCCAATTGGCCTGCGCCGCGTTCGCTGCACTGGCAGCTTCTGCTTGCCGCACGGGCAATTGAGAACCAGGCTTATGTAGCAGGATGTAACCGCGTGGGCACTGACGGTAACGGGCATCATTATCGCGGTGACAGCCGGGTGATTAATCCGCAGGGTGAGATTATTGCCACCGCCGAGCCGCATCAAGCCACACGCATTGACGCCGAGCTGTCTCTCTCAGCGCTGCGCGAGTATCGCGAGAAGTTTCCCGCCTGGCAGGACGCTGACCCGTTCACGCTATAACTATCGCCTTCCCTCCCGCTGCACAACGTTTTTCGTGGCGGGATTGTTTCACTCCGTAACCAACCGCAAAACAAATTCGCGTGGCGACATGCTGCGGGCATCGTATTCTGCAAAGGATAATCACTCGTAACCAGCGAGTGGCAGACAATGTCGATAATTTCCTTATCAGGATTTCAATAATGAAGAACTTCGTACGCATGACTTTGCTGGCAGTTACCGTGGCTGGCGCTTCTTTTAGTACGCTTGCAGCAACGACATCTAATGTTCCGGCTCCAGCCCAGGATCCGATAGTACAACATCTTAAGTTGAGCACTGACCAGGTGGCGCAGATTAAAAAACTGCACCAACAGCTTGAAACCAACGTCGGCCAGATTTCAGTGAAAGATGTAAAAGACGGCGCGTTGATTGACGTCATCAAGTCAGGGAAATGGGATGAAGCTGCCGTCAAAAAACAGCTTTCCGCGTTCAGCAACATCGAACAGCAGGCGCGTTATTATCGCGTGAAATACTATTTTGACCTGAACAAAGTGCTGACCCCTGAACAGCGCCAGCAGGTGCAAAAAGATATCGCACAGACGCTGAGCGAGTAATGGCCAGAGCCTGAATCAGCAATGATTCAGGCTTTTCGGTAAAATTTCCTGCTCAAACAGAAAGCCCTGTACAGCATCTGCGCCGCTCATACGGCAAATGGCATAATCCTGTGGCGTTTCTACCCCCTCAATGACCACCCGTTCACCCAGCCCACGAAATTGATTGACCAGAACCCTCAGCTGCCACTCCGATGTTCTGAACTGATGAAACATCCCGCTTTCAATTTTGATGGCATCGAAACGGATGCCCGACAGCCGCCAGACAAAAAATAGCTCAGGCGAAACATCATCCAGCCACACGCGAAACCCGTGACGCACCAGCGTTTTTACGGCAATGCATACGGCCTGCTGCTCTGCCTTCTCCAGGCGCATCATGGAGCCCGGATCCTGAATTTCAATAACAATCCGCCCCTGATGCACCTGCTTTGTGAGACGCGTGATCCACGACAGACTGGTCAGCATCCTGACGGATAAATTCAGCGAGTAGCTTCCAGAGACCGCCAGCACCCGCTGCATTTGCCATAGAAAAAGCTGCTGTTTTGCCGCGATGGAAAGGTGCTTGAAAAAAAGATCCAGTGGGAGCGGAGTGCGTACCTGACTTAACACTTCACAGACATCCAGCGATGCGTCATCAAAAAAATGAATGCGCTGCAAACGGATCCCGGTGATCCGCAGCAGTTCGGCGTTGCGGGGAAGTTCTGGCACATAACGGGCCTGTTCGCTGAATCTGTTCATATCATTCCATTTTTTGATTAAAAGGACGTCGTGCATCCTGCAGCCACGGGAGACGGCGATCGTTCGGGTAAATCAGGCAAAAACGCGTCACCAGACGATGCGCCTCGACCAGGTCGCGCTGTTGCAACGCCAGCAAGATTTGCGTAAAGGAGACATTAGGATCTGGGTGAACGCGCACATACTCAGGCGCCCAGCGGCGAACCGCCTCCAGCCAGCGTGCGTCCCGGGTACGCTGATACCGTTGCAGATACCCCATCTGGACATCAAACCGATAGCGACTGGTAAGGAACCAGCCTCCTACAGGGAGCGATTCGGCAAGATGCCACTGCGTTGACTGCCTCTCCGCCATCGTCAGTCGCTGTTGCATTTGCAGCGTGAGCAGCAACAATGGCGCGACGGTCAGTAACGAGATAAACCCTAGCGCGCGAATCAGCGACGTCGACATACGCGCCAGGCGTATTCCCGTTCGCGCGCTGTCTGCACATCGAAGCAACAGGATCAGAAGCAGCCAGTGTGGCGTTGACTGCCTGACGGGGTATTCCGTCAACATATGAATAACCACCGGCAGTGCCGCCACCAGGCAGGCGCGACGCCAGCAATTACCGTGCAGCCAGAGCCAGAAACCACCCGCTATAAAACAGAATGCCCCCACGAGACCAACCAGGCCGCCCTCCACCAACCACAGCACCAGTTCGTTGTGCGGATGCGAAATGCTGCCCAGCCCCAATGGCCCCGCGCTTTCGAGAAACACAGCAGCAAAACTGCCCACGCCCCAACCCATCCACGGACGTTCGGCAAATAATGCCAGCGACGTTTTCAACACCGTCCAGCGCACTTGAGAAGTCGTCAGATGATCGACAGTTACCACAGACAAAAAATGGCGGGCCGTAGCCCCTATCGCCACGCCTAACGCCAGCGGCAGTAGAAGCAGCAGTAGCATGCGCCGTTGCGCCGGAAAAACCGCCAGCAGCAGCGCTTCACCGACAACCAGAGACAGGTAACCGGTTTGCGACTGAGATTCATGCAGCACAAATCCCATCATTACCAGGCCTATCCCAATGGCAATTCGATACCCGCCGTGCAGACGTAAAAAGAGCGGCGCTGACAGCAGCACACCGCATGCCGTGAAGCTGGACATCAGGTTGACCTGCTGAAATATCCCGTAGGGCCGCGTACCGCGCCGCCAGGCAAACTCCCAGTAATCAACGCCCGGCAAATGCCAGTATTGATAGACAAACGCCAGACATTCAATGACGCACGCTCCCCATAACAGAGCCAGCAGTGCCGTCAGGGTGTTTGCCGTGAGCGGAATTTGCAATGTGACCAGATAGACGCTCACACCGCCCAGTAACGCCCCCGCCACCAGCAGTGCCTCGGCCTGCCAGACAACAGGCGTTTGAAGGCAAAGCAACGCCAGGATGAACGCCCCGACCATAAAACCCGCAGCTGGCACTGTGATGCGCCAGCGTTGACGAGGCACCAGCATCAATGCACTTGCAGCCAGTACAACAGCGTAGATCCAGCTCGTAATATTAAGCGGCAACGACAGACCACTGCCGCCGTTGTTCGGCCAGTAGAGATGCATGGCCCCACACCAGAAAAACAGACTAATACCGAGCAATAATTTCTGCGCAGGCAGCGGCGCAATGCGATTCAGTACGTTCATCATGCTACTGATAGTTCAACGTCCAGGTCCCGCTGGCGCTGAACGGACCGTATTCGAGAGACTGATTTTTTATTGCCGATGGCTCCGCTGCGACCCACGCCAAGAAATTCAGCGTCATCGAGCCTTCGGTTATCTCTTTGACTGACGTGCTCTCATCAAGGCGGATTGCCGTGCCGTCCTCTTCGCTCATCCCAATCCCGATCCCTGACGCGCGGCCTTGTTCACTGCTATCCAGCGCCAGATGATCGGTCAGCTCCGCATCCTCTCGGCCGCTGAAGGTAACCGAGATCCCACGGAAAACCTCAGGGTTGCAGTCACGTAACTGGATGCTGAATTTTTCCGGCTTACTGCGCCCCGAGAGATAGAGATCCTGTGTCGCGATTTGCTTGAAATCGACCTCGATTTTGTCGCCTCCCGGTGCAAGGCTACAGGCCAGCGCTCTGATGGTGCCGTGAAAATACATATCGCCGCCGACCAATTTGGTGTCGGCCTGCGCCATGCCAGCAAGCAGTAACATACTGGTCGCGAATAACGCCGAGAATCTCATGACATCCCCCTACTGAAACTGCGCGACAACGGTGGCAGAGGCTTCAAATTCACCCTCCTTCACGCTTCCCACGCCCGGTTTTGCCACCGGCGCGGCGGTGAGATTCCAGTCGCCCTGATTCTGGTAAAACCCCTTCACGTTGTAGAATTGATTGGGCACGACGGTGCCACCACTCTCGTCTTTAAGCATAATGCCGAGATCATCGCGCTTTTGTCCGCCGCTTAGCGTGCCAAGGAGATTACCGTTAAACCCCGCCGTGCCTGACGCCGTGGTCGTTTGTACACCAAGATTAATGTTCAGCGCGCCCTGATCGAAACTCCCACCTTCACAGACCACATGTATAGGGACTGACTTGCTGTAGTTAGTGCCGTTGAGCCGGGCAGCGGATCCAGGCAGATCGCCAAACTCAATGCTGATTTTGTCTCCCCGGTTGAAGGTGCATTTGTCCGGGACGGTAATCAGCCCGGATTTAATCACCACGCGAGAAATCGCCGTGGTTGGCGTAGGTCCCGCGCTCCCCATGCGCCCGGCCACCTCCACCAGCGACTGGGATGTGATATTGATGCCATTGATAATGGGTTTAGTGACAATAAACGTCACTTTCCCTTTTGAACCACTTTCAACGTTAGTCGCTCGCGTGTAGCCCTTACGCTTTTTACAGCTGTTGTTGCTGTTGCGGTTTGAAACATTGGTGAAAGGTGCCTGCACATATTTTTTATAGCCCCCGGCAACCCACACCTGAACTTCTACATCCAGATACTCGTTTAGCCGAAAACGGTTCGCCCCCTGATTTGAAGGCGGCATAGTGGTTGTAGTGGTGTAGTAAATCGGTGCTCGGGAGATGTCAGCCTGTTCGCAATAGAAATTCACCACATACCAGCCGCCCAGATTCCATGGGAACGGCTCCGTTCTGCCACCCACGTGGTTTTTGCTGACATCCAGCGAGCTAAGTTCAATATCGTACTGATGCGGAGAGCCACCTTCCGGCTCACCTTCTCCCTGTGTAAATGCCTGCCCGGCCAACGGACAGCCTGCCAGCACCACCCACAACAGCGTTTTACGTAATACGCTCATAGATACTCCAGCTTAAGTCTGACCAGGCCGTTAAATTCTCCTGCGGTCACCTCTCGCCCAAAAGATTCCAGCGCGGCAAGAAAATGAATGGCGTTATCACCCGGTTTGAGGATCCACATGCGTTGCGGTTGGTTCAGGTGGATTAACTGGTTATGTTCAGTCAGTAGCCGGATGCCCGCGCCGCGAACATCGCCACGTATGCGCCCCAAATCGCTGTTTTCCGGTGCGCCTTCAGCCATTAGCGTCATCGAAACACCACGTTCCACCGTGCTGTGCGCAAGTTCAGGCATCTCACTGGTCTGCCCGGGGAAATCCCTTAAGGTATGACCGGAGCCCTTTAAGCAGCCGTTCAGATACAGCGTGACCGATACCGGATCGCTGCGATCGCCGCCCTGGCGAAATCGGCTGGCGGAAATATCACCAAGATCGATAGTCTGATCGCGGGAGGCCATATCCAGCACGCACGGCGAAACGAACACCCGACCATGAAAGCGGACGTTGCCATACTCGCCGGACACGTTGCTCATATCCTGGCGACCGCTTGTGGCCTGAACCGAGCAGGCCATACCCGCCATCAGCAAAGCGCAAAGCATCTTTTTCATTTACGAATCCTGTTACCGGGGCTGTTGCTCCATCGGCAATGCTTTACACACATTGCCTGTGCAGCTGAATTTCAATTCGGGATGACCGCCAAAATCGTTCACGTACATCATGCTGAACTGGCTAACGCTACCGTCGGTCACGCTGAAATCGAGAGAGGATTTTGGTGAAACCATAATCCCTGGGAAATCAGTCAGCCTGTCGCCGCCCTGGGCTTCAGGTTTGCGGCTTAAGCCGATCAAGGTGACGAAGTACGGCGTTGGGTTATCCACACTCCAGCGCAGGCCCTGCTTATGAAAGACCAGTTGGTTTTGCCACACGGCACCCGGTGTTTCCGGCACGATGGTGGTCGGACGGTAGAACAGTTTGATGCGCGACTGCATCGCCAGCTGCAGCACGTTCGGCTTATCCGGCTTGGGCGGAATTTCACGCACGTTCAGGTAGAACAGACTCTCGCGATCCTGCGGCAGAGCGTTAATACCGCTGGTTTTCGTCACACGCGCAATGCCCTTTTGCCCGCCGTTAATCCGTTGTAGCGGCGGTAAAACCATCAACGGCGAGGTAATTTTTGTTCCATTGGCGTCTTCCACCCACGACTGAGCCAGAAACGGAATACTCGGACTGGTGTTGGTTAAGTTCGCGCTGACAGATCGCGCATCACCGGTGATGATCAGACGGGTACGGTCAAGTGCAATGCCCGCCCATGAGGCGTTGATTTCTGCAATAAAAAGCAGACCGCAGGCCACGGGTTTGAGCCAACGCTGCACGGAGTAAAAAGCTTGATTTTTCATGACAAAATTCATTCAGGTTATTGATATTATTCACAAGGCAACAGCACGTTACCTTCCGGGTTGATTTGTTGCGGCACCTGTAAGTGACACTGCGCGCGACCGCCCCAGGCAACAGAAAGACGCTCAGCTGGATTCACACCCGCAATCCAGGCCATGCCGTTTTCCATCACCATGGCGACGCTGACACCGTTGGCGTTAAACACTTCGGCACCAAACGGCGGTACCGAGCCATCCTTCAGGCGCAGCAGCGCCATCATTTTTTGCCCCTGCGCCACGGCGAAGCGCTGATAACCAATCGCGCCTTCCGTCAGGGTGTTGGTGACGATGGCTTTGGTCGCGGAAATGTCCTCGTCCATTGCATCCACATCAATACGGGTATCAAAGCTGTGATAGCTGACGACGTCCGGTACGACGGCAATACCGAAGCGATTTGAGTGCGCCTGTTCGCCGTTCAGCGGTACATTCGCCACACCATCGGTATCAACCATCACCCTGGCGGTATTCATTGACGCTTGGCTGTTATGTAACGCCGCACCGTGACGCGTTGCGGTAAAGCCGCCACGCATCGTGCCGCCTACGGAGAAATACCGTGATTGCTGCCAGCTGACGTTAGATTCCAGTTCCGCCATCATGCTGCGATGCTTGTAGTAGCCATCAAACGCGGTGTGCCCTTCACCGGAAACCCCTGCGCGCAGTCGCCATGGATTGTTACGATCGCGGTTATCGGAATACGAAACCATCTGACTGGTCTGGCTGCCGCTGTTTTGCACTTCATAATCCATTGAGCGGCCATCGCTCCATGGCACCGAAATGGACAGCGAAAGGCTGTCGTCCCGTTTGCCCTGATACTCAGAGCGGTAAGCGGCAAGGTTGGCGCTGATCCCCTGAATGCCTGCGAACGAAAAGCTGTGTCCCATCGACAACCCGTAACGATCCTGAGAGCCACGATCCCAGTAATTCTGGTGGGTATAGGTCAGGTACAGCGTGGTCGCTAATTGCGGGTCGTCAGCAAAAAAGGTCTTGTTACCGGTGATGGTGTACATCTCTTTTTCGTTGCCGGCGCTGTTGTTATTTTCATACTGCTCGTCGAGGAACTGCGAGAAGGTGCGGAAGTTACGCTGTGAAAAGCGGTAACCGGCAAAGGTGATGGCGCTGTTGTATTCATCAAAGGTTTTGGCATAGCTGAGCTTAAAGGACATCCCTTTTTGTTCAGTCTGATGCTTCACCCGGCTCACGGATTGCGTCGCGTCAGCCGACAGCGCGCCCAGCCAGCTCAAATCCCGCCCAATCCCCATCGACCAGGCGTTATAGCGATCGCCAGTCAGCAATGCGCCGCCGTACAGTGACCACGCATTGCTGCCCCCCCATGAAAAATCACCGCTATAAAATGCAGGTCCCTGGACGTCGTGGTTATAACGCGATGGCTTTCCGACCGCGGCGTTGTAGCGAACATAGCCCGGGCGCGTCAGGTAAGGAATATCGGCCGTATTGACCTGAAAGGTTTGTACGCTGCCATCCTGCTCTTCGACGCGAACATCCAACGTGCCACGTACCGAGCCGTGTAAATCCTGAATATTAAATGGCCCCGCTGGAACGGTGGTTTGATAGATAACACGCCCCTGCTGACTAACGGTGACCTTCGCATTACTGCGGGCGATGCCGTGCACTTCGGGCGCGTAGCCCTGCAAATTCGGTGGTAGCATGCGCTCGTCGCTGGCGAGGTTAGCCCCGGTAAATCGCACTGAATCAAACACCTGAGAATTCAGGTAGATTTCGCCGACCGTCAGTTTTGCAGCCTGCATCGGTAGCGGGCGATAGGCATAGATCTGATCCCAGTCGATACGCCCACGATTTTCATCCGAAGCATAATTGGCCTGATACTGACCACGAAAGCGCCACGCGCCGAGGTTAAAGCCCGTTTGTCCATAACCAGACAGAGAGCGGTAATGATCGCCACCTTGTTCGTAATGTGTGGCCTGGCCCGAGACGCTGTAGTCGAAAATCAGTCCCGCGACGCCGTTATCCCAGCGCTCCGGTGGCGTCCAGTCTGGATCGGTATATTTCATCCATGCCTGAGGCACGGTAATGTCCAGCACGCCTGCGCTATTATTCAGTGCCACACCCGGCAGACGGGAAATGTCATAGCAGGTCGCGCTAATCGGATGAATATAGGACAGCGCCTCTTCTTTGAGCGCCAGTAATTCGAGCTGTTGCGGCGTCAGACACGCCATGGATTTATGCGAGTTGGTAGGATCAACGATATAACGGATCGACTGCTGAGGGATCTCCTGGCTGTTAATACGAACATCCAGAAGATATTCTCCTGGAGTCACAAAGTTGCCTTCGGAAAAACGCTGTAAATCGACATTTTGTCTGTCACTGGCATCCAGGACGTCAGTATTAAATTCAATAGACTCATCCGCTTCAGCCCATGAAGAGGCACAGACCAGAGCAATTAAAAGCGCCAGACGTTTTTTATCTGTTTTCAGCGTGATCATTTTCGTTCGCAAACCTTCAGATACCCGAATTGCCGTGCAGCTCAGAGATAATTCACAACAAAATGCGTGACTGCAGTAAATTCACCAGACGTCATTCTTCCATCGCGGGAGATCAAATAAGCCGTAAAATTGAGCGTGTTTTTCCCTGGGTTGAGCGCATAATCCGGTGATGGCTCACCCAGATGAATTTGCTTTCCTTTGCCGTCATATATTTCTATCGCTAAATTTTCAGTTTCCGATTGCACGCTCAGATAATCAGGATTGTCACTATCCGGTGCGCCGGAAAAGGTAATATTGGCGCGTTGAAACAGATTCCCGGGGTGTTGAGAATCCCCTAATGAGCATCCCAGCAAATGAATGCTGAAATCATGCGCAGATACTTTTTCAGGTTTTCCGGAAATATCTCTGGCTGAGAGGTCATCAAATTCAACCAGCAGCGACCGATCGTGTGGATCGACATAACAGGCAGCCTCAATAATATTTCCCCGCATGCGCATTTTGCCGGGCGTACTGACAAGACGGTTGGTGTCAGCCAAAACCCATGCAGGCGATATGAAGATAAAAAGCAGTAAAATACGCCATCCAGGCATCACCGCATTTCCTTTCAGTTATTCGCAGGAAGGGTTAAGCAGGCGCATAGTTGCGCCCGCAGCAGATCGTTACTGATAGTCGATCTGGAAATTAACGGTAGATTCGAAGTCACCTGGGGTTACGGCTGCGGATGCGTTGTTGGCCTGGAGGTAAGCAACGAAATCAATGTCGGTTTCGCCATCGGTAATGTTGACCTGAGATGCGGCTTCGCCCCATTTCACATCCTGGTTACCACTATCAATCATACCGATGCCCGCGCCCTTTGCTGTACCTGAGGTAAATGCAGCCAGCGCATTGTTGTCGGTATCAATCGTTGCCGGGGTGTAGGTTACTGTGGCGGTTTTCGCAACAGTTGTATCGCAGCCCTGCAGAACGATTTTGGCATGCTTAACACCAGCACGTTGGTTGTCTTTTAACTGAGAAGTTGGGATCTCACCAAAATTAACCTGCACCGGGCTGGATTCTGGGGCCAGACCGCATGCGGAATTAACCAGAGAACCAGTGAAGTGAATTTTACCGTTAGTCGGTTCAACATTTTTTGCAGCGAAAGCAGAAGATGCAGTAAAAGTCATTCCCGCCATCAGCGCACAAGCCACAGCCACGTTTTTCATTTTCATATTACTACTTAACCTTATATCTGTTTTTTGGTTATTCCGACGATCTATTTCCACAGACAATTTATGCAAGGGAAACCCTGATCTGCAGGTGGCGGTAGTGCATTTCCTTGCAAACAATCCATCTCAAGCCACCCCGTATTTTGAACTTCATTGGTATTCCATCCGAAATACCGTCCACAGTTGTTTACGCTGTTTCTGGGCTTATATTAAGTCGACGAAAAAATGACACAATGCAAAAATCCGGTATTAATCAAACTCAGGGAATCGTGTTGTAACACTGTCTGTCGAGCGATCGTTTACCTAAAAAATAGCCAAAAAACACGCAAACCACAGTGTTAATGGCTATTATTTATAGTTTTTATAGAGTTTTTATCTATCAACTATTTTTTTATTTAGCCAAAAGAACGGGCAAAATGTATTTATGAAAGTTTTGTAAAAATGAAATTTGGTATCAAAATCGAGTAATGACAATAAGATAGTGAAAGAGACGAAGGAGATTGGAGGATTCTATTAGATATATTAAGAGTTTGTTATATAAATATTAATAAAGCGATCTATGGCACAATCATTTTTTATAAATGAATTATGTTATGCTATTGCTTCCCCCACTCGAATGCGAGATATCCTGCTTTAAAGGAGACATCAGTGATTTCTCATATACCAATAAACAAAATTAAATCCGTAATTATTGGTGATGGCTTAGTTTTCAGACCACATAAAAATACCCTAAAAGACCTGGCGTCTGGTGAAATGGCCACATTGAATAATGTGGCAACACAATTACTGCTCTATCTGTTGCAAAATGGTAAAGAGATATCCTCGCGCGATGAAATTCTGCGGAATGTTTTCCAGCATAATGGCGCCAGAGCGACGGATGCTAATCTCAATCAGCACATTTCATTTCTGCGCAAAGCAATAACGTCTACGGGCCATCCTGCAGAACTGATCGTCACCATTCCGCGAATAGGATTTCGGATGGGCGACGCCAGTATCAATATTCAGCAAATGGAGGAATCGCAAGCGCCCACCAGAATAGCCAATGTTGCATTGACGCCCAGGAAAAAGAAACGAAACCTGTGGCCTGTCACGATAACAACGTTAATTACCGGCATCGCCGTGCTGGCGACAGCGTGGTTAACATGGATACCCAATGAAATCGCCATGACGGACGCGGCGATCCTGCGGACTATCGACTACGAGCAATGCCGTGTACATATATTAGGAAACGCCCTCACCGACACCATAACCGAAAAAAAAGCGCTGGATATTTTCAAGTCCGTGGGTATTAACCCCAACTGTTCGTATCCAAAAAATCTGTATCTCAATACCTGGGCGAGCAACCATAATCTGGTTGAGTGGTCGTTTGCCGCTGAATGCGGGCTAAACCTCGGCTATTACCACTGCATCAGCCAGTATCGCCATCATGAGGAATGATATGAATCAGGAAAGCGATCACTCTCCTTTACTATGGTCAGTCGTGATTGCCATTTTTGGGCTGGCGGCTATCGCTTTTTTTATTATCGCCGGGAATGAGAAAAAACAAGAAATCAGTTTTTCCTGCTCCTCGGAATTCACGTCGATACTCGACATCCAGAATACAAAAAAGGAACTCCACGGAATAATGCTGATAACCAGCTACAACTCCGGACACCTTACATTGTCAGTCCAGGGGAAACTCAAAAGTGACGACGGCGATTTCGCTGTTAACCGAAAACTGTTCTTTCGCTATATCCGTCCACTCGGCCATACCGCAGGCGTTTTTATGCTCACTCCCGATGGGCGAGAAAAATCCCCCGATGATGATGCAACGGACGCTGTCGACTATCTCTTCTTCGATGCTTACGAACGTGCCGACAAACTGTATATGCTAAAGCACCTGAATGAGGAAACGGTACTTATTGGCGATAACTTTTCCCCCCGCTACGCCTGCGTGATGAATCACTTCGCGAATTAATCACCTTCTGGATATGCGTCGGGTTAAGGATGACCTGATGTGTTGCCCACCCGAAAGCTCGGGCGCGGTCGATAAAGCGTGATAATGAGATTATTATTTTTGGTGGGCTAAAACGACGAAAGCCTGAATCATTTCTGATTCAGGCTTTCTGAATAGTGGCGGAATGGACGGGACTCGAACCCGCGACCCCCTGCGTGACAGGCAGGTATTCTAACCAACTGAACTACCACTCCGCGTTGTGTTCCGCTTGGGAACGAAGCGAATATTACGGATTGCCTCGCGCCTCGTCAACGCTTTTTCTCACGTTTTTAATCGTTTGCTGCAAAAATCACCCGAATGGCCATTTTCATACGGTAAACGTACAAACTATGCCCGCCAGAGGCAACTTCCGCCTTTCTTCTGCACCAGGTCAAGGCGTGACTCATGGGCCGCTAACTCTTCATCAGTGGCGAAAACAACGCGTAGTTTGCTGGACTGTCGCACAATACGCTGGATCCCCGTGTCATTCTGCTGCTGGCTGTCGCCTTCCATTGAGAACGCCATCGTGGTCTGCCCGCCGGTCATCATCAGATAAACGTCGGCCAGAATTTGGGCATCGAGCAATGCGCCGTGCAGGGTTCGTTTACTGTTGTCTATCTCATAGCGCGAGCATAACGCATCAAGGCTGTTTCGCTTGCCAGGAAACATTTTCCTCGCCAGCGCCAGGCTATCGGTTATTTTGCAAAATTCATTCGTCTTCGGAATATCACGCTTGAGCTTCGCGAATTCGTAATCCATAAAGCCGATATCAAACGATGCGTTATGAATAACCAGCTCCGCGCCGCGAATGTAGTCGAGAAACTCGTCGGCTACATCGGCAAACGTAGGTTTATCGAGCAGGAATTCGTCTGCGATTCCGTGTACGCCGAACGCTTCCGGGTCCACCAGCCGATCCGGCTTCAGGTAAACGTGGAAGTTATTGCCGGTCAGGCGGCGGTTCACCACTTCAACCGCACCGATCTCAATGATCTTGTGGCCTTCATAGTGGGCGCCAATCTGGTTCATACCGGTGGTTTCGGTATCGAGGACGATCTGTCGTGTAATTCCAGTGCTCATAACGGTCATTTATGTCAGACTTATCGTTTGATTTCGATTTGCTAAAACAGGAAGTCTACCAGAGATGCTTAAACAGGTAGAAATTTTCACCGATGGTTCTTGCCTGGGTAATCCTGGGCCAGGTGGTTACGGGGCAATTTTACGCTATCGCGGGCGCGAAAAAACCTTTAGCGAAGGCTACAACCTTACAACTAATAATCGCATGGAGCTAATGGCCGCAATCGTTGCGCTGGAAGCCCTGAAAGAACAGTGTGAAGTGATACTCAGCACGGACAGCCAGTATGTGCGCCAGGGCATAACGCAGTGGATCCACAACTGGAAAAAGCGCGGCTGGAAAACAGCAGATAAAAAACCGGTGAAGAACGTCGATCTGTGGAAACGTCTCGATGCCGCGCTGGGGCCGCATCAAATCAAATGGGAATGGGTTAAAGGCCATGCGGGCCATCCGGAAAACGAACGCTGCGATGAGCTTGCGCGCACCGCGGCCATGAGCCCGACTCAGGATGATATTGGGTATCAGACTGAGGCTTAAGCGTCCGGTTTACGGTATTGCCGGGTCGCGCCAACGGCATGACGGATAGGTGTTTTGCTTTTATTTTGTTTCATCGGGTTGAGCGTAAGCGGAATGGTTCGCTTGCGCGCAACCACCAGCTGTAAACAGCCCAGCGCGGGGATATGGGCGCTTAACATTTTCCCGCCCTTCTTGTTCCAGGGCAGAACATGAAAACGGCTATAGTGCAGCACTTCAAAATTCAGTAATGATAGCCAGTCCAGTTGACGCATGAGGGTAAACATCCGACTGTTATAGGGCGATGTTTTACGCAATACGGGCACCAGTTTACGCAATCCCATCAGGCTTACCGGGTTAAAGCCGCTCAGAATCAACCAGCCGTCATCAATCAACACGCGATCGGCTTCACGCAGTAGGCGATGCGGATCAGAGCACCACGGTAACGTATGGGCCAATAAACAAACATCCACGGACTTATCGGCAAAGGGAAGATGCAAAGGATCGGCCGTCACCTGCATGGGAGAACCCTGCAAAGAAACATTTACCTGATGAGAAACCGCGCACGCTTCAGAATCGATTTCTGCGCTTAAATTACCAATCTTAAGCAGATGAAAACCGTACATTTTTGCGAACCACGGGTTAAGCTGATGCTCCAGCGCCTCACGATAGTATTCGCCCCAGGGCAAATCATCCCAGCTAACGGGCGCTACGACAGTTTGAGGGATCCTTGCCGGTTTCATCACAACCTTCCGTTACGCATTAAGAGGTAATATATGAATCTTAACAGTATTCCTGCATTTCAGGACAATTACATCTGGGTCCTGTCGAATAATGACAAACATTGTCTGATTGTGGACCCGGGTGAAGCGGCTCCTGTTCTGAAAGCCATTGCAGAGCATAACTGGGTGCCGGAAGCCATTCTGCTAACCCATCATCATCAGGATCACGTGGGCGGTGTGAAAGAGCTTCTGCAACATTTCCCACAAATAGTGGTATACGGACCGGCTGAAACGCAAGATAAGGGAACGACACACGTAGTCGAAGATGGCGATATTGCACTCGTTTTGGGGCATGAATTTAGGGTAATTGCTACTCCGGGTCACACTTTAGGACATATCTGTTACTTTAGCCACCCTTACTTATTCTGTGGTGACACGCTCTTTTCTGGCGGTTGCGGTCGACTTTTCGAAGGCACAGCAACCCAAATGTATCAATCACTTAAAAAAATTAACGCCCTTCCTGACGATACATTAATTTGTTGCGCACATGAGTACACATTAGCAAACATGAAGTTTGCCTTAAGCATTCTCCCGCACGATTCGTTCATAAATGAATATTATCGTAAAGTTAATGAGTTACGCGTAAAAAAACAAATGACACTACCCGTAATTCTGAAAAATGAGCGACGAAATAATCTTTTTTTGAGAACGGAAGATATTGATTTAATTAATGAAATCAACAAAGAAACAATATTGCAACAACCTGAAGAGCGTTTTGCCTGGTTAAGGTCAAAGAAAGATACGTTCTGACAATTCCGGGTTGCCTTTTGAAAACTTCGCCGTTATGATCGGTCGTCTTTTAAGCAACTATTGACACACACATGAAGGCAAAAGCGATATTACTCGCCTCTGTCCTGCTTGTTGGGTGCCAGAATACTGGTAACGTCCAACAACACGCACAGAGCCTTTCTGCAGCTGGTCAAGGGGAAGCAGGAAAGTTTACAAGTCAGGCGCGATGGATGGACGACGGAACATCTATCGCTGCTGATCAAGACTTGTGGGCTTTCATTGGTGACGAGCTAAAGATGGGAATTCCGGAAAACAACCGGATTCGCGAACAGAAACAGAAGTATTTACGCAATAAGAGCTATCTCCACGATGTAACTTTACGGGCAGAGCCGTATATGTACTGGATAGCCGGGCAGGTTAAGAAACGTAACATGCCTATGGAACTGGTACTACTACCCATAGTGGAGAGCGCTTTTGATCCTCACGCAACGTCTGGCGCCAATGCCGCAGGTATTTGGCAGATCATTCCGAGCACGGGGCGCAATTATGGTTTAAAACAGACCCGCAGTTATGATGCACGTCGCGACGTTGTGGCTTCCACCACCGCCGCGCTGGACATGATGCAGCGTCTGAACAAGATGTTTGATGGCGACTGGCTGCTGACCGTTGCTGCTTATAATAGCGGTGAAGGTCGTGTCATGAAGGCAATCAAAACGAACAAAGCTCGTGGTAAACCCACTGACTTCTGGTCGTTGCCATTGCCTCAGGAAACAAAGCTATACGTGCCCAAAATGCTGGCATTGAGCGATATACTCAAAAACAGCAAACGCTATGGCGTGCGTCTGCCAACAACAGACGAAAGCCGCGCATTGGCACGTGTTCGCCTGAGTAGCCCGGTTGAGATGGCTCAGGTTGCCGATATGGCGGGTATTTCCGTCAGCAAGCTGAAGACCTTCAATGCAGGCGTGAAAGGCTCCACGTTGGGTGCCAGTGGCCCGCAATATGTGATGGTGCCAAAGAAGCATGCAGAGAAGCTGCGTGAGTCTCTGGCTTCAGGCGAAATTGCAGCCGTGCAGTCAACGCTGGTCGCGGATAACACGCCGCTGAACAGCCGTAGCTACAAAGTTCGCTCTGGCGATACGCTTTCTGGCGTCGCTTCACGTCTTGGCGTGAGCATCAATGACCTTAAGCAGTGGAATAATCTGCGCGGGTCGTCGCTGAAAGTGGGCCAGAATCTGACCGTGGGCGCAGGTACCAGCGCACAGCGTCTGGCGAACAACAGCGATAGCATCACTTATCGTGTACGTAAAGGCGACTCGCTGTCGAGCATTGCCAAACGCCACGGGGTTAATATCAAGGATGTGATGCGCTGGAACAGCGATACGAACAATCTACAGCCAGGCGATCAGCTAACGTTGTTTGTAAAAAACAACGGCATGCCGGACTCCTGATAGCATCGTAGAAATGAAGGCACTGGTTTCCCCCCAGTGCCTTTTTTATTTATCCCGCCTTATGTGCCTCAACCATTATCGTGTCGCTCGTAAACGAGCCATCTTCCTGTAACGCAAAGTAGTCTTTCACTTGTGCAGAAGCACTTTGTTGGTATGCTCGAATCGCGTCGATCAACTCTGCAGGCGTGCGCATCCGCGCCACCCACGAACTGAACTCCAGTGGCAGACGATCGGTTAACAAGGTATCAGCAATCAGATTGGCGTCATTGATTAACGACAGCCACTCTCCGCTGGAATAATTGCGTACGTGTGAGGTGTCGCGTAACGCCTCCACGGTTTGCAACCAGATATCACGTACTGGGTGGCCAGGCGACATCACATCCATCACAATCAATACACCGCCGGGCTTCAGAACGCGGTTCACTTCCCGCAGCGCGCATCCGACATCATGCCAGTGATGCGCAGAATAGCGGCTAATCACCACATCAAATTCGTTATCTTCAAATGGCAGGCTTTCGGCATAGCCCTGTCGTGTGGCGACATTCTCCAGGCCTCTGTCTTTTGCCGCCTCTGCGACCACCTCAAGCATCTGCGACGATAAATCATAAGCCACAACCTGCTTTACATGTTGCGCGGCTACAAAGCTGGCGTGCCCCGCTCCGCATCCCATATCTAACACGTGGGCCTGCGAAAATGCCGACAACCTTTCCCCCAGACGTTGCAAGTCACGGCCAGAGGCGTGCACCGTACTGGTTAAATAGGCATTAGCCTGAGAGCCAAACTGTTTTTCGACGTTGTCATGGTGAGAGCGTGTTGTCATTATGTTGTCCTTCGGTTGTTGTGAAATATGAAGGGCAACCATCACAGGCCTGCCCTACGGCAGACCTGACACACCGTTATTATTCAGGTTTGCCGGGACTGAATTCAACGAGTAGCGGGTTGTGATCGGATGCACGGGTGACCAGCACAGAGGCTTCACTCACGTTCAGACCACGATAGAACACAAAGTCGAGAGGGCGACCAAACGCGCGTCGGCGCTGATCGTCAGTAAAACGTACCTGGCGCAGCGACATTTCACGCGCAAAGCGGTACAGCGCATTCATCCGTCGACGGCTCCAGGCATTGAAATCGCCAGCCATAATAACCGGACCGCTGTGATGAGCAATCTGATCGCCAATGGGAAGTAACTGCTTACTATAAACATCGACGCCGAGGCTAAAGTTAACCGCGTGGATATTCACCACCATTAATAATCGAGAGTCAGGCAGCGGATACACCGTTACCAGAGCCGATTTCGCCAACCGTAAAATAGGCTCACGCTCGCGCAATGGACAGCAGTAAACAGGATGAGCAGCAGAGAGCGTCATGACGCCAGAGGGATGTTGAGGCAGCACAAAGGCAGGTACCTGATCGGCTGCAAGGTAGTTAGCGGTCGCAAACTGCACCAGTTCTGGCGTGGTTTGCGCTTCCTGTAATAACACCAGATGCGCATCTTTGCCAAAATTCTTCAGCACTGACTGCCATTCTGCGCGCTGCTGTTTAAAAATATTCCATACCAGCACGCGAATGCGGTCTTCACTGCTTAACGGAACGCCTGCGGGTAATGCCTGGCCAATATGCGCAAACGACCCCGGCGGTAAAATCCGCTCGGCGGGTTGTCCGGCAACATAACGCATGGCATAGGTGTTTTTTCGCACTTTAGACTTTCAAACCTCTGTAACGTCAACCAGTCCGCAGCCGGACTGGTTCTTCTGTTATAGGGATTTTAGCACTCACTTTCAACGAACAATTGCAGTTTGTTTTGTAAGTGGGCGCTTACATCAATGATTTACCCCAGAGCAACACGCACGGGTTTATCAAGACGACCGCTGACACCCATCAGCAGGAAAGCCACCAGAACAATGAGGGCGCCAATCCACGGCGTCTGCGCTAAGCCATAATGCTCGACCGTTTGCCCACCAATCACTGACCCCAACGCAATCCCAATGTTAAACGCTGCAATGTTCAGCCCTGACGCCACATCAACAGCATTAGGCGTAAATTGCTCCGCTTTCTGTACCACGTAGACCTGCAACCCCGGTACGTTACCAAAGGCAAAGATCCCCATCACCAGAATGGTAGCCAGCGCGGCGTACTGCGTGGATGCCGTCAGTTGGAAGACCATCAGCAGGACAAACAACGCGGCGAAAATAAATTTCAGCGCAGGAACCGCACCATGTTTATCCGCCAGCTTACCCCCCCAGATATTACCGATAGCCACTGAAACACCGTACCCCAGTAAGATCCAGCTTACTGCTGCCGGGGAGAATCCCGCCAGATCCTGCATCATCGGTGCCAGGAAGGTGAATGCCGTGAATACACCGCCGTAGCCCAGTGCCGTAACGGCGTAAATCAGCAACAGACGAGGATGAGTCAGCACCTTCACCTGGTCGCGAATGCTGGCAGCTGCACGACCGGGAATGTTGGCAGGGATTAGTAACTGGCTACTGATCAGTGCAATCACGCCTAACATTGATACCGCGAGGAAAGTCTCACGCCAGCCAAAGTGCTGACCGATAAATGTGCCCAGCGGCACGCCGGTGACCAGCGCCACCGTTAAGCCACCGAACATAATGGCGATAGCGGAAGCCGCTTTCTCTTTTGGCACCAGACTTGTCGCGATGGTAGAACCAATCGAGAAGAATACGCCATGTGCCAGCCCAGTCAGCAGACGAGCGACAATGAGTGTCATATACCCGGGTGCCTGCCATGCCAGCAAATTCCCCGCCGTAAACAGAACCATCAGCGCAACCAGTAACTGTTTACGTGGCAGGCGTCCGGTCAGAGCGGTCAGTACCGGTGCGCCAATCGCCACCCCCAGCGCATAGATTGAAACCAGCATCCCGGCGGAAGGTAACGAGATCGCCAGCTGTTGAGCGATGGTCGGCACCAGACCAACAATCACAAACTCAGTAGTGCCTATAGCGAAGGCACTTATTGTTAGTGCAAATAAAGCGAGAGGCATAAATAACTCCGTAACATCAGTAATCAGATGACACGCAGTATGCCTGGATGTTTTAATGACAAAAACATTCAAAATCTCAATATAATTTTGCGTCAGGTGCAAAAATGAAAGCAACCTCTGAAGAACTTGCGATTTTTGTAGCGGTAGTGGAAAGCGGCAGCTTTAGCCGGGCGGCAGAACAGCTTGGACAAGCCAATTCCGCGGTCAGCCGGGCAGTAAAAAAGCTGGAGATGAAGCTGGGCGTCAGTTTGCTTAATCGAACGACCCGACAGCTAAGCCTCACAGAGGAAGGAGAGCGCTACTTCAGGCGGGTGCAGCAGATACTGCAAGAGATGGCTGCAGCAGAAACGGAAATCATGGAGTCGCGTAATACTCCGCGCGGCCTGCTGCGCATCGACGCAGCAACACCGGTGATGTTGCATTTCCTGATGCCGCTAATCAAGCCGTTCCGGGAGCGGTACCCCGAGATGACGTTGTCTCTCGTCTCCTCGGAAACGTTCATCAATCTTATTGAACGAAAAGTGGATGTTGCTATACGAGCGGGTACGCTGACTGACTCGAGTCTACGTGCGCGTCCATTATTCACCAGCTACCGTAAGATTATTGCCTCACCGGACTATATTGCCCGTTTTAGTAGACCAGAGACCGTCGAGGAGCTAAAACAGCATCTGTGTCTGGGGTTTTCCGAACCGGTTTCACTCAATACCTGGCCGATTGCCTGTAGCGACGGGCAGCTGCATGAGGTCGAGTGTGCAATTTCTTCCAACAGTGGGGAAACGCTAAAACAGCTTTGCCTGAATGGCAACGGCATCGCATGTCTTTCAGATTATATGATAGATAAAGAGATCGCGCGGGGTGAATTGGTGGAGTTATTGGCAGATAAACGTCTACCGGTAGAGATGCCTTTTAGCGCAGTTTATTACAGCGATCGTGCCGTCAGTACGCGCATCAGGGCATTTATCGACTTTTTAAGTGAATATATAAGAACAGCTCCCGAAGGAGCTGTGAAAGAGGGTTAAAGGGTACAGAGGGTCAGGCAATTAATCCCAATCAGGGGCCAGGCCTTCCGGACTGACCAGACGATCGTTGCAGTCCAGTGCCGCGATCGCTTTTTTATCTTCGGCATCCAGATGCAGTTCCAGCGCCAGCAGGTTGCTTGCCAGGTTTTCACGTTTGGTAGAAGAAGGAATTACGGAGTAACCTTCCCCCATTGCCCATGCCAGAATAACCTGCGCCGGGGTCGCATTATGTTTAGCGGCAATGTGCGCAATCACTTCATCTTTCAGTGCTTTACCATAAGCCAGCGTCATGTAAGAAGTGATGTGAATACCGTGTGCTTTCGCCCAGTCAACCACCTTACGGCTCTGCAGATACGGAGAAAGCTCAATCTGGTTGGTCGCAATATTCTCTGCACCTACTGCGGCAATGGCTTTTTCCATCAGCGGAATGGTGAAGTTTGAGATACCAATTTCGCGAGTCAATCCCTGCTTTTTAGCTTCAAGCAGTGCCTGCATAAATTCCTCAACAGATACCGCATCACCTGGAGATGGCCAGTGGATCAGCGTCAGATCGACATAATCTGTACGCAGCTTCTTCAGGCTTTCTTTCAGACTTGGGATCAGTTTTTCTTTGCTAAGATTTTCAATCCAAATCTTGGTGGTGATATACAGCTCGTTACGCGGTACGCCGCTTTCGGCAATCGCCTGACCAACAGCCGCTTCATTATCATAGATTTGCGCAGTGTCGACAGCACGGTAGCCTAGCTCAAGCGCAGTTTTAACAGAAGCGATAACCACGTCGTCTTTCAGGCGAAAAGTACCTAAACCGAATGCAGGGATAGTCATAGAATTCCTCTTTTTAATCACTATGTTCGTTAACTGAGAGGATTATGAGCTTCAGCTCTTTATAGAAAAAGAGTGAAAAATGCAGAGGATTTTTGCGGATTCAGCAATAATTAAATCGTAAACAAAGAAAAAGCCCTGAGCGTTAGCTCAGGGCTCTTAATAAGTGGCGGAACGGACGGGACTCGAACCCGCGACCCCCTGCGTGACAGGCAGGTATTCTAACCAACTGAACTACCG
>NZ_JAOWHK010000012.1:0-375 GCF_030332665.1 Citrobacter sp. Cpo090 | reverse complement strand
TTTGACGACCCGCGTCTGGCGCCGGGTGGTCCGGGTATAGATTATCAATACTTTGATGACACCTATTATCTCTACAGGCCAGGCAAGCATAAATCCGGTGGCAAGTATGTGGACGGTCATACCAGTCCTGAGTTTCCAGGTGCTGCCTGGGGAACGGTAGTGTTTATGAAAGCATCTTTAGCCAATTTAACGGAAGGTTATAAGGCTAACTATCAAAACCTGCCGGACAAAGAACCGGAGGTGGTGGGCTATAAGGGCTGGACCCGGATGTACTGCGATATGGATGCAGGGAAATAATCTGCAATGGGATATGCCAAAACCGCTTAACGTTTAAGGATGAATTATGAAACCAGGAATTACGATAAGAGTATTAAT
>NZ_JAOWHK010000011.1:0-517 GCF_030332665.1 Citrobacter sp. Cpo090 | reverse complement strand
TATTGAGCACTTCAAGTTTATAGATAACACATCAACAGCAGAGGATTATTTGTTTGAGGTTGAATATTATATTCCAGTAACCTATTAGGATTAAAATGGATTAGCGGAATGAATAAGATCGTTCTTGCGTTTTTTATTTTTGCAATTACTAATGCCACTCATGTCATAGCCTCTATTCACACTTCGAGATTTATTATTGATAAATGTGAAATAAATCCATCAAGTTGGAAAATAAAAAATTGTGTTGTAAATCGCGAATAGCATTTTGTTGTTATCATAAAACATCTGATCTAAATAGCAGTGGAGTAAGTGTAAATTAATTTATAAAAAATAGCATCAAAGAATAATGGTTGACCAATGTCTGGCAAAACTAATGAAGAGCACAATAATGATGAAGAACTGGTTCCAATGGTTGATGGTCTCAGTGGTGCATTATATATATTTATACTTATCACTACAGTCTTTATGATTAGTGGGATTGAGACTGTCGTTACCGGAGGGGGGAGATATTTCACAG
>NZ_JAOWHK010000010.1:0-354 GCF_030332665.1 Citrobacter sp. Cpo090 | reverse complement strand
GTCGATGATGAATCGAAAGAAACATCTTCGGGTTGTGAGGTTAAGCGACTAAGCGTACACGGTGGATGCCCTGGCAGTCAGAGGCGATGAAGGACGTGCTAATCTGCGATAAGCGTCGGTAAGGTGATATGAACCGTTATAACCGGCGATTTCCGAATGGGGAAACCCAGTGTGTTTCGACACACTATCATTACGTGAATACATAGCGTAATGAAGCGAACCGGGGGAACTGAAACATCTAAGTACCCCGAGGAAAAGAAATCAACCGAGATTCCCCCAGTAGCGGCGAGCGAACGGGGAGCAGCCCAGAGTCTGAATCAGCATGTGTGGTAGTGGAACGGTCTGGAAAGTCCG
>NZ_JAOWHK010000009.1:0-232 GCF_030332665.1 Citrobacter sp. Cpo090 | reverse complement strand
TCATTTCTTATTACGGAGAAATGAAACAGTGTGTCGTTTCAATTTTCAGCTTGATCCAGATTTTTAAAGAGCAAAACTTCTTAATGCACTCGAAAGTACATTCAGAAGTTCATCATTCATCAGACAATCTGTGTGAGCACTACAAAGAACGCTTCTTTAAGGTAAGGAGGTGATCCAACCGCAGGTTCCCCTACGGTTACCTTGTTACGACTTCACCCCAGTCATGAATCAC
>NZ_JAOWHK010000001.1:0-516 GCF_030332665.1 Citrobacter sp. Cpo090 | reverse complement strand
ACCTACTGGAGCAGTAGGAGTACCAGTAATTGTGCCATTTGTAGAATTTAGCCCCAAACCAGCCGGTAATGCCGGCGATACACTAAAAATAAGCTGCTCACTAGCAGTAGATGACACATGAACAGGGTTATAAGAGGAAGACACATTCTCCGTAAACATTTTTGTTAATACATCAATTCGAATTACAGGCTTAAAAATTAACTCAACATTTGCCGTCAGTGTATTAACTGAAGCAGTTACCGTCGTTCTCCCTGACGTTGTATTTGTAATATTCACCGTTGCCTGACCAAGATGATTTGTCATAACTTTTTTGCTACCGTGAATAGCTCCATTATCTGAAGTAATCGTGATCTCAATACTATCCAATGGATTACCATACTTATCCGTAACAAGGTAAGTAACACTAATTGGATTGGTGCCATCCGCCACTGCATTATTATTGGTGACCACCGGCGTCCCGCTGAACTGTGCCGTGGCCCTGTTCGCCACAAACGTCACCGTCGTATCCTGAGTCTG
>NZ_JAOWHK010000008.1:0-262 GCF_030332665.1 Citrobacter sp. Cpo090 | reverse complement strand
GCCGGATGCGGCGCTGGCGCCTTATCCGGCCTACGGCAGCGTGCAAATCGTAGGCCTGATAAGCGCAGCGCATCAGGCATTGTGGATTGCGGCTATTGTGTAAAACCGTTTTGCATACAAATCTGCGCGCTGGCGCCTTATCCGGTCTACGGCAGCGTGCAAATCGTAGGCCTGATAAGCGTAGCGCATCAGGCATAGTGGATTACGGCTATTTTGTAAAACCGTTCTGCAGACAAATCTGCGCGCGGGCGCTTTATCCGGC